>NZ_JBFAMT010000049.1:0-71189 GCF_040656635.1 Actinosynnema sp. NPDC049800 | reverse complement strand
GCGTCGCGGCCGGCCAGGGTGATCGCGGTCATCGGGTGGTCGCTTCCGGGGTGGGGGGAACGGCGGCCGTGACGGGCCGGCCCGTCACGGCGAAGAACACGTCGTCCAGGTCGGGGGTGCGCACGGCCAGCCCGTCCACGTCGACCGAGGCGGCGTCGAGGCGGTCGAGCAGGGCTCTGAGGGAGCGGACGCCGCCGTCGCCGGGCACCCGCAGGACCAGCGGCTCGTCGGCCGGGTCCGGTGCGACGCCCAGCGCGGCGGCGGCGTCGGCCAGGGCGCGGTCGTCGGCGAACCGCAGCTCGACGTGCCCGCCCGGCGCCAGCCGCTTCAACTCGGCCGGGGCGCCCTCGGCGACGATCCGGCCGTGGTCGAGCAGCGCGATCCGGTCGGCGAGCTGGTCCGCCTCCTCCAGGTACTGCGTGGTGAGGAAGATCGTCACACCCCGGGCGACGAGGTCGCGCACGATCTGCCACAGGTCGCGCCGGCTGCGCGGGTCGAGCCCGGTGGTCGGCTCGTCGAGGAAGACCACCCTCGGGTCGCCGATCAGGCCCATGGCGAGGTCGAGCCGACGCCGCATGCCGCCGGAGTACGTCACGCCCGCCTTCCTCGCCGCCTCGCCGAGGCCGAACCGTTCGAGCAGGTCCGCCGCGCGTCGCCGGCCCTCGGCCCGGCCCAGGTGGTGCAGGTCGGCCATGAGCAGCAGGTTCTCCTCGCCGGTGAGGAAGTCGTCCACCGCCGAGAACTGACCCGTGACGCCGATCGCGGCCCGCACGAGGTCGGGTTCGCGGCGCACGTCGTGCCCGCCGACGCGGACCTCGCCCGCGTCGGCGCGGATCAGGGTCGACAAGATCTGGACCACGGTCGTCTTGCCCGCGCCGTTGGGGCCGAGCAAGGAGAAGACGGCGCCCTCGGGCACGTGCAGGTCGATGCCGTCGAGCACCACCTGCCTGCCGTACGACCGGCGCAATCCGGTCACCGCGATCGCGGGGTTGTTCGTCATGCGGAGCACGGTGCCGCCGCACCGGATCACGACGGTTTCACCGCGGTTTCACCACCCTCCACCGGTCACGGTCGCCGGGCGGGCATGGCCGTCGGCCGAGCTGTCACCGACCCGGCTCCGTCTACAACGGACAGTGGTCCTTCGGGTCGACCGCTCGTCAGGGCGAGTAGACGTCGAAAATGTTGCGTGGAGCGAATTGGGACGCCTTTGACAGCAGATCACCCGGGAGGCCGATCCGATTGCTCCGACATCGGCACACCGGCCGATATCGCGACTGCCGGAAGTCCGTTGGCCGGGATTGCCGCCTTCGGGCGCGACCGGGTTTACCGCTACGGTTGGCGACCAGGAGTGGCTCCCTGTGGTTATGTTGGAGGGTGGTCGTGCGCCGATCGGCGAGCGGGCCGATTGCCGCAGGTCGGGGCGAGGGGGTGGTGATCCGATGTCGGCGGGCGACTGCGCGGCGGACGCCATTCCCGGTCCGGTGGAATCGACCTGGCCCGATCGGAACGGGCGACAACGCGCACTCCACCGAATGGCACGGCCGACCGGCCGCGGCGGGCGGAAGCGGTGACGGCTGCCCCCGTCCCCGTCCGGGTGGAACTGCTGGGCGCCGTCCGGGCCTGGCGCAACGGGGTCGAGGTCGAACTGGGCACCGCCCGGCAGCGCGCGGTGTTCGCCCTGCTCGCCCTGCGGGCCGGGCAGGCCGTGTCCAAGGACGAGCTGATCGACGGCGTGTGGGGCGACTCGCCGCCCGCGACGGCCGGCGCCGGCCTGTACACCTACATCTCCGGCCTGCGCCGGGCGTTGGAGCCGGAGCGGCCCAAGCGGTCCGCCGGCGTGGTGCTCACCTCCGCCGGGTCCGGGTACTGCCTGCGCGTGCCGGTCGACGGCGTGGACGTCCACCGGTTCGAACGCCACCGCGAACGGGCCAGGGAGCTGGCCGACCGCGAACCGGCGCTGGCGCTGGCCGAGCTGGAGCAGGCGCACGCGTTGTGGCGCGGTGAGGCGCTCTCCGGGGTGCCCGGCCCGTTCGCCGAGTCGCAGCGGTCGCGGTTGCACGAGCTGCGGTTGGCCACCGCGGAACGGCGGGCCGAGCTGGCGCTGGTCGTCGGGCGGCACGAGGACGTGATCGCGGACCTCGCCGCGCTGACCCGCGAGCACCCGGTGCGGGAGGGCCTGCGCGCCCTGCTCATGACCGCGCTGCACCGGGCCGGGCGCCAGGCGGAGGCGTTGGAGGTCTACCACGACGCACGCCGGGTGCTCGTGGAGGAGCTGGGCATCGAGCCGGGCTCCGCGCTGCGGCAGGCGCACCGGATCGTGTTGGAGGACAAGGCCGACGACGTCCCGGCGCCGCGGGTCGGCGCCTCGCCGATGATCGAGCCCGCCGTGTTCGTCGGCCGGGAGGAGGAGGCGGACGTGCTGCGCGGGGCCGTCTCCGCCCTGGTCGCCGGTCGGGGCGGCGCGGTCTGGGTCGGTGGCGAGCCGGGCATCGGCAAGTCCGCCCTGCTGGCCACCGGCCTGTCCCGGGCGGCCGACGCCGGCTGCCGGGTGGCGTGGGCGGCGGGCGACGAGTTCGGGCCGCGCACCCCGCTGCGCGTGCTGCTCGACTGCCTCGACGTCACCGAGTCCTCCGGCGATCCGCGCCGGGCCGCGTTGGCGCAGGCGCTGCGCCGCCCGGCCGGCGCGTCCGACGACCCGGTGCCGCTGGTGATCGAGCGGATGATCGGCCTGGTCGACGAGCTGTGCGACGAGGCGCCGCTGGTGATCGTGGTCGACGACCTCCAGTGGGTGGACGAGGCCAGCGTCCTGCTGTGGCACCGCCTCCTGCGGGTGGTGCGCCAGTGGCCCCTGCTGCTGGTCGCCGCCGGTCGGCCGGTGCCGCGGCGGGCCGACGTGGACCAGGTGCGGCGCGCGGTCGTCGGCGCCGGCGGCCGGGTCGTCGAACTCGGCCGCCTGTCGGACGAGTCGGTCACCGCGCTGCTGACCGCGCGCTTCGGCGCGCCGCCCGGTGGGAGCCTGCGCGCGCTCACCGACCTGGCCGCCGGGAACCCGCTCTACACCAAGGACCTCGTCGACGTCATGCAGCGCGAACGCGCGGTCCGGGTGGTCGGCGGCCTGGCCGAGCCGGTCGCGGGCGCCGACCAGGAGTTACCCCGCTCCCTGGTGTCGGTGCTGTCCCGCAGGCTCGGCTTCCTGTCCGCCGCCACGACGGACGTGCTGCGCTCGGCGGCGTTGTTGGGCGACGAGTTCGCCCTCGGTGACGTCGCGACCGTGACGGGCCGCGCGCTGGGGAGCCTCGTCGCCGCGGTGGAGGAGGCGACCGCCGCCGGCGTGCTGGACGACGGCGGGTCGAAGCTGGCGTTCCGCCACCGGCTCCTCCGCCAGGCGCTCTACCTCTCCGTGCCCGCCGGTGTCCGGGCCGCGCTGCACCGCCAGGCCGCCGAGGCGCTCGCCGAGGCGGGCGCACCGGTCGAACTCGTCGTCGGGCAGCTGGCCGCCGCGCCGGGCACGGTGGACGAGTGGGCCGCGGACTGGCTGGTCGCGCACGCGGTGGTGCTCGTGAGCCGGGCGCCCGACCCGGCCGTCGAACTGCTCCGCGCGGTGATCGCCGAGTCCACAGTGGACGCCGAACGCCGTGAGCGGCTGGCCGCCCTGTTGGCCACCTTGATGTTCTGGCTCGGCCGATCGCCCCAGGCCGCGGCGAGGTACGTGCTGGCCCGCACCAGGGACGCCGACCGGGCCGCCGGGATGCGCTGGATCCTCGCCTACACCCGGTACCGGGACGGCCAGGTGAGCGAAGCCGTCGACGCCTTGCGCACGGCGGTGGCGGACGACGCGGTGCCGCCGTTGTGGCGCGCGCGCCTGGAGTCGTTGCTGGCGGTGGTGCAGCGGGAAGGACTCAACGACGTCGCCGCCGCCGAGGAGACGGCGAACCGCGCCCTCCGGCGTGGCGAGGACGTGGGGGACGACCTGGCCGCGGCCCACGCGCTGCAAGGGCTGTGGCAGGTCAGCACCGTCCGCCGCGACCACGCGGAAGCCCTGGAACGGGTCGACCGCGCGCTGGCCCTGACCGACGGGCACCGGGACCTCACCACGCTGAGGCTCGACCTGCTGGACGACAAGGCGTTCACGCTGCAGAGCCTGGACCGGCTCGACGAGGCCGACGACGTGCTGCGCGCGGCCCGCGACCTGGCCCGGTCCGGCGGGCTCGGTCCGCACGTCACCACCGCCGTGCAGGACTACTGGCGCGGCCGGTGGGACCGGGCGCTGGCCGAGGCGGACGCCCTGCGCGACGACCCGCCCGCCGGGCTGCGCGAACGTGGGCCGCTCCTGCTCGTGCACGGCGTGGCCGCGCTGGTCGCCGCCCGACGAGGCCGGACCCGGGTGGCGGAGGACCACCTCCGCGCCGCCGCCGAACTGCCCCTCGTCACCCCGTCCGACCGGGAGAACGGCGACTTCCTGCTCGTCGCACGGGTGGTGCTGGCCGAGCACGCCGAACGGCTCGACGAGGCCTTCGCCGCCGTGGAGCCACTGCTGACCGCCCACCCCGCCCACCTGCCGCGGCGGCACCAGTGGCTGCCCGACGTGGCGCGGCTCGCCGTCCGGACCGGGCGGTCGGACCTCGCCGAGCGCGCGCTGGCCGCGTCCGTCGAAGAGGCCGCGCTGGAACGGGTTCCCGGCCGGGCGTCCACCGCCGAAGCCCGCTGTCGGGGGCTGGTGGAGGGCGACCCGGAGCCGGTGCTCGCCGCCGTGGCGCGGTACCGGTCCGCCGGACGGCCGGTGGAGCTGGCGGAGGCGTCGGAGGACGCAGCGGTGCTGCTCGCGGCCCGGGGTGACCGGGCGGCGGCCGAGGCGGCGTTGCGCGAGGCGTTGGCGGGCTACGAAGGCCTGGGCGCGGTGCACGACGCGCGACGGGCGCGCAACCGGATGCGCGGTGAGGGACAGGAGTTCGGATGGGTCGGTGCGGGCTGACGGGCTGCGGTCGGGTGGGGCGGTCGGTGAGGTGACGGTCGACGTGCGGCGGTGCGCGGGCAGGGTGTCGGACGAGAGGTGGTCTGCGGGATGACGGGCGCGTTGCGGGTCGAACTGCTGGGCACGGTGCGCGCATGGTGGGGTGAGCGGGAAGTGGAGTTGGGCTCCTCGCGGCCGCGGGCGCTGTTCGCGATGCTGGCGCTGCGTTCCGGTGGCGTGGGGCGTGACGAGCTGGTGGCGGGCGTCTGGGGCGCCGACGCGCCGCCGACGGCCGAAGGCAGCGTCCACACCTACGTGTCGACGCTGCGCAAGGCGCTGGAACCGGACCGGCCACGCGGCGTCCCGGCGCGGTCGCTGGTGTCGGTCGGCTCCGGCTACCGGCTGCTGGTGGACGGCGGGCTGGACGTGGCGGCGTTCGAGTCGATGCGCGACCAGGCCCGGCGGCAGCTCGCCGACGGCGACCCCGGCGCCGCCCGGCGTTCGCTGGACGAGGCGTTGGCGCTGTGGCGCGGCGAGGCGCTGGCGGGGCTGACCGGTCCGTTCGCCGAAGCGCAGCGGCGCAGGCTCGGCGAAGCGCGGACCACCGCGCGGGAACTGCGCGCCGAGGCCGCGCTGGCCTCCGGCGCGCACGCCGAGGTCGTCGCCGAGCTGGTCGACCTCGTGGCCGAGGAACCGCTGCGGGAACGGGCGCGCGAGCTGCTGATGCTCGCCCTGCACCGGTCCGGGCGCAGCGCCGAGGCGCTCGAGGTGTTCCGGGACGCGCGCCGGGTCCTGGTGGCGGAGCTGGAGGTCGAGCCGGGACGACGGCTGCGCGCCGCGCACGAGCACATTCTGAGCGGCACGGACCCGGAGCCGGTGACCGCCGTGCGGCGACCGTCCGTCGTGCAGCCGGTCGACCCGCCGCCCGACGCGGGGCTCGTGGGACGGGACGTGGAACTGGCGGCCGTGCGCCGGGTGGTCGACGACGTCACCACCGGCGCGGGGCGGCTGCTGTGGATCGAAGGCGAGATGGGCATCGGCAAGTCGGCGCTGCTGGCCGCGGTGCTGGAGCAGGCCACCCGGTCCGGGCACCAGGTCGCCCACGCCGTCGCCGACGAGCTGGGCAGCCGCTTCCCGCTGCGGCTCGCGCTGGACTGCCTGCGCGTCGAGACGCGTTCGCCGGACCCGAGGCGTGCGGCGACCGCGAGGGCACTGCGCCAGGAGCGACCCGCCGGGTCGATCTTCGCCGACTCCGACCCGGTGTTCGGCGCGGTCGACCGGCTCGTCGCCCTGGTGGAACAGCTGTGCGCCGACGGCCCGCTGGTGTTCGCGCTCGACGACCTCCAGTGGTCGGACGAGACCAGCACCCAGGTGTGGCACCGGCTCACGACCGTGGCCCGACGCCTGCCGCTGCTGCTGGTCGGCGCGGCCAGGCCGGTGCCGTACCGGGCCGAGGTCGCGCGGCTGCGCCGGGACGTCGAGTCGAGCGGCGGCGCGGTGCTCGACCTCGCGCCGCTGGCCGACACCGAGGTGGCCGGCCTCGTCGGACGCCTCGTCGGCGCGTCGCCAGGGCCGGGGCTGCGCCGGATCGCCGCCCGTGCCGGTGGCAACCCGCTGTACCTGCGCGAGGTCGCCGACGCGCTCGTCCGCGAACGGGTCGTGGAGGTCGACACGGGGGTCGCGGACGTCGCCGCGCACGCGTTGGACCGCGTGCCGGTGTCGCTGGTGTCCGCGGTGACCGGCCGGCTGGACTTCCTGTCCGACCCGACCCGGGAGGTGCTGCGGTGGTCCGCCCTGCTCGGCGGCGAGTTCGCGGTCGACGACCTGTCGGTGGTGCTCGGCACACCCGTGTTCGACCTCGCCGGACGGCTGGAGGAGGCCGTGGCGGCGGGTGTGCTGCGTGACGCCGGTCCGCGGATGGCGTTCCGGCACCCGCTCATCCGGCAGGCCCTGTACGAGGGGACGCCCGCCGCCCTGCGCACCGCGTTGCACCAGCAGGCCGCGCAAGCGCTCGCGGCGTCCGGCGCGCCCGTGGACCACGTGGCCGAGCAGCTGCTGGCCGCGTCCGGCGACGTCGGTTCGTGGGTGGTGGACTGGCTGGTCGCGCAGGCGCCCGCGCTGGTCTACCGCGCGCCGTTGGTGGCGGTCGAGCTGTTGCAGCGCTGCCTCGGGTCGTCGGTGGCGCGGGACGAGCGTGACGCGACGTTGATGGCGCACCTCAGCAGCGCGTTGTTCCGGATCGGGCGGGACGCGGAGGCCGAGGAGCACGCGCGCCGGGCGTTGCCGCGGTTGCGGTCGCCGGACCTGATCGCGGAGGTGCGGTGGACGTTGGCGTACATGCCCTACCGGGGTGCGCGGGCGGAGGAGGCGGTGACGGCGTCGCGGGAGGCGTTGGCCGATCCCGTGCTGTCGGACATGTGGCGGGCGCGGCTGTTGTCGTTGCTGGCCTTGGTGCAGCGGGCGGGGATCGGTGAGCTGGACGGCGCCGAGACCAGCGCGCGGGCGGCCATCGAGGCGGGCGAGCGGGCCGCCGACCCGTTCGCCATCGGTCAGGCGCTGGAGGTGTTGTGGCAGGTCGAGGCCGTGCGCCGGGACTACCCGCGGGCCGTCGCGTACCTGGACCAGGCACTGGACGTGGTCGGCACCGACGTCAGCCTCACCGACCTGCGGCTGTTGTTGCTGGACAACCGCATCTTCACGCTCCAGTGCCTGGACCGGTTGGAGGAGGCGACGTCGAGCCTGCGGGCCGCGTTCGAGCTGGCGGGTCGCGGGACGCCGGTGGCCGGCCTGCACCTCGCCGCCGCCGTGCACCAGTTCTGGCTCGGGGGGTGGGACGAGGCGGTGGGGCGGCTGGAGGCGGTCGTCGGCGATCCGGAGTTCACCGGCTTCGGCCTGCGCGAGGGCGGGCCCGTGCTGCTGCACGGCGTGGTCGCGCTGATCGCCGCGCACCGGGACGACGGCGAGCGGCTGCAGACCCACCTGACCACGGGGCTGACGTTGCCCTTGGTGACGGAGGCGTATCGGGAGAACTGCGACTTCCTCGTCGCGGCCCAGGCGATGGCGGCGGCGCGCGAGGGTGATCACGCGGGTGCGGTGGCGGTGCTCGGCGCGATCCTCGACACCCGGTACGCCGACATGATGCTGCGGCACCAGTGGCTGCCCGAGCTGGTGCGCCAGGCGTTGGCGTGCGGTGATCAGGCGACGGCCCGGGCGGCCGTCGAAGCGTGCGAGGCCGAGGCCGCTCGGGAGACCAAGGCGGCCCGTGCGGCTGCGGCGGCGCGGCGGTGCCGGAGCGTGCTGGCGGCGGACCCGGAGGGCCTGGTGCCCGTCATCGGCCACTACCGCGCGGTGGGCCGGACGTTCGAGCTGGCGCAGACCTTGGAGGACCAGGCCGTGCTGCTCGCCCGGCGCGGCGAGGCGGCGGAGGCCGCGGGCGTCGTCGGCGAGGCGATCGACCTCTACCGCGGTTTCGGCGCACGGTGGGACGTGAGGCGGGCCGCCGCACGGGTCGCGGAGGCGGGTTGAGCCGGGGTGCGAGCCGGGGGCGGATCCGGTGAGGTGATCTCAGCGACTCCTGATCGACGCGACCACCGGCTGCCGTACAACCGGGCAAAGGGAAGGGACGGATCATTGCCAAGTGTGCGTCGTTGGGTGTGGGTCGTTGGGTGTGGGCCGGTGGGCGGGGGCCGGTGGGTCGCGGCGAGGAGTGATGGGCGAGGGCTGGGGGGCGTTGGGTGCTGGTGGGTCGGCGTTGAGGGCTGGTGGGGCGTTGGGTGAGGGTCGGTCGGTCGTGGGGTTGGGCTGAGGATGCGCGGCGGTGGGCTGGGCAGATCGTTTCCGGCCGTCGCGCCACACCTTCTTTTCCCGGCAACAAATTTACCGTTTCCATTCATCCCCGACGCCTGTGCCACTTTTGGGTGATCTCGGAACCAAGCGGGATGGGTTAGGGATCCGGGGTCTCGGTGGTAGTGGTCTCGTCATGTGAGGGAGCGTTGATGACGCCGTCCGACGACATCACCCACCTGGCCTCGCCATGCGGGCGGACCGGGTGGGGGGTGCGGGACTTGGCCCGGATGCCCCGCAGCGCCAGGTCGACCACGTGCCGAAGCGCGGCCGGGTCCTTCCTCGTCACGTCCTTCCTCACCGCGGGCTGAGCCTCCGACATCTCAGATCATCCCCTTCCGAAGGGCGTAAGCGACCGCGTGCGGCCGGTTGCGCAGGTTGAGCCGGGTGGTGATGCCGTAGAACACGTTCTTGATGGTCCGCTCCGAGTACGACAGCCGGCCCGCGATCTCGGCCGTGTCCAACCCGTCGGCCATCAACCGCAGCACGTCCGTCTCCCGCGCCGAGAGCCGGTCACGCCCCCCTTCCGGCTCCAGCACCTGCCGCTGCAACCGCTGCACGTGCCGCAGCAGCTCCGCCACCATGTTCGGCGGCATCGCGCCACCACCCGCCGCCGCGGTCAGGACGCTGCGCAGCACCAGCTGGTCGGTCACCGTGGCCCGCGGCAGGATTGCCACGATCCGGCACTCCACGGCCGTGAGCACGTCGGACTCACCGACCTCGTCGACGATCAGCACCACCGGCGCGCCGACGTGCGCGGCAGCCCGGCGCAACCGCGCCACCACCTCGACCCCCAGCCGGTCGACCGCCATGACGACGACGTCCGGCTTCGCGTGGACGGCGCCCTCCAGCAGTTCCAAGTCGGGCCTCGAACCGAGGTAGGTGATCAGGCCCGTCATGCTCAGGTGATCCGCCGCTTGGACCACGACCCGGATTCGCTCCACCGCTGCCTCCCGCAGTCTCGGATTGCACCACCGAGTCTGCGAGCCGAGGCTTCACGCGGTCTCAAGCCCGTCTAAAAGGATTCTTCACGGCCGCTGGATGATGTCCGGACGACGTGAAGAGACGCGCTCCGAACTCAACACCGGGGAAGGCCGCCGGTCAAGAGGCGCGAGGTGGCGAGAGGCGAGTCAAGAGGTGACCGGCGAGCCGCTCAGCCCCAGCTCGTCGACCTCGACCCAGTGCTCGTGCACGGACCGCAGGACGTCGGCCAGGTCGTGCGCCGGCCGCCAGCCCGGGTAGTCGCGGCGGAACTTGCGGGTATCGGTGATCCAGCACCGTACGTCCGCGAACCGGTGCTCGGGCACGTACTCGAACCGCACCTCCTGCCCGGTCAGGTACTCGTACCGGGCGATCAGCTCCAGGATCGACGTGCTCCGCTCCCGCCCGCCACCCGCGTGGTAGACCTCGCCGGGACGGGGGTCCAGGTAGAAGTGCCAGAACATCTCCACCAGGTCACGCGCGTCCAGCACGTCGCGCACCTGCTTGCCGCCGTGCCCGATCACCGGGAACGTCGCACCGCGCACGGCGCTGCGCACCAGGTGCGACAGGAAGCCGCTCTGCTCCACCCCCGCCTGCCTGGCCCCGGCCACGCTGCCGCACCGGAACACCCCGACCCGCAGCCCCAGCAGGGCCGCGTACGACTGCGCGGCGAGGTCGGCGGCCAGGTTCGACACCCCGGCGAACGTCCGGTTCCCGCCCAGCCGGATCGACTCGTCGACGCCGTGCTCGTGGTAGGGGTGCGCCGGGTCGATCTCCCACCTCGTGTCGGTCTCCACCAGCGGCAGGGAGTCCGACAGGTCGCCGTACACCTTCGTGGTGGACGTCAGCACGACCACCGCCGAGGGGCAGTGCCGCCGCACGGCCTCCAGCACGGTCATCGTGCCGACCGCGTTGACCTCCAGATCCGCCAGGGGCCGGTCGGCCGCCCACACGTCGCTCGGCTGCCCGGCCGTGTGCACGACCAGCCGCACGTCCGTCCCGTACTCGCCGAACAACGTGCCGAGCGCGCTTGCGTCGCGCACGTCCATCTGGTGGTGCCGGTAGTTCGGGATGCGCTCGACGTCGGCCAGGTTGTCCGCGACGGAGCCGGCCGGGCCGAACAGGCGCCGCCGCATCCCGTTGTCCACCCCCACGACCAGGTCGAACCTCGACGCGAGCGCCCGCACGGCCTCACCACCGACCAGGCCCGCCGATCCGGTGACCACTACCACGTCCACGTGCCGCTCCTTCCTGAAGTCTGCAATGGACACTCAAGGCCGGCGGAAGAACTCCACCTCGCCCAACGCGATGTGCCGCCCCTGCGCCTGACCCGCCGCCGCCCGCACCACCAGCCGGATCCGCACCACGCCGCTCACCGCCGTGTCGACGCGCTGCGGACCCACCCGGTCGGCCAACGGCAGCGGCACGGTGCGGCTGGACCCGTCCGCCGTGATGACCACCATGTCCATCGCGGAGACCCTCGCCTGCCCGGTGAATGCGCGCTCCTCCACGCCGGCGCCCGTGTGCACGACCACCGACAGCAGCCGGTAAGGGGTCGCGAAGCCGAACTCCACCGCGTCGCCCACGGCCGTCGCGCCCCAGTACCGGTTCGACAGGCCGTCCACGGCCGCCGCCGCGGGGTGACCGGGCACCTCGGCGGTGGCGGTGGTGCTGGTCGGCCCGATCGCGACGGGGGTGGAGGTCTTGTCGCGCACGTCCTCGATCAGCGCCGACGCCGTCGGGTAGAACGCGATCACGGCCAGGAGCAGCACCGCGCCCGCGGCGAACGCGACGAGCCGGCGCAGCCACCGAGAGGTGTCGCCGTGCCACCGCCACCGCCGTCGGGCCTGCCGCCGCGGTTCGGTCACGCCGGGGCGCAACGGCGTGGCGCACCGGCGGCAGAACCGGCGTCCCGGCGGGTTCGCGACCCCGCACGCCGGGCACGGCGGCCCGACGACCACCTCGTCGTCCACCGCGCTGGGCAGCGGTCGTCGCGCCTCCGGCCGACCCGGCAGCACTGGCCCGGGCCGCTCCTCGGCCTCGTCCTGCGGCGCCTGCGGCACCTGCGGTTCGGCGGCCCAGCCCAGGTAGGTGCCGCAGTTGCCGCAGAAGTCGTCCGCGTCGCGCACGGGCGCGCCGCACTGCGTGCACAGGCGCATGTCAGTCCCCGTTCCCGCTCGGCACCTCGACGGCGCAGGTCACGTGCAGCGGGCACACCGCCTCGACCAGCGCCACCACCCGGTCCCGGTCGACCGCGCCGGACCGGCCGGGCCGCACCCGCACCAGCACGACGTCCGACGGGCGGGGCAGGGCGGTGTCGGGCGTGGTGGACCACGTCGCGCCGGGGCCGTCGACCACCTCCGCCCGCACGCCGAGGCACAGCTCCAACCGCGCCACGAGGCCACGTGCGGTGCCGCGCAGGCGGTGCAGCTCGACGGCGCGGCGCACCACCTCCCGGCGCAGCGGCTCCGGCCACGCCGGGTCGAGGTCCGCCGCGACCCAGGACGACAGCCACGTCACGAAGTCCGCGGGCGCGAGGTCCGGGTCGAAGTGCTCCGCCAGGTTGTCGAGGGTCGACAGGATCGCCGACAGCACGGCGTCCAGGCCCGAGGTGAACCGCTGGGCGAAGTCGTCGGCCGCGTACAGCGAGGGCAGCATCCCGCCCAGCGGGTACCGGCTGGGCAGTTCCGGGAGCGCGGCGCGGCTCACGACCCCACCACCACGATCTGGTGCTGGTAGGAGAACACCAGCGCGTTCGGCGCGACCTCGACCCGGTCCACCGGCGCGCCACGCGCCCCGGTGATCGGATCGGCCGGGAACAGCCTGATCTCCTCCACCAGCCGCACCCCGCCGACGCCTTGGAGCACCGCGAAGACCTCGCCGTACTGCACCGGCCGGCCGAACTCCCACCCGGTGCCCTCCGTGCCGCCGCGCAGCGGGTTGAGGTAGCGGTAGAGCGCGTCCAGCGCGTCCTCGCGCACCCCGTTGCCCTCGGTGGCCGGCGCCACCACGCGCGCGACCACCGTGACGCCCTGGTAGCGCGGCGGTTCCACGACCAGCCGGGTGCCGAGCAGCCGCCGTTCGTCCAACCGCCGCGCCACCGCCGACACCACGTCCTCGGTCGGCACCAGCTGCTCGAACCGCAGCCGGTCGCCCTGGTCGGCCACCGCGTCGGGCACCACCAGCACCCGGGCCGCGCCCGGACCGTCGGGCAGGCACCGCACCCTGGCCAGCGACGGCGCGGCCAGCTTGGCGATGTGCTCGTGGTCGGCGGCCGTCACCGCGCGTTCCTGCACCCGGAGCTGGTGCGGCGCGCGCACCTTCGCCTCCGCCACGGTCTCGCCGTCGACGCCGCCGCGGGCGGCCTCGCGGTTCTCCACCGCCGCCACGTACGGCACCGAGCTGCGCAGCGCCGAGATCGCGCCGCGCGCCACGTTGCCCGCCCGTCCGCCACCCGTGCGGTAGCGGGGCACCTGCACCACCGAGCCCTTGGGCGGCACGGCGCCGTAGCGGCGCAACGTCCCGTCCGCCTCTCGGACCGCCGGCGGGAAGTGGAACTCGCCGCGCACGGCGTCCAGCACCACGTGCCGGTCCTGCGGCGTCGACTCGCCGAAGTGGTCCACCACGGTCCAGTCCTGCCAGCCGTCGCCCGACGACACCCGCACCACCACCGGGTCGCCGTCCAGCAGCACGGGCGAGCGCGGCGCGGTGAACCGCTGCCCCGGCACGCCCGCCGTCTCGCCCAGCAGCACGTCGGTCTCCGTCTCGGCGTGCTCGGCCGCGGTGGTGCCGCCGATGGTGAACGCCTCGGCCTCGCGCACGGTCGGCGACTCCGAGTAGAACGGCTGCTCCCGCACCGGTTCGGTGACGCGGCAGCGCAGCCAGCCCGCGCGGTGGCCCGCCACCGCGGACTCGGTGTGCCCGGCGGGCACGTGCAGCACGACCTCACCGGGCCGGTTCAGGCCGCCGGTGCTGTCCTCGTCGACCTCGCACGGCTGCCAGTCCTGCCCGGTCCACGCCTCCCACACCAGGGGCGGCTGCCGCGGGTCGACGCCGATGCCCTCGACCCGGCTGTCCAGCCGCAGCACCACCACGCAGCGCGGCACGGCGGCCGACAGCCCGAACAGCGTCGCGTCGCCGGGCGTCGGCGTGGCCTGGAAGCACCGCACGTCCCGGCCCGCCTCCAGGTCCTTGGTCCGGTCGGTGTGCTCACCCGACGCCGCCCTGGTCACCAGCCGCCGGACCGAGCACGGCACCACGGTCAGCTCGTCGGTGGTGGCGAACACGACCGCCTCGGAGCTCTCCGAGCGCGCCGTGGCGACCTCGGTGCCGACGGGCAGCACGACGGGCTGCGGCTGCGGCGCGGACAGCCAGAACGTGACGTCGGCGCGCGCGGCGGTCGGCGGGAACAGCGTGACGCCGAGCAGGTCCAGGAACGCCAGGTGGTTGCGCTCGGGCACCCGGTTGAGCCGGTAGACGAGCTGGTCGACCATCTGCGCGAAGGTCTCGATGAGGGTGACGCCGGGGTCGGACACGTTGTGGTCCGTCCACTCCGGACAGCTCTGCTGGACGTACCGCTTGGCCTCGTCCACGAGCTGCTGGAAGCGCCGGTCGTCCAGGTTCGGTGCGGGCAGCGCCATCACTCCACGCCCCCCTCGGCCGGGATGGTGTAGAAGGGGAAGACCAGGTTGCGCCGGTCGTTGGTGGACCGGATGGTGTAGCGCACGTCGATGTAGAGCGTGCCGACCTCGACGGCGTCGAACGCGACCACCACGTCGTCGACCTCGATGCGCGGTTCCCAGCGGTCCAGCGCGGCGCGCACCTCGCGGGCGACGTGGCCCGCCGTGGCGCCGTCGGCCGAGGCGAACACGTGCTCGTGGATGCCGCAGCCGAACTCCGGGCGCATCGGCCGCTCGCCCGGCGCCGTGCCGAGCACGAGCCGGATGGCCTCGGTGATCTCCTGCTCGCGCTCGACCATCCCGATGCCGCCGGTCGGCCCGGTCCGCAGCGGGAAACCCCAGCCGCGCCCGATGAAGCTCTCGCTCATCACCTGCCCCCGATGAGCACGGTCGGCGCACCGGTGAGGACGTTCGCCTGGCAGGTGGTGCTGTCGCCGACCCGTGCGGCGACGACCCCGCCGATGAGCACCTGGCCGCCGACGCGGGGCTTGACGATGTTCGCGGGCCCCAGGACGGCGTCCTTGGGGATGACGCACACGTGCAGGCTGCCGCCCACGGCGGCGGGCTTGCCCTCGATCAGGACGGTGGCCACCTTGGCGGCCACCGCGGGCGGCGGGGTGCCGACGGCGCCGCCGTGCGACGTCTTGTCACCCAGTCGGGCGGCGGGGAACATGGTGATCTCCTTCGGGTCAGTTGATCCGGACGATCGCGCCCTTGAGCACGGCCTGGGCCCGGCCTTCGACGGAGGCGTCGGCGCCGCTGACGGACACCGAGGTGGTCGCCTCGACGGACACCGTCCTGCCCTTGAGCACCAGGTCGCCGAGCCCGGCGTCGACGGTGATCCCGCGCGCGTCCAGGCTGATCGAGCCGAGCACCCGGCGACCCCGCGGCGTGCTCACCCGGATGTCGATGCTCCCGGTCTTCTCGTCCAGCGTGATGTCCAGCCGCTTGTCACCGGTCTGGAGGCGGACGCCGGCGGCGGTGAGGCCGTCCAGCAGCTCCAGCCGGTTGCCCGTGCGGGACACCAGCGACCGCCGGTTCACCCGGCCGCTCGTGCGGTCCACCAGCGGCACGTCGTGCGGCGAGGGCTGGTCGACGCCGTTGTAGAGCCCGCCGAGCACGTACGGGCGGTCCAGGCTGCCCTGCTCGAAGCCGACCAGCACCTCGTCGTTGACCTCGGGGCTGAACACGCCGCCGCCGCGGACACCGCCCCACTGCACGGTGCGGACCCAGTCGGTGACGTAATTGTCGTCCAGCCAGGGGAACTTCAGCCGCACCCAGCCCCGCTGGTCGCGGCCGACCTCCTTGATGTCCGTGACGATCCCGGTGGCCAGGCCCGGCATCCGCGGCGAGCGGCCGGGCGCGTTGCCGCCCAGCGCCAACCCGGCCAGCGACCGGTCCGGCGAGCTGCTCACCGTGACGATGCTGCGGTAGCCGTGCTCGGGCTCCAGCACGTGCCGCACCGACGTCGCCGTGTAGTGCCCCCTGAACGCCGGCCCCACGTCGGCCAACGTGATCGGCACGCCCGCGCGCAGGTGCGGATGGCCCTTGGCGACCGCCTCGATCTCCGCGTACCCGGCGCTGATCGACTCGGCGAGCGACCGTGCCGCGGTGTCCGTCTCGGCCTGAGTGCTGTAGGGCGTGTCGGCCACGAGCGTGGTGGTCCTCTTGCCGGCCACGGACTCGCCGAAGCCGGGCAGGACGGTCTTGCTCCGGGTGGCCGGCTCGACCGCCACGAACGCCTTCTTCGTGGCCACGTCCCAGGAGCGCACCTCGACCCTCTCCACCTGGTCGGAGCCGGTCAGCGACGCGCGCAGGGCCAGCAGGTCGCCGTGCCGGAGCACCAACGGGCTGGTGGCGGTGGACGCGGGCGCGGTGGACGCGGGCTTGGGCTTGAGCAGCTCCAACGTGCCCTTGTCGTCCACCTGGACGGTCACGCCGTGCTCGCGGGCGAGCTGCTGGAGGAACTCCCAGTCCGACACGTTCGCCTGGCTGAGCTGCGTGTACCTGACGGGGGAGAGCTCGACGCGGCCGACGGTGAGCCCGGCGTTGCGGGCGACCTGGCGCACCACGGTGGCGGCCGGGACGTTGTGGAACGCCTCCACCCGACGGCCCCGGAACAGCCGGTGCGCCTTGCTCATGGCGCGGATGACGGTGAACGAGCCGGTCGAGTCGCCGTCCGTCTCCAGCCCGGTGACCTCGCCGCCGAACAGCTGCTCCCGGGCCTTGCTCTCGACCGCCACCACGGACACCGTCAACGGGGTGCCGATCTTGATCTTGCTGGCGGTCAGCAGCTCGTGGTTGCCGTCGCGGTAGGTCAGGACGGCGAGGTCGGGCAGGCCGACGTTCTCGTCGACCACGCAGCTGACCAGCCGCTTGTCCCACGTGCTCGACAGCGAGGCCGCCGTCACGATCGGGTCGGCGGCGAACGAGCGGAACGACTTGCCGGCGGGCGGTGTCATCGGGCCTCCTCCATCGCGGGCACCAGCAGTTCCGCGCCCGGCACGAGCAGCATCGGGTCGTCGATGTCGTTGGCCTCGGCGATGACCCGCCAGGCGGTGGCGTCGCCGTACTCGCGCCAGGCGAGCTGCGGCAGGCTGTCGCCGGCCACGACGCGGTGCGTGCGGCGGGCCTCGCGCGAGCCGGACGTCGGGTTCTGGCCCGGGGTGTCGCTGCCCGCCTCCTCGATCGACAGCGAGCACTTCGCGCGCAGCGGCCGGCCGTCGACGTCGAACAGCGAGTAGTCCACCGACAGGTTCGACAGCACGCCGTCGAACGACGTGGTCTTGGACGTGCCCCACTCGAAGCGGACCCACGGGCTCGCGGGCTTCTTCGTCGCCAGGCTCTTCTTGGTCGGCACGCAGGCGGTGAGCAGCTGCTCCACCCTGGTCTCCACGGAGTTGTCGTGCGTGGCGGTGGCGTCGAGGAGCACGTCGACCGACAGGTTGCGCGGTCCGCTGCCGACGAACTCCGGCATCGACGTCTCGTCCGCCAGGCGGGACGGGTTGCGGCGCCACTCGGTGTTCTTGCTCAGCGCCAACGTGTTCGGGTTGAACTGGAACTTCACCGTGGCCAGCTTGGCGCCCGGCTTCGCGCCGGCCTGCGCGGGCGGCTCCATGATCACGAGCTGGGCGCGGGTGAGGCTCGCTCCCGGTTTGCCTGCCATGTCAGCCTCGTCTCAGGACGCGTCGATGCCTTCGTGGGCGAACTCCAACGTCTCCACCGCGGCCTGGGAGCTCGACGGGTCGAACGACGGGCCCTGCCAGCGGACCGGGACGATGCCCTGCACCTGCCAGCCCGCGATCCGGCTGCCGTCCGGGGTGAGGGCGACGATCTCGCCGTCCTTGCGCTCGACCTTCTTGATGACCTCGTTGAGCCACTTGACGACCTTGGCGGTGTCCGCCGTGACCGGACGGGTCATGGTGATGTTGGACCACGTGATGCGGGTGGGCAGCTGCCAGGCGAAGCCGTTGTTGCCGCCCTCGGCGAACTGCTCCACCTCCATCTGCGCGCCCATGCCGTCGCAGGTGTGGAAGGCGCCGAGGTCGTTGCCCGCTATGGAGAGCCGGAAGAAGACGCTGGTGGCGAAGAGGGTGTCGGACATCGGTACCTCCTGGTTGGTCGGCCCGGGGTGTGGTCAGCGGCGGCGGTCGTGCAGCAGGCCCGCGCGCTCGCGGCCGTGGCGCAGCTCGGCGCGCAGGAGCCTGCCGACCGGTTCGAGCAGGCGGCGGGCCAGGTCGTCGAGGTCGGGGTGGGCCGGTCCCGTCGGTTCGGCGGTGGGCTTCGGGGTCGTGGTGCGTTCGGCGACGCGTTGGACGGGCGCGGGTTTCGTGGTGACGCGGATCGCCGGCGCCGGTTGGACCGGTTTCGGCGGTGTCTGTGGTGCCGGTGGTGTCGGTGGCTTTGGTGCGGTGACGGGTGGGTGGGTGATCCCTTGGTGCGCGGTGTCGGTCGGGTCGGCGGGTGGCGTCGGGCGGACCACGGCCGGCCGGCCGGTTCTGGCGGGTCTCGCACCGGGCAGCACCGGGTCCGGGTGCCTACGCGCGTCCCCCTTGGCCTGCGCGCGTTGGACGTCGGGCCCGGTGCTCCCGCTGCCCGAGGGCCGGCGTGCCGCCGAACCCCCGGAGGTCCACCGGAGTGGGACCGCTCGGGGCAGGTTCGCGGTGCTCGGCGGGAGGTCGGTGGTGGTGGGGGAGATCAGCGGCCGCCGGGCTGGGAGCAGGGGTGTGGTGGTGAGGTGGTGGTGCTGCACGGTCGGGCGGGTCAGCGGCACGACCGGCAGGGGTGCCTGGTCGGGGGACCTCGGTGGCCTGGCCGCGGCGGTGCGGTCGGCTTGGCGGTCCGAGGGCTTGCCGGCAGGTCGGCGGTCCAGGTTGCCGGCGGTCTCGCGGTTCGGGGTGTCGGCGATTGGCCGGTGCGGGGTGGTCGTGGTGGGTGGTGTTGCTCGGCGCTGCACCATCTCGCCGGTTCGCGCTGGTTCGTGGGTCGGCTTGGCGGCGGTGTCGTGCGGTAGGACGGCGTTGGCGGGAATCCGCGCCAGTGGCTCGCCCAGGACCGGTCCGGTTCTTGGTTTGCCTTGGGAGGGCGCCGGTGGTTTGTCGGGCGTCGGTCCGGGTTCCGGCTTGCGCTGGACTACGGCATCGGCGGGGAGGCGGTCGAGCGGTTCGCCCAGGATCGCCGTAGTCCGCGACGCACGCTGTGGCGCGGGCGTGGCGGCGGTCGGTGCGTCCGCCGGTGACGTGGTTGACCTGCGCCACACCGGAGCGGCGGGTTCGCCCGGTTCCGGCGGTGCGATCGGTGGCTCAGCCGTGGGTCGCGGTCCGGGCTGCGGTAGCGATTCGGCGCGTTGCACGGCTTGACCGACCAGCGGCGCCTGTTCGGTCGGCGGGGTGGGTGTCGGCTCGGCGGCCGGGGTTGCGGTGGCGGTGGCGGTGGCGGTGGCGGTCGGCCCGGTCCGGGTCGGTGCCGCATCGGGAACGGCCCGGCGCTGCACCGCCGGTTTGTTCGTCGTTCGGGCGATCGGGATGGGCCGCAGTGGCGTGACGTCCCGACGTGCCACGGTCAGTGGGGTGCCGACCGGGTGCAGGGAGACCGGGCCGGCTGGTGATCGCGGCGCGCTCGTCGGCTCCGGTGCGACTTGGCCGGCTCGGTCTGTCTGGACTGCTTGGCTGACTGGGGCGGCTGGAGTGGCTGGGACGACTGGTGTGGCCGAGACGACTGGTGTGGCCGGTGATCGCTGCGCGATTGTCGGCCTCTGCGCCACCGGGAGGAGGGGCGCGACCGGGATGGCGGAGGCGCGCGGGGTGGCGGAGGCGACCGGGGTGGCCGAGGTGAGCGGGGTGGCCGAGGTGAGCGGGGTGGTTGGCGGCTGCGCGGCTGTTGGATCGAGGGCCGGTTGGGCGGCGGCCGTGGTGGGGGCGACCTGGTCGGCGGGGCGGGAGGTTGGGGCAGGGGTGGCGGGGGAAATCGGGGTGGTGGCTGGTGATCGCTGCGCGATCATCGGCTCCGGGGCGACCGGGGCGACCGGGGCGACCCGAGCAACCGGGGCGAGCCGAGCAACCGGGTCGACCGGGGCGGGCCGAGCAACCGGAGCGACCGGGGCGGGCCGAGTAGCTGGGGTGACCCGAGCGCCTGGGTTGGTTGGAGTGGCTGGGTTTGGAGTGGCCGTCCGCCACTGCGTGACGGCCGGTTTCGAGGTGGCCGGCGACCGCTGTGCCACCGTTGGCTTCTGGTCGGGCTGGCCGACCTGTGCGACCTTGCCGACTGGGGCGACCTTGCCGACCTGTCCGACTTTGCCGACCGGGGCGGTAGGGCTGGTGGTCGGGGTGGTGATCGTGCCGGTGGTGCTGGAGCTGTCGGTCGGGGATGGGGATTCTTGCGCAGCAGGGTTGTCGGGCAGGGCGACGGTGAGGTGGTTCGTCCCCGCGTAGCCGCCGGGTGCGCCGGTGGGCCGGGCCAGGCCGTGCATCACACCGACCGGAGCGCCTGGCAGGACCGCGTGGCCGAGGTCGCCGCTGAACGTGTGGTCCTGCCAAGCCGCCAGGCCGCTCCGGAACCGCAGTCCGTCACCCACCGCGATGCCCTTGCGCTGGATCACCCCCTCCATCGGTCGGGTCGCGCGCCAGCCACCGTCCGAATCGGACCCAGGAGCCGGAGCCGCAGCCGCAGCGGGAGCCGCAGCCGGCGTAGGCGCTACGGCCTTGCGGCGGAACCTGTCCCAGAAGCCCATCACGTCACCCCCCTTCGTTCACCCTGGTGTTGATGCGCGCGATCTCGCGGACCCAACGCCTGCGCTCGTGGTGCTCCAGGTCGAGGATCCGGTCTCGTTCCCAGTGGAAGTGGTAGGCCACGTACGCGACCTCCTCGTGCAGCCGGTCGGCCGCGTACGTCACGATTCCCCCAGGCGACCACCGGCCAGGTCGACCTCGAACCCGCTGCCGCACGACGGGCACGTCACCCCGGCGCGGGTGTGCCCCTCGCTGTTGATCCGCCGGTAGAAGTCCTGGAGGAACGCGATGTCCGTGGCGTACATCCGCTCCACCACGCCGACGTTCACCTCGTCCACCGCGCCCAGCTCGGTGATCACCATGCTGAGCAGCAGCACGCTGAGGTAACCCGGGTTCTCCTTGACCCGCAGGTCGATCTGCGGGCGCAGCTCGTCACGGGCCGTCGCCAGCCGCATCCGGCCGTTGCGGTGCACCACGCCGTCGGCGTCCACGTAACCGCGCGGCAGCTCGAACTCGAACTCGGTGCGCAGCGCCGGTTCCCGCGCCACGGCGGGCTGTGCCACCTCAGCGGGCTCCGCCAGCTCGTCCAGCGAGTCGAGCCCGATCACCCGACGCCTCATCAGTCCTCCAGGGTGATGTCCTCGAAGGTGATGGTCACCTTCTCCAACGCGGCGCTGGACTCGCCCGCCTTGAGCGACGGCCCCTCCCAGCGGCTGACCCACCCGTTGACCAGGTTCAGCCGCCGCTCGGTCTCGCCCTTGCTGTTCATGATCTCGATGGTGATGTTCTGGCGCGCCGTCTCGACGTCACCCTTGTTCACCGTCTCCTTGAGCCACTTGGTGAACTCCTTGCTCTTGTCCATCCCCCTGGTGACCGTGATCTCGCCGCCCTTGCGGGCGCCGGGCTGCTTGCGCAGCAACGGCTTGCCCTGCGGGGTCACCTGCGAGATCTCGACCACGTCCTCCTCGATCGTCACCCCGCTGACCTCCTGCAAGGACTCGACCATGTACGCGCCGAGCTGGAGGCCGAAGATGTGGGTGGAGAGTGCGTCGCCGTCTGCCATGACTGGTGCTGCCTTTCGGGGATCCGCGGGCTATTCGCTGACGAGGCTGGTGTTGTCGGAGAACTGGGCGAGGCGGAAGACCACGAACTCGGCGGGCTTGACCGGCGCCACGCCGATCTCGCACACCACCTGGCCGAGGTCGACCGACTCCGGCGGGTTGTTGTCGCGGTCGCACTTGACGTAGAACGCCTCGTCCGGCGTGCGGCCGAACAGCGCGCCCTGACGCCACTGCTCGGTGAGGAACGCGGTGATGTTGCGGCGGATGCCGGCCCACAGCCGGTCGTCGTTGGGCTCGAACACCACCCACTGCGTGCCCAGGAGGATGGACTCCTCCAAGAAGTTGAACAGCCGCCGCACGTTCAGGTAGCGCCACGCCGGGTCGGACGACAGCGTGCGGGCGCCCCAGATGCGGATGCCGCGGCCGGGGAACGTGCGCACGCAGTTCACGCCGACCGGGTTCAGCAGGTCCTGCTCACCCTTGCTGAGCGACACCTCCAGGTCGACCGCGCCGCGGATGACCTCGTTGGCCGGCGCCTTGTGCACGCCGCGCTCGGCGTCGCTGCGCGCCCACACGCCGGCGACGTGGCCGGACGGCGGCACGAACGCGTTGCGGCCGCTCGCCGGGTCGAAGACCTTGATCCACGGGTAGTACACGGTGGCGTAGCGGGAGTCGTGGTTCGCCTCCTCCATCCGCCACTTGTGCACGCGCTGCGGCGACATCCCGGGCGGGGCGTCCAGCACCGCGACCCGGTCGCCCATCTGCTCGCAGTGCGAGACGACCGCAGCCTGCACGGTCTGCACGCCCTCCAGGTCGATCAGGCCGCGCCGGTAGGCGCTCATCAGGTCGGGCACCGCGACCATGGTGACCTCGTCGATGTTCTCCAGGCCGCCGAACCCGGTGCGCGCCGCGGCGTCGCCGACGTACTCCTGCGCGTCGAGCGTCACGGGCCCGGCCGCCTTCGCGGCGGGCAGCGGGACCGACTGCTTGTCCGGCCTGGTCAGCGCCGTGCCGGACTGCTCGGTCACCTCGATCAGCTTCGACCGCTCGGCGACCTGCGTCACCACGTAGTTCTTGAGGTTCCTGCGGGTCGACACGTCGAAGGTCTCCACGACCTTGTCGCCCTGGCGGACCAGCAGCTTGAAGCGGTCCTCCGGCGGGTTCTCGCCGTCGGCGTCGGAGACCTCGACGGAGACGTCCGGGCCGGCGGCGGGCAGGGCGGAGATCCGCAGCCCGCCCAGCGTCACGGGCACCGGCGCGGCGGGCACGTCCTCGCCGTTGCCTGCCGGACCACCCACCCGCACCACGTACGCCGCGCCACCGCCGTTGGCGAAGTAGCCGTAGACGGCGTGCGGGAGGTAGGCGTCCTCGGTGAAGCCGCCGAAGTCGCGCACGTACTGGTTCCAGTTGGTGACCAGGGTCGGCTGGTGGAAGGGGCCCTGTTCGGCGAAGCCGACGAAGGCGGCCACCGCGGTGCCGACTCCCTCGATCGGGCGGGCACCGGTCTGGACCTCCTCCACGTACACGCCGGGCGAGAGGTACTGCGGCATGGTCGCTCCTTGTCTGCTCTTCCGCTCTGGCACCACAAGCGTCGCCCGCGCACGCGTGCGGCGGCAGGACCGGCGGGCCCCGGTCGAGGGCACTCCCGCTGCACCAACAGGCAATCGGCGGTCCGGCTCCCGCCGCTGCCTCCTGAGGACGCGCTGTTCCGCACGCCGGCCGGACCGTTGCGCCGGTGCGGCCGGCCGTGGTCCGGGCACGCCGACGAGCGCCCGCGGCGGGGCGGGCGCTCGTCGGCACACGGGGTCGTCAGAGCTGGTCGGTCTCCGCCCACGGGCCGAACTCGCCGGGCAGCACGAGCCTGCCGAGCTTGCGGTACTCCTGCCGCACGGCGGCCAGCACGTCGGTCATCCGCACCGGCCGCTCGGCGGCGGCGGCCAGGTAGGCGGCGGTCACCGCGCACGCCCGGATCGACCCGCCGGCCAGCTCGAACCGCTCGGCGCAGAACGCCAGGTCGAGGTCGTCCGCCCGGGGCAGCCGCGAGCCGAGGCAGCGGTCCCACAGCGCGAGCCGCTGCGTCGAGTCGGGCACCGGGAAGTCGGCGATCACGTCGATCCGCCGGGTGAACGCCTCGTCCACGTTGGACCGCAGGTTGGTGGTGAGCACCGCGATGCCGTCGAAGGACTCCATCCGCTGCAACAGGTACGCCGACTCCATGTTGGCGTGCTTGTCGTGAGCGTCCTTGACCTCCGAGCGCTTCCCGAACACGGCGTCCGCCTCGTCGAACAGCAGCACGCCGTGCACGCCCGCGGCCTCGGTGAAGATCCGTTCCAGGTTCTTCTCCGTCTCGCCGACGTACTTGTCCACCACCGACGACAGGTCGACCACGTAGAGGTCCATGCCGACCGCGCCGGCCACGACCTCGGCCGACATCGTCTTGCCCGTGCCCGACTCGCCCGCGAACAACGCCACCACCCCGCGGCCACGGCCGCCGCCGGGCCGCATGCGCCACTGGCCGAGGACCCGTTCCCGGTGCCGGGCGCGCAGCACCAGCTCCTCCAGCTGCCGCCGGGTCGGCGCCGGCAGGACCAGGTCGTCCCAGTCGACGCCGGGGGTGATCCGCCTGGCCAACCGCTCCAACCCGGCGCCGTTCTGGGCCCGCACCCCGGCCCGGACGTGCCCCAGGTCGACGGGTCGGTCCTCCAGCAGCGCCAGACGTGCGGCGACGGTGACCGCGCGGTCCACCTCGTCGGCGCCCAGCCGGTACCCGGCCAGGTCGGCGACGAGCGCGGGATCGGCCGCCGTGCCGGTGACGTCGGCCAGCGCCCGCGCCCACCGCCGCGCCCGCCGGTCCGCGGTCGGCGGCGGCACGGGCACCGACACCACCGGGTGCGGCGTCCAGCGCGGGTCCCAGTGCCGCCGGCTGTGCAGGAACAGCGGCACGTCGCCGGCCAGCGCGGTGAGGTCGCGGATCAGCCGGGCGCGTTCGGGCAGCAGCGGTTCCAGCGGGCCGAGCACCAGTCCCGCGCCGCGCAACCGGGCCTCCCGGACGACCTCCGCGAGCGGCGGGTGCGGCCGGTCGACCAACGCCGTGACGTCCAGCACCACGGCGTCACGACCGGCCGCGGCCAGGGCGTCCACCGCGAGCCGGCCCGCGTCGCCGTCGGTGTCGCGCAGGTGGATCGACCGGATGCCGGCCGGCAGCCCGGCGGCGAGCCGTTCGGCCGACGGCTCCGGGTCGACGCCCGCGGGCGCCAGGCGGGCCGTGCCGCCGATCGCCGGGTCGGGCTCGTCGTCGCCGAGCAGGTGGGCGACCACCCGGTCGGGCACGCGCAAGGACCGGGACAACGCGGGCAGCGCGTCGTCGCGCACCTCGACCAGGCCGGCCGCGACCAGCGGCGCGGACGCGGCGAACCGGAACCGCCCCGCGCCGGCCGCGGGCAGCCCGCACAGTTCGAGCGCCAGCCCCACGGTCGCCCGGCGGCGGGTGAGGTCGTCGTTGAGGTAGCCGTAGAGGCGTTCGAACCGGGCGTCCACGTCCGGCGCCAGGGCCACCAGCAGGAACTCGACGTCCACCGGTTCGAGGTCGAACCGCCGCGCGAGGGTCAGCAGCCGGGGGCCCGGCTCGGGCACCAGCGCGGCGAGCACGTCGAGGTCCGGGGCTGCCTCCGGTGGCGGCAGCGGCTCGGGCTGCCCGTCGAGGATGCGCCGGACCGCGTCGGCGGTCAGGTAGAGGCCGCGGTGCGGGTCGTCCGGCGAGGGGTCGTCGGCCAGCCGCAGGGCGACCGCCCGGCGCACCCGCCACTCGACCGCGCCCAGCCTCGCCCACAGGTAGGCCAGGTCCCGCGCCTCGGACGTCGTCGCCGTCGGTGTCGTCACGGTCATCGGTTCGCACCACCCTGTCGATAGCTGCCGGGCGTCACGGCGGTCCGCGCGGGTGAGCGGGCCGTCGTCGTCATCGGATCGGGCCGCCGCGTCGCCGCCGGTCGGCGGGTCGGGCACGAGCGGGCGCGAAACCGCCGTCGCCGGCGACGTCGTCGTAACGCAGCCTGCGGGCGTCCTCCTCGGGGCCGCCGACCAGGACCAGGCCGCCGGCGGCCGGCGGGGCGAGCGGGGTCACGACACCGGCCACCGGCGCGGTCACGACCAGGTTGACGGCCGGTTTGAGCCGCCCGCCGAGCGCCGACCACACGTCCGTCGCCGCCCGGCCCTCCGACACCGGGCCGCCCGACTCCAGCAGCACGCTCAGGTCGAGCTCGGCCAGCGACCCGGTCAGCCACTCCGACGCCAGCCTGCTGTGGCCCGCCAGGCACACCAACGCCCCCGACAGCAGCCGGTGCTCGTCCTGCGGCCGGTTCGTCCACGCCGTCACCAGGTAGGACAGCCGGAACCAGCGGGGCGGCCTGCGGTGCCCGACCAGCTCGCCGCCCTCGAACACCTCCAGGTCGCCCGCGCTGCGCCGGCTCTCGTCCTCGCGGATGTCGTAGAGGAACACGTTGACGGTCGGCGCGTTGCGCCGTGCCGTCCAGTCGGTGGTAGGCGCCTCGAACGCGAGCTCGCCACCGCCGCCGGGCACCCCGCCGGCCTGGAGCAGCCGGCGGATCCCCTCGTCGACCTCGTGGATCACGGCAACCTCCTCGTCGTCACCTGCGCCGCACCTCGTCGGGCGGCCCCACGGAACCGGGCACGACGAGGAACCCGGTGGTGGCGGGCTCGAAACCGGCTCCGGCGGCGGTGATCGTCCGCCGCCCGGTCTGGTCCTTGGCGAGGATGAGCAACTGCGCGGTGAACCCGCCGTCCGGGCGCGGCACGGTCGGCGTCGCGGCCGCGGTGATGCCGGGCGACCAGGACAGCCGCACCGGCACGCCGGGCGGGAAGTCCACGCCGCGCACCGACGTGACGAAACCGGGTTCGCCGATCGGCGGCACGGCCTCGATCCGGGGCCGCAGCACGCGCATCGGCGCGGCGGCCACGTTGTCCGCCGGGTCGGCGTCCGTGCCGGTCGTGCGCAACGTCCCGCGCACGGTGGTCTGGAGCGGCGCGTTCGGCGCGAGCACGACCTGCACCACCTGCGACGCGCCCGGCGGCAGGTCCGGCACCGGGCACCCGGTGTTCGCGCACCCCGGCGGCAGGGCCGCCACCGGCACCTGCGCGGGCAGCGCGAAGTCCAGCCGCAGCCCGGTGGCCAGGGCGCCGCCGCCGTTGCGCACGGTGTAGCTCACCGTCGCCCGTCCGCCCACGTAGGACGGATCCGGCTGCACCACCACGGCCAGCGAAGGACCGGCCGGCGGCACGGCGGGCGGCGGCGCGGGCGGCGGCGGTCCGGCCACCGGGTCGCGCACCGGGATCGCCGTCGCCGCGGCGTTGTCGGACGGCAGCACGTCGAGCACGGCGCCCGCCACCGACCAGGTGACGCTCCGCCGTCCGGGCACCACGCCCACCACGTCGGCGACGACGTCCACGGACGCACCGGGCCCCACCACCCCGAGGTCGCACCGCAACCCGGCCACGTCACAGGTGCCGCGCGCGGGGCGCAACGCCGCCAACCGCACGCCGTCCGGGACGGCGACGGTCAACCCGGTGCCGGGGGAGGTGGCCGGACCGCGGTTGACCACGGTCACCGTCACCGGCGTGGTCGTGCCGGTGTCGGCGTCCGGCGTGGTGTCCGGCGCCTGGACGGCCAGGTCGACCGTCTGCTGCCAGGTCGGTTCCTTCTGCCTGCCCGGCAGGTCGGCCGTGATCCGCCGCACCGCGCCCGTGCCGAGGTCGACCACCGCCAGCTCCTCCGGCGACGCCAGGTCACCCACGCGGCGCGCGGTCAGCACCACGCGGTCGCCGTCGGGCGAGAACGACACGTCCCTGGGCTGGAACGGCCCCGAAGGCGGCGCGGTCAACGGCGTGGCGCACGTGTTCGCCCCCGAGGGCAGCACCACGCGGCACCCGTTGTCCGCCAACGACACGAGCAGCACGCCGTCGGCCTCGCGGTTGAACGCCAACGCGCGGCCGTCCGGGCTGAACACCGAGCTGTCGTCGGTCACCTCGCAGTCGAACCCGCAGACCGCCGCCGACACGTCCCGCTGCCGGTCCAGCGTCCCGGTCCGGGCGGTCCACACGTGGTTGTCGCGCACCTCGCCGGTGGGGCCGTCGAAGACCCGACCGCGGGTGAACGCCAGCGTCGTGCCGTCGGGTGACCACGCGGGCTGGGTGTCCTCCTGGTCGGCGGCGGACGGCGGTGGCGTCAGCCGCCCCGCCACCGCGCCGGTCGCGGCCTCGACGACCACGATGCGGCTCGCACCGCCCTCGGGCCGCACGCCGCCCGGCGTGCGGCGGGCGAACGCCAGGAACCGGCCGTCCGGCGACCAGACCGCGTCGAACTCCCAGTCCGCCGGCTGCCGGTCCGCGACCGGCAGCCGCCGCGCGTTGCCGCCGTCGGCGTCCACCAGCCACAGCCGCTGCACCCGTCGGCCGTCGACGTCCTCGAACCGGCTCAGCGCGATCGTGCGGCCGTCGGGGGAGTAGGACTGCCGCTGCGTCCACGGGTCGTAGCCCTCGCGCGGGTGGAACAGCAGGTTGGGGTCGTCGGCGATCCCGGGGTCCTCGCGCAGCACCGGCACGCCCAGGTCGCGCGGGTCGGAGCCGTCCGGCCGGACGTCCTGCAGCGTCGCGGTGAAGTAGGTCTCGGCGGTCGTGCGGGCCACGAGCAGGTGCTCGCCGCGCGCGTCCACCAGCCACGTCGGCGAGGTGACCGCGCGGTTCTCCGCCAGCAGCAGGCCGGGCGCGGTCGTGACGGGCAGTCCCGGGCCGGTGTCGACCCGGTACACCTTCTCGACGTTCGGGTCGGCCGGGCACGAGCAGACCTGGTCGGTGCTGAGGAACAGCAGACCGGCGCCGTCCGGCAGCCAGACGGGCCAGCGGCCACGCCACCCGGCCTGGTCGCCGCCCAGCACCGGCGCGCCGACCCGACCACCGTCGAGCACGCGCGGCCGCGGGACGCCGCCGACGTCCAGGGTGTAGGCGATGCGGCCGTCCCGCGGGTTCCAGTCCGGCTCGCCCGCGTCGCCGTCCGGCTCGTCGGTGACCCGGGTGACCCGGCCGCCGCCCACCGGGACGCGGTAGATCTCCCGCGCGCCGTCGCGGTCGCCGGAGAACGCGACGCTCGCGCCGTCCGGTGCGAACGTCGGCCACGCCTCGTCGGACGGCGTGTCGGTCAGCCTGCGCAGCCCCGTGCCGTCCACGCCGACCAGCCACAGGTCGCGCGCGCCGTCCTCGCGCGAGTCGAACACCACCGTCCGCAGGTCGGGGGACAGCCGGGGGTGGCCCGCGTCGAGGCCCTCGGTGAGCCTGCGCACCGAACTGTCGGCCGCGCGCAGGTACACCTGCGGCTGCGGCCCGTCGCGCAGGCTGGTGAACACCACCAGCCCGCCGCGCGCCGAGACGTGGTCGTCGTGGTGCGAGGGTCCGGCGCCGAACAGCGGCGCGCTCGGCCGCGGCTGCTCGGGCACGGGACCGGTGACCGCGCCGATGCTGCGGTGCCCGGTGCCCGCGTAGGCGATCCGGCCGGATA
The DNA here is from genome assembly GCF_040656635.1 of Actinosynnema sp. NPDC049800. NCBI lineage: Bacteria > Bacillati > Actinomycetota > Actinomycetes > Pseudonocardiales > Pseudonocardiaceae > Actinosynnema > Actinosynnema sp. NPDC049800. The sequence continues at coordinate 41,883 of NZ_JBFAMT010000049.1, read as the reverse complement.
CGGGGTCGTCCTGGAGCACCGCCGCCGACACCGACGTGGCGACGTCGTGCACCGCGACGACCGCGGCGCTCAGCGCCACCGCCGCGCCGATCGTGGCGAGGGGTCGGGTCGGCAACCAGCTCGACAAGGTTCCACCTCCGTCTGGGGCATGTGCCGGAATCGTCGGCCGGCCCACCGCGCGGCGCGGAGGTCCGGGCGGGCACGGTCGGGGCACGACCCCGGGCCGTTCGGGCAACTCAGATCAGGCCGTGCCGCATGGCGTAGCCGACGGCGTGCGCGCGGTTGCGCAGGTTCAGCCGGGTGGTGACCTCGTGCAGGACGTTCTTCACCGTCCGCTCCGAGAACGACGTCTTGGCGGCGATCTCGGTGGTGTCGAAGCCCTCGGACACCAGCCGCAGCATGTCCGCCTCACGTGCGGTGAGCGTGGACAGCGACGGGCCGTTGGGGTCCAGCACGCTGCGCTGCAACCGGCCCACGTGGTCGAGCAGCGTGCCGAGCAGGTCGCCGGGCAGCACCGCTTCCCCTTTGACCAGCGCGGAAATCGTGCTGACGAGCCGGTCCTGGTCCGCCTCGGCGCGCCGGATCACCGCCGTCACCCCGCAGTCGATGGTGATCTGGAGCGCGTCCTGGTCGAAGTGCCCCACCACCAGGCCTACGCGCGTGGTGGTGGACTGCCTCAACCGGCGAAGCAACCGGGCCGCCTCCTCGTCCACCCGGTCCACGACGACGAGCGACACGGCGGCGCGCGCCTCCTCGTCCGGCCGCACCACCTCGACCTCGGGCCGCGGCCGCAGCTGGTGCGTGATGCCGGCCTTCAGCACCGGGTCCTCGGCGTACACGGCCACCGGAATCCTGGTCATGACAACCTCCTGTGGAACGACCGCACCGCGCGGTGTCGGCGACCTCGTCCGGACCATCGTGGGCCGGGCGAGGGCTTCGGGGCACCGGCGCGGGGCCTTCGGTGCACGGGTTTGCCCGCACAGTGCCCTTTTCTCCCTGTCCGGGCCGGTGGCGGCGTCCCTACCGTTCGTCGGGTGACCACAACGACCGAATTCGGTCTCCCCACCGTGGTTGTCACGCCCGGTCAGGAGACCAGCACGACGATGACGGTGCGCAACGACAGCGACATCGTCGAGGCGTACGAGTTCGAGGTGGTGGGCGGGTGCGCCCCCTGGACCACCGTCGAACCGGCACGGCTGTCGCTGTACCCCGGGACCTCGGAGCAGGTCGCCATAGTGCTGCGCCCACCGCGTTCACCCGAGGTGCGCGCGGGAGAGGTGCCGCTCGGCGTGCGGGTGCTGCCCGCCGAACGGCCGGAGTCGGCGGTCGTGACCGAGACGACCGTGATCATCGAACCGTTCGCGGAGCAGCGGGCCCGACTGATCCCCAAGCGCCGTCGCGCGTGGCGCAGCGCGCGCTACCGCGTCGAGGTGCGGAACAACGGCAACACGCCGACCGTCGTGACGCTCTCGTTGCCCGAAGCCGACGACCACCTGAAGGTCGCCGTGTCCACCGCGCCGTCCACTGTGGACCCCGGAGCGAAGGCCGAGCTGGAGCTGCGCGCCCGGGTGGCGAAACTGCTGTGGTTCGGCAAGCCCGCGGTGTGGCCGGTGCGGCTGGACGCGGTGGCCCTGGCGGCCGACGAGCGGCGCGAGCACGAGCTGGCCGGCGAGCTGGTGCAGCTCCCGATCCTGTCCCGATGGCTGCTGTCGCTGCTGGGCGCCTTGTTGGCGCTGCTGCTGGCGTGGCTGCTGCTGGTGCGCCCGGCGGTGCTCAGCGCCGCCCGGGAAGCGGCCGACGGCCGTGCCCAGGAGATCGCGCAGGCGGGCGAGCCGCAGGCGCCGGCCGAGCAGCCCGGCGGCGCGTCGGAACAACAGCCCGCCGGCGAGCAGGGGCAGGGGCAAGGCCAGGGCCAGGGGCAGGGCCGCGGCACGAGCGGTGGCGGCGAGCAGAGCTCGGGCACCATCGAGATCCGCGCGAACGCGGGTCAGCGCGCGACCGGCACCTACGTCGTGCCCGCGGGCAAGGTCTTCCACATCACCGACATCGTGCTGGCCAACCACCAGGGCGACGAGGGCGTGCTGACGATCGCGTTCGGGGAGCGCACGATCACCGTGATCGCGCTGGAGACGTTCCGCAACCAGGACTACCACTGGGTGACGCCGATCGACATCCCGGAGAACGGCACGGTGACCGCGACGGTCGACTGCGCCCGGCCCGGCACGCCGGCGAGCGGCCGGCAGGCGCCGAACTGCGCCCAGCTGCTCAACGTCAGCGGCGAGCTGGGCGACATCGCCGGCTGACCCCGACCTCGCGTCGTCGCTCCTGTGACCGCCGCGCACCCGTTGTGGTGCGCGGCGAACTCGTGCGTGGCGAGACTCGTGCGCGGTGGGATTTGTGCGTGGTGAGACTTGTGCGTGGTGAGACTTGTGCGGCGCGACTTGTGCGTGGTGATGCTCGTGCGCGGTGGAGCCCGTCCCGCGCGGTTCACCGGGCGCGGCGGTTCCACTCGTCGAGCAGCGCGTCGATCCAGGCGAGCATCAGCTCGACCGTGGTGTGGTCACCGGTCTCCCGGTAGTGGCGGAGGTCCTCCACGGCCGCGCCCAGCTCGAACCGCAGGTCGCACGACGCGATGTCGCTCGGCGTGGGCGTCACGGCTCACGCCGGGGCGCGTTGCGGGCGGCCATCCGGAACGCCTCGATGTACTTCGGCAGCTCGACCAGCGCGCGCTCCCACGAGCCCGCCATGATCTGCTCGGCGAACACCGTGTCGACCACGAGCCGGTCGACCTCCGGGTCGATGTCGTCGCCCGCCGCGCTGCGCAGCCGCCTCGACACCTCGGTCCGGTGCGCCCGCGACCGGACGACCTCCAGGGTCCGCTCCAAGCCGGCGATGACCCGCTCGGCCTCCGCCGGCTCCACCACCAGCCACCCCTTGACCGCCAGGTCGAGGAACAGGTCGCCCGCGAACCTCTCGGGCGTGGAACCGTCCGCCACGCGACCTCCGTCCTCATGGGACCACATCGCCTCGCACCTCCGCACCGGCACCGGGGCCGGTACCGGTCCTCCGGAACCCCCGTCCGCCCGGCGGCAGGGAGCCGGCTTGAGCCCACCACGTGGCACGGGCGCGCCGGAAGTCCGTCGGGGCAGGTCTGCCCGTCCGTACCCGGGACGTGCCTCGCGATGGTCGACTCGGCGGCCCGCGTGCTGGGCCGAACGGGTGACAGGTGGCGGACTGAACCGACACAGCGCGCGGAGCTCCACCGGGCACGCGTCGACGCGGTCAGCGGGTCGACCCGGCCGTCACTTCCGCAGGATCTCCGCCAACTCCCGGGCCACGGCGTCGGAGATGCGGTCCTGCTCGGTCACCACGCCCCTGACGGCCTCGCGGAACCTCCGGCTGAACTCGGTGTAGCTGCGCGTGACCGGCCGGAGCCCGGCGTTGCGCAACGCGGTCCGCACCTGCACCAGGTGCTCGCCCTCGGCCCGGTCGTACACCGAGTCCCGGGTCGGCGCGAACCCGCCGACCTCGGCGAGGATCTGCTGGCTCTGCGTGCTGGTGAGGAACTGGATCAGGGCCTGCGCGGCCTTCGGCTTGTCGCTGTGCGCCGAGATCGCGAGGTTCTGCCCGCCGAGCACGCTGCTCGCCTCCGACACGCTCGACCGGGGCAGCGGCGCGGTGCGGAAGGTGACGCCCTTGGCGTCCAGCTCGTCCCGCAGGTCGGTCAGCTGCTCGTCGGCGACCGCCCAGTTCCGCATGAACGCCGTGCGCCCGGCGGCGAACTGCTCGACGGCGTGGGACGCGGTGGTGTCCTCGGGTCGCGGGTCGGAGAGGGCGACGCGCGGGGCCGTCGCCATCGCGTTGAGGTTGCGCATGCCCTCGTAGTCGTCCTCGGTGAACTGCACCTGGCTGCCGTCCGGGGTGAGCCTGACGCGGCCGTCCTCGGTCACCACGCGGCCTCCCGCCGCCCAGATGGCCTCCAGCGCCTCGACCATGAGCATCTCGTCCGAGAACTGCGCGGTGGTGGCCGCCTCCAGCCCGCCGAGCGCCTGGGTGGCGAGGACGCCGGAGTGCCCGTCCCAACTGGTCGGCGGGGCGAGGCCCGGGACGTCGGTGCGGTAGTAGAGCAGCCCGACGTCGGTGTTGAGCGGCAGCGCCCACAGCGGTCCGCCCACCTCCTCGCAGGTGCGCCGGACCGGCGCGACGAAGTCGTCCAGGCCGCCGGCGAGCTTCGACCGGTCCAGTTCGCGGAGGTAGCCGTGGTCGATGAACTCCCGCATCCACACCACGTCGAGGAGGTAGACGTCGGCCTTGTGCGCGCCGCCGTCCTCGACGTCGTTGACCATGCGCTCGTGCTGCTCCTCGGTCTCGCCCGCCGCGGTTTCGACGATGACCGGGTTTCGCGGGTGGCTCTCGTTCCACTGCTCGATCACCGTGGTCCGCGGGTCGTGGGGACTCAGGTCCGTCGCCGTCATGAGGACCAGCTCGCCGGCCTCCAGCGGCGGCGGCAGCAGCACGTAGCTGCCCAGGCCGAGGAGGAGGACCGTGACCAGGACGGCCACCGCCTTCCGCGGCCTGCCCAACGCCTTCCGGACGCGGTCCGCCGCGGCGGGGAAGGGCCCCTCCCACTGCCAGAACTCCCGCACCGCGCGCGGCAGGGCGTTGATCAGCACGCTGGACAGCACCAGCATCACCGCGGTCGCGGCGAGGTAGGGGACGCCGTCCGCCCGCCACCACTCGGCGACGTCCGCGACCAGGCGTGCCGACACCGAGGTGACCACGGCGGTCACCAGGACGAACAGGACGATGAGCGGAACTCGGAAACCGGGCCGCCGTTGGTCCGTCGAATCAGTCATTCCGCCCTCCGACCGAGCTCGTGAAAAGGGATAACACCGATTCCAGCACGGTGTCAACGACAGCTGAATCTCGAATGCGACCAAATTTCCGCAATAGTGCGGGAATGATTCCACGGTGGCTGGAAATCGCATTCCCCGCACGACGGCCGGTGAACGCACTTCGGGTCGCCCCTGTCGAGCGGCCGTCCTCCTGCTGCCCTTGCGCCCTCGACCGGTCGGACACCGGTCCGCGGGCGGGCATCGGCGTCCGGCCGGGACACCACTTCGCGGGATCGTCAGCTGATCGGCAGGTCGGCCGGCGACGCCTTGCGGCAAGATCGCGGTACGGTGCCGGGACCGCTCGGCACGCCGGCACCGCGGTGTCGCCGCGCGGTGCGGTGTGCGGCGGTGACGAGCCGCTGTGCACTTAGGACAGCGCGTCCCGGACGAGGGGGTTGCCTTATCCGTCCTGTGTGGACCAAGACCGTCGCGGCCGGCGAACCGGGAGCCACGACGTGAGCTTCGGGGAGTTCGTGGTCGACCGGTGGAACCGACTGCTGGTCGAGGCCCTCCTGCACGTCAGCGCCGTGGTGCAGTGCGCCCTGCTGGCCGCGGTGATCGGCGTCGGCATCGGTGTCGCGGTGTACCGCAGCCCGCTCGGTTCGACCGCCGCGACCGCGTTGACCAGCGCGATCCTCACCATCCCGTCGTTCGCCCTGCTCGGCCTGCTGATCCCGGTGCTGGGGCTGGGCGTGCCGCCGACCGTGGTCGCGCTCGTGCTGTACGGGCTGCTGCCGGTCGTGCGCAACACGATCGTGGGTCTCGGCGGCGTCGACCCGGCCGTGCGCGACGCGGCCCGCGGCGTCGGGATGAGCAGGGTGGGCGTGCTGACCAGGGTCGAGCTGAGGCTGGCCTGGCCCGCGATCCTGACCGGGACGCGGATCGCCACCCAGATGCTGATGGGCATCGCCGCGATCGCCGCCTACGTCCGCGGGCCCGGCCTCGGCGTGGAGATCTTCGCCGGCCTGACCAGGGCGGGCAGCGCGAACGCGACCAACCAGGCGGTGGCGGGCACGCTCGGCATCGTCGTCCTCGCGCTGGTCCTGGACGGGATCTTCGCGCTGATCGGCCGCTACACCGTTTCCAGGGGGATCCGTGGCCAGTGAGATCCGGCTCGTCGACGTGACCAAGCGCTACGCCGGCGTCGAGGCGCCCGCGGTGGAGTCGGTCAGCATGACCATCCCGGCGGGGGAGACCGTGGTGCTCGTCGGCCCGTCCGGGTGCGGCAAGACCACCACGATGCGGATGATCAACAGATTGATCGAGCCGACCTCGGGTCGCATCACCATCGACGGCGCCGACACCCTGTCGTTGAACCCCGACGAGCTGCGCCGCGGCATCGGGTACGCCATCCAGCAGGCGGGGCTGTTCCCGCACCTGACCGTCGGCCAGAACGTCGGCACGGTCCCCGGCCTGCTCGGCTGGCGCCGCCCGCGGGTGGCCGACCGGGTGGACGAGATGCTGGACCTGGTCGGGCTCGACCCGGCCGAGTTCCGCGACCGCTACCCGCGGCAGCTCTCCGGCGGCCAGCAGCAGCGCGTCGGCGTCGCCCGCGCGCTCGCCGCGGACCCGCCCGTGCTGCTGATGGACGAGCCGTTCGGCGCGGTCGACCCGATCACGCGCGGCAACCTCCAGGACGAGCTGATGCGGCTGCAGTCCGAGCTGCGCAAGACGATCGTGTTCGTCACGCACGACTTCGACGAGGCGGTCAAGATCGGCGACCGGATCGCCGTGCTCGGCCCCCGGTCGCGCCTGCTCCAGTACGACACCCCCGAGGCGATCCTGGCCAACCCCGCCGACGACACGGTCGCCGGTTTCGTCGGCGCCGGCGCGTCGCTCAAGCAGCTCAGGCTGCGCCGGGTGCGCGAGGTCGAGCTGAGCCAGGCGGTGACCGCGCCGGCGACCGACCGGCCCGCCGACGTCCTCGGCAGGCTCGCCGGGTCCGGGCGCCGCCACGCGCTGCTGCTGGACGCCCGCAACCGCCCGGTGAGCTGGGTGCGCGGTCCGGGGCAACCGCGGCCCGTCGGCGACTCGGTGACGCTCCAGTCGACCCTCCAGGACGCCCTGGAGGCCATCCTCACCGAAGGCGGCGCGGCGGTCGTCACCGGCTCGCGCGGCGAGTACGTCGGGCTGGTCGAGATGGACGCCGTGATCGGCACGGTGCGGAAGCTGCGCGACGAGCACGCGGAGGCGGACGCGTGACGGCCGCGGCCGACCTCCGGACCGCCGCCACCACGACCACCTCGCCGCCGCGGGCCGAACGGCTCCGCCTGCTGGTCCAGCCGGTCGTCGTGGTGGCGCTGGTCGGCGGCGTGCTGCTCTGGGCGTTCACCCGCGACCTCGACTCGATCGAGCGGCAGAGCCTCAACGCCTCCTCCCTGGTGTCCGCGACCTGGGACCACCTGGTGATCAGCCTGGTGGTGACCGGGCTCGTCCTGGTCGTGGCGGTGCCGCTCGGCATCGTGCTCACCCGCCGGTGGGCACGCCGGGCCGCGCCGCTGTTCCTCGGCCTCGCCACGATCGGCCAGGCCTCGCCCGCGATCGGCATCCTGGTGCTGTTCTTCCTGGTCTCCGGCCTGGAAGGGCTGTGGGCGGCGGTGCTGCCGATCGCGTTCTACACGCTGCTGCCCGTGCTGCGGAACACCATGGTCGGGCTCCAGGGCGTCGACCCGGCGCTCGTCGACGCCGGCCGCGGCATCGGCATGTCCGCCGCGACCGTGCTGCGGCGGATCGAGCTGCCGCTGGCCGTGCCGCTGATCCTGGCCGGGCTGCGCACGGCGCTGGTGCACGCGGTCGGCGTGGCCACGCTGGCGGTGTTCGTCAACGGCGGCGGCCTCGGGTTGCTGATCGACACCGGCTACAAGCTGGCCAGGGTGCCCGTGCTGATCACCGGCGCGGTGCTGGCGGTCGGTCTCGCGCTGCTCGTGGACTGGCTGGGCGCGCTCGTCGAGACCTACCTGGGACCGAAGGGGCTGCGATGAGGCGGATCACGCGACTGGCGGTCGTGGCGGTGGCGCTGCTGACGTCCGGCTGCGGCCTGGAGTCGTCGTTCGCGCTGCCGTTCGACGTGGGGCCGGGCTCGATCCGGCCCGTGCCCGAACTGGCCGGCGTGGAGATCGCGGTCGGCTCCAAGGACTTCACCGAGAACCAGGTCCTCGGCTACCTCGCCGAGGTCGCCCTCGTCGCGGCGGGCGCCGAGGTGCGGGACATGACCAACATCCAGGGCTCCAACAGCTCCCGCCAGGCGTTGATCACCGGCGACATCGACCTGTCCTGGGACTACACCGGCACCGGGTGGATCAGCTACCTGGGCAACACCGACCCGATCCCGGACGAGCGGGCGCAGTACGAGGCGGTCCGCGACGCCGACCTGGCCCGCAACGGCCTGGTCTGGCTCGACTACTCCGCGATCGACAACACCTACGCCTTCGCCGTCACCGAGGAGTTCGCGCGCGCCAACGGCCTGCGGACCACCTCGGACATGGCCGCCCTGATCGGCCGCTCGCCGGACGAGGCCGTGTTCTGCCTGGAGACCGAGTTCGTCAGCCGCAACGACGGGTTCCCGGGCGTGGCGAAGGCCTACGGCTTCGACGCCGCCGCGGCGGAGGTCAAGACCTTCGGCACCGGCACGATCTACACCGCGACGTCCACGGGGCTGTGCAACTTCGGCGAGGTGTTCACCACCGACGGCCGCATCGTCGCGCTGGACCTGGTCGTGCTGGAGGACGACAAGAAGTTCTTCCCCCGCTACAACGCCGCGGTCGTGCTGCGCCAGGACTTCCACGCCGCGCACCCGCAGGTCGCCGAGGTGCTGGCGCCGATCGTGGCGAAGCTGGACAACGACACCGTGCGCGCGCTCAACGCGGAGGTGGACGTCGACGGCCGGGACCCGGCCGCCGTCGCCCGCGACTGGCTCGTGCGCGAGGGGTTCGTCTCGCTGCCCGCGTCCTGACGTCCTCTCAGGACCGCGCGCGCAGGAGTTCCAGGACCTCGTCCGCGGTCAGGCAGCCCGCCGTGGTGAGGTCGAGGTTCGCCAGGGAAGCGGTGTGGGCGGCGTCGTCGGCCGCGGTCACGCAGTCGCTGACCACGTGCACGGTGAAGCCGAGGTCGGTGCCGTGGCGCGCGGTCTGCTCGACGGTCAGGTTGGTGGCCACGCCGGTCAGCAGCAGCGTGTCGACGCCCCGCTCGGACAACCGGGCGGCCAGGTCGTTGCCGGCGAGGCCGGACAGCTTCTGGTTGTCGACGACGGTCGGTGTGCCGCCCGCCAGCTCCGGGATCAGCCGCGCGCCGGGCGCGTCGGGCCGGAACGCCTCCTGCGCGTCGCCGACGGCCCGCATGAAGCCGGTGTTGCGCACCAGCCCGCCCTCGCCCTCGGGAATGGTGAACCTGGTGAAGAACACGGGGACACCGACCGCTTCGTGAAAACGCGCCGCTCGTCCGACGACGCCGCTGCGGGCCACGGGCTCGGCCAGCATCGGCCCGAAGAACCCCTCCGGCTTGATGACGTTGACCTGCCAGTGCAGCGCCAGCACCGCTGCCCGCTGTGGATCGAGGCTCATGCCACGATCCTGCCTCGCCCGCCGGACCCGGCGTTGCGAGGGGGCGGCTTCCGGGTCGGGCGGCCGTGCGCCGTGTCGGTGCTCAGAGCACGGCGAGGCGGGAGAAGCCGGCCGAGCCGTGCCCGGCGTCGATCGCCCGCCGCACGGCGGCACGTCCGGCGTCGAGGACGCCGTCGTCCAGGCCGTTGGCCCGGACGGTGTCGATCACGTCGTCCAGGATCGCCGCCGCCGAGACGAGGGTGGAGGCGTCGCCGGGGAAGTGGTCGGCGGCGAGGTGCTCGGCGACCACGTCGATGAGCCCGGGGACCAGGCCGGCCATCACCTTCGCGTGCCCGGCGAGCTCGGCCGGGGTGATCTGCTCGGCGGCGGCCAACCGGAACGCGTGCACGACTCCGAACATCGACGTCCAGAACAGGTCCAGCAGCGAGGCGTTGAACGCGGCCGCCCGGCCGGGATCCGCGCCGAGGTACGTCCCCTGCTCGCCGAGCGCGGACAACGTGGCCCGGTGCGCCTCGTAGACGTCCTCCGGTCCGCTGTAGAGCAAAGCCGCCCCCGGCCCGCCGACGACCCCGTTCAGCAGCACGCCGTCGAGGTAGTCGACGCCGTGCCCCGCCGCCCACGCGGCCATCTCGCGGGCCTGCGTCGGCGAGCCGTTGGTGAGGTTGAGCAGGGTGCGGCCCGTCAGCGCGTCGGGTTCGAGCACCGAGCGCACGGCCTGGTGGTTCAGCACGCACACGACGACGAGGGGACCGGCGGCGATCGCCTCGGCGGCGGTGGCCGCCGTGGTGGCGTCGAGGTCGTCTCCCTTGCCCGGCGTGCGGTTCCACACGGTGGTGGGATGGCCGGCGGCGGCGAACGCGGTCGCCAGCGCCCGGCCCATCGGTCCGAGTCCGAGGACGGTCACGGGTGTCATGGCGGCTAAGCTAAACCTTGACATCGGCGTCAGAGTCAAGTCGGGAGCCGGGGTGCGGATCGGGGAGCTGTCGCGACGGACCGGCGTCAGCGAGCGCGCGTTGCGGTACTACGAGGAACACGGCCTGCTGCACCCGGAACGGCGGCCGAGCGGCTATCGCGTCTACCGCGACGCGGACGTGGCGGCCGTGCGCCGGATCAGGGTCCTGCTCGCGGCCGGGTTGAGCATCGCGCAGATCGTGCAAGCGCTGCCGTGCATGGTCGACGACGACGATCTCTTGGCGCCCGGCTGCCCCGAGTTGGTCGACGAGCTGGTCAAGCACCGGGACCGGATCGGCGAGGCCATCGGCGAACTCGAAGCGACCCGCGGCAACCTGGACCTGATCATCGCCGCCGAACGACGAGCGGGCTGACGCCGGCGGCCCGGCCGCCCGGGTAATCGGCTCGCCACACCAGCGGGAACGCCGGTTCAATGCCGCCATGCGAATCACCTCGGACACCGTCGCCGACGGCATCCGCGAGCAGCTCTTCACCATCGGGGAGATCCCCGGGGTGCTCTGGACGCCCGCCGAGGGCTCCGGTCCCCGTCCGCTGGTCTTGATCGGGCACGGCGGCGGCGGGCACAAGAAGGGGTGGGAGGTCGTCTCCCGAGCTTTCCCCTACGTCACCTCGTGCGGCTTCGCGGTGGCCGCGATCGACGCGCCTGGTACCGGGGACAGGCCGGCGCACCCGGAGATCCGGCGGCTCGTCGCGGTCATCCAGGAACGGGAGGCAGCGGGCGAGCCCTTCGGCCCGGCGTGGCCCGAGCTCAACGACACCGTGGCGGCAGAACTCGTACCCGACTGGCAGACCACCCTGGACTCGCTCCAGGAACTCGACTCCGTCGGCAAAGGCTTGCCCGTCGGGTACTACGGCCTGTCCCAGGCCGGCGAGATGGGCCTCCGCCTCGTCGCGGCCGAACCTCGGATCACGGCCGCGGTCCTCGGTCTGGTCGGGAGCGACTGGCTCATCGACACCGCGGCGCGGATCACGATCCCGGTCGAGTTCGTGCTGCAGTGGGACGATGAAGGGAATCCGCGGGACTCCGTCATGAAGCTGTTCGACGCGCTCGGCTCCGCCGAGAAGACCTTGCACGCCAACCCCGGCAGCCACTTCCGAGTCCCGTCCTTCGAGATCGACAGTTCGATCCGGTTCTTCGCCCGGCACCTGGGCAGCCCTGGCCACTGATTGCGGCGCGGGACGTCCGAATCACAACCGCGGGACCGACGGGGCGCGGCGCCGGACCCCGTGGTGCGGTTGTCGTTCTGGAGCGGACGCGGCGGACGGCCTGAACGCCGCCGGGCGTCGCATCGACGAGATCCTCACGGGGCGACGGTCCGGCCCACCCGGGTGGCCCCGCTGCGCCGCCAGAGCACGCCGACGCCCAACGCCGCCAGCACTCCCAGCACCCCGCCGGCCGCGACGACCTGGTGCGGCGGCACGTGCTCGGCGGCGAGCCCGGCGGCGGCGACACCGAGCCCCTGGGCGATCTTGAGCGCGGTCACGGCCAAGCCGTAGACCTGACCCCGGGCCTCGTCCGGCGTCCACAGGGCGAACGTCGGCGAGGCGATGGCGTGGTAGCTCGACGCGGCGCCGGACGCCAGGAACAGCAGCACCAGGGCCGGCAGGCCGGGGTGCAGGAAGCAGACGACCAGCGGCGCGCTGGTGGCCACCGCCAGCACGGGTAAGGCGCGCAGCTGGGCGGCTTCCGGGCGGGTGGCCACGACCAGGCTCGCCAGCGCGCACCCGGCCGGGTAGGCGGCGAACAGCAGCCCGGCCGCGACCGGCCCGCCGCCGAACTGGTCGGCCAGCGGCACGGCCAGCGCCTCGCCGCTGATGTAGAACGCGGACAGCGACGCGAAGCAGATCAACGCGAGGAGCCTGCGGTCGCGCCACACCAGGGTCGCGCCGGCCGTCATCGCGCGCCACCACCCCGGCCGTCGCGCGCCGTTGCCACCGGGCGCGGGCCGGCCCTTCACCCACCAGGCCACGGCGGCGGCCGACACCGCGAACGACACCGCGTCCAGCAGCAGCACACCGCCCGTGCCCACGGCGATGACCAGGACACCGCCGGCGGCGAACCCGGCGACCTGGGCGGCCTGGCTCACGGTGGACAGCGCGGCGGCGCCCGCGCGGAACGCGGGACCGGGCAGGACGTGCGGTAACAGCGCGGTCCGGGCCGGCACCGCGGGCGCGCCGGCCAACTGCAGCAGCACCAGCAGCCCGCACACCACCGGCCACGGCAGGACCGGCACGGCCATCAACGCGACCAGCACGGCCCGCACCAGGTCGGAGCACACCATCACGGCGCGCCGCGGGTACCGGTCGGCCAAGCCGGCCAGCAGCGGACCGCCGATCAGGTCCGGCAGGAACGTCAACGCGTAGGTGATCGCCGCCCACGCGGGCGAGCCGGTGTCGCGGAACACCAGCACCGTGAGCGCGACCCGGGCGAACTGGTCGCCGATGGTGGAGACGGTGTGGGCGGCGAACAGCGCCCGGAACTCGGTGGAGGCGAACACCTCGTGGTACCGGGCCCGCCCGGCGTCCTGGTCGACCATCCGGGTCAGCCGGCGGTGCCGGAGGGCGCGGTTTCCACCCGGTCCCGACCGTTGTGCTTCGCGCGGTACAGCGCGGTGTCGGCGGCCAGCAGCAACTCGTCCACGGTGCGGCCGTGCACGGGGAACACCGCCACGCCCAGCGACGCGGTGATCCGCAGCGCGCCGTCCACGCCGAAGGCCGCGCCCGGCACGTCCGTCAACGGCTCGCGCACCGCGGCGCGGATCCGCTCGGCCACCTGCCGGGCGTCGGCCGGGTCGGTTCCGGGCAGCAGCACCACGAACTCCTCGCCGCCCCACCGGCCGACCAGGTCGCCGTCGCGGACCTGGCGGCGCAGCTCGGTGGCCACGGCGCGCAGCGCGTGGTCGCCGGCCAGGTGCCCGCGGGTGTTGTTGATCGCGCTGAAGTGGTCCAGGTCGAGCAGCAGCACGGCCATCGGCGCGTCGGTCGCCGCGGAGCGGGACAGCTCGGCGGCGGCCCGCTCGGTCCAGGCCACGGAGGTCAACGTGCCGGTCTTGCCGTCCACCCGGGCGGCGGTGCGGTAGACCGGCAGCAGCAGCCCCAGGTGCATCCCGAGCATGGTGACCACCAGCACCGGCACCACCCACGGCGCCGTCACCAGCACCACGGCCAGGCCCGTGCCCAACCCGATCGACGCGGCGATGACCAGCTGCTGGCTCAACGGCCCCAGCACGTCGCGCCCCGGCCGGACCGGGGTGGACAGCAGGATCGCGCCGACCACCAGCGCGAGGTTGACCAACCAGTACGCGACACCGGCCGCCACGAGGGCCCCCAGGTCGACCGGGCCGGTCAGCTGCGCGGCGTGCGGCAGCGCGGGATCGGGGTGCGCCGCCAGCAGGATCGCGCCCGCCGAGAAGCAGGCGAGCAGCACCGTGGCGGCGGAGAAGACCTTGCGGTGCAGCGGGCTGCGCCGGTAGATCCGCACCCACCCGTAGCCGTAGCTCACCGCGACCAGGCAGGCCAGCAGCGGCGGCGGCAGCACCAGCACGCCCGCGAACAGCCAGATCGACTGCGGGTGCGCGTACGGGCTGCCCTCGGCCGCCACCTCGCGCACCCGTTCCAGCCCCCGCGCCGCCTCGAAGTGCACCACGGCCGCGCCGGCCAGCACCGCGAACCACACCCAGTGGCGACCCGTCACCGGCGTCAACGTCGCCACGGACGCCACCGCGACCACCGCCACGGCCTCGACGCCCAGCACGTACGCCAACACGGCGCGCGGCAGCCGCCACAGCGACCAACCGCGCCACCACCCCAGAGGGGATGCGCGCTGTCGTCGACTCCCAGCGACCATATGGGTGTCACCGCCTCAAAACCAGGTGATGACACCGTAACCAAGCCCTCACACAGAGTCGAGCACCCCGGGAGAGCACATGAGCACCGTCACGATCACCACCGGCAACGGTCGCCCCAACGACTGGCGCACCAGCCGTCCGAACGACTGGCGCCGCTGAACACCGCCGGCCCGGCCGCCACCCCCGCACGTGCGGCCGGGCCGCCCCACTCCAGGGTCAGCCCCGCTCGTCCACGATCGCCGGCCCGACCTGCGGCGTCTCGGTTGGCACGGGGTCGACGCGGACCTCGGCGCCCGGCCACCGCGAGCGCAGCCTCCGGTCGTGACTGGCGAGCACGATCGCGCCCGGCCCCGGCCCGAGGGCGTCCTCCAGCTCGTCACAGAGCGTAGGGGAAAGGTGGTTCGTGGGTTCGTCGAGCAGCAGCAGTTCGGGCGGGTCGGCCACGACCAGCGCCAGCCCGAGCCGCCGCCGCTGACCCACCGACAGCTCGCCGACGGGCTTGTCCACGTCCCACTCGTGCAGCAGCCCCAGCGAGACCAGCGGAACGGACTCGGCCCGCGCCGTGCCGAGCACCGCTTCGTACGTCTCCCGCGCGGTGCGACCGGGCCGGTCGAACCGGGTGTCCTGGCCGAGCAGGCCGACCCGGAGCCCGGGGCGTCGGCGCACACCGCCCGGTTCGAGCACGCCCGCCAGCACCAGCAGCAGGGTGGACTTGCCCGCGCCGTTCGGACCGGTGACCAGCAGCCGCCCGGTGGCGGGCACGTCGAGTCGGGCGAGCGCGAGCCGTCCGGGCACGACCACGTCGCGCAGGGACACCAGCACATCGTCGGGCGACCGCTCCGCGGGCGCGTCCGCGAGGACGTCCGGGTGGAAGCGCAGCGGCCTCGGCGGCGCGGGGACCTGCCGCCGCTCCAGCTCTTCGAGCCGGCGCGCCGTGTTGCGCACGCGGCGCGCGATCTGGTTCTGCACCCGGCCGGCCCGGTGCCCGTAGCCCATCTTCTCGCTGTCGCGCGGGGCGCGGTTCGGCGCGACCCGGTGCGCCGTCACGCCGAGCGCGTCGCGCAGGGCGGCGAGCGCTTCCTGCTCCGCGGTGTAGCGCTCCTGCCACCGCACCCGTTGGGTGCGCTTCTCGGCCAGGTAGGCGGTGTAGTTGCCGCCGTGGCGCACCGGACCACCCGGCGCGGGATCGAGGTCGACCACGTCCGTGCACACGGCGTCGAGGAACGCCCGGTCGTGGCTCGCGACCACCACGGCGCCCGGCAGGCCCCGCAACTGCTCCTCCAGGAAGCCGGCGGCGTCGTCGTCCAGGTGGTTGGTCGGCTCGTCCAGCAGCAGGGCCGACGGCCGGCGGACCACCAGCGCCGCCAACGCGAGCCGCGCGCGTTGGCCACCGGAGAGCGAGGCCAGGGCGCGGTCGTGCGCGACGTCGTCCAGGCCGAGGCCCGTGAGCACGATCTTCGCCCGCCGGTCGGCGTCCCACGCCTCGTGCCGCTGCGCGTGGTCGAGGCGCTCGGCGTAGGCGGCGAGGAGGTCCGCGTCGTCCGGGGAGTCGGCGAGCAGGCCGGCGAGCCGGTCGAGCTCGGCGAGGTCCTCCCGCGCGCCGGCCAGCGCGTCGTCGAGCACGTCGGCCACGGTGGCCGCCGGGTCGAACGACATCTCCTGGTGCAGGTAGCCGAGGTCGGCCGGCCGCTCGACGCGGCCCCGGTCCGGGTGGTCCACGCCCGCGAGCAACCGCAGCAGCGTGGACTTGCCGGCGCCGTTCTCGCCGATCAGGCCGATCCGACGGCCCGGCGCGGCGGTGAGCGAGACGCCGTCGAGGACGCGCCGGCCACCGAGGACGCGCACCAGGTCGTGCGCGAGCAGTGCTGCTTCGACCATGGTTCAGCCCGCCACCGGCTCGTCCAGCAGCCGGCCGTCGGCCAGCCGGAGCCGGCGGCCGACCCCGATCTCGGCGAGGAACCGCTCGTCGTGGCTGACCACGACGAACGCGCCCTGGTAGGCGTTGAGCGCGCGCTCCAGTTGCCCGGCGCTGATCAGGTCGAGGTTGTTCGTCGGCTCGTCCAGCAGCAGCAGTTGCGGCGCGGGTTCGGCGAACAGCACGCAGGCCAGCGTGGCCCGCAGCCGCTCGCCGCCGGACAGGACGCCGACCGGGAGGTGCGCCCGGGCGCCGCGGAACAGGAAGCGGGCGAGCAGGTTCATCCGCTGCGCCGGCGGCATCGCCGGTGCGAACGCGGCCAGGTTCTCGGCCACCGTGAGCTCGCCGTCCAGCAGGTCGAGCCGTTGCGACAGGTAGGCGATCCGACCGTCGGCCCGCTTCACCTCGCCGCCGTCGGGCTCCAGGTCGCCGTGGACGATCCGCAGCAGGGTGGACTTGCCGACGCCGTTGGCGCCGGTGAGCGCGATCCGCTCGGGCCCGCGGATGGCCAGGTCGGCTCCCGCGAGCACCTCCCGCTCGCCGTAGCCCGCGCGCAGGCGTTCGCCCAGGAACAGCGTCCGCCCGGCGGGCACGGCGGTCTGCGGCAGCTCCAGGGAGATCTTCTGCTCGTCCCGCAACGCCCGCTCGGCCTCGTCCAACCTGGCCTTGGCCGCGTCGACCCGCGCCGCGTGCGTCCCGCTCGCCTTGCCCGCCGACTCCTGCGCGTTGCGCTTCATGGTCCCGGCGAAGATCCGGGGCAGCCCCGCGCTGCCGAGGTTGCGCGCGGCGTTGCTCGCCCGCCGCGCGGCGCGTTCACGCGCCTGCTGCATCTCCCGCTTCTCGCGCTTGAGCTCCTGCTCCACGTTGCGGATGTTCTTCTCGGCGACGTCCCGCGCGGCCTCGACCGCCCGCTCGTACTCGGTGAAGTTGCCGCCGTAGTAGCGGAGTTCGCCGCCGTCGATCTCGGCGATCCGGTCCACGCGGTCGAGCAGGGCGCGGTCGTGGCTGACCACGAGCAGGCAGCCGTGCCAGTCGTCCAGCACGTCGTAGAGCCGGTGGCGCGCGTCGAGGTCAAGGTTGTTGGTCGGCTCGTCCAGCAGCAGCACGTCCGGCCGCTTGAGCAGCTGGGCGGCCAGGCCGAGGGACACGACCTGGCCGCCGCTGAGCGTGTGCAGGCGGCGGTCCAGGGCGAGGTCGCCGAGACCGAGCCGGTCGAGCTGGGCGCGGGTGCGCTCTTCGACGTCCCAGTCGTTCCCGATGGTGGTGAAGTGCTCTTCGGCGACGTCGCCGGACTCGACGGCCGCCAAGGCGCGCAGGACCGGCGCGACGCCGAGGACCTCGGCGACGGTCGGCTCGCCGGTCAGCGGCAGGTCCTGCGGCAGGTAGCCGAGCACGCCGTCGACCACGACGCTGCCCGCCGAGGGCCGCAGCTCGCCCGCGATCAGCTTGAGCAGGGTCGTCTTGCCCGCGCCGTTGGGCGCGACGAGACCGGTGCGGCCGGTCGGGACGGTGCAGGACAGCCCGTCGAAGACGGGGGTGTCGTCGGGCCAGGAGAAGGACAGGCCGGACACGACGACGCAGGTTTCGGACATGGGTGAGAGACCTCTGAGGTGATGCGGGCGACGAATGCCCAAGAGGAAAGGTGGACGACTGAAGACGGCCACGGCACTGGCGCCGGTGGCCGATCACATCCGGGGCTCACCCGAAGATGTCGTCTTCACCAATCACGTCGAGTCTCCTTCACACGGCTCTCCGACTGCACGATAGCAAACCCCGGCGGCCGCCGCCGAGCGGACCCGGGCGGTGTGGCCGCCCCCACTGATCAGGACCGGCGGCCGGATTGCGGAACCCGGCGGTCGTCGGCGGCGTCGGACGGGGCATGGCAATCGGCCGAATGGCGACCCGGATCCCGGTGGTGCTCGCGCTCGCCGCCACGCTCGTGGCGGTCGACCCCGCGATGTCCGGTGCGTGCGCGTGCGGGGCGTTCGTCGCGAACGACAAGCTGCGCGCGCAGCAGGAGACCGCGCTGGTGGAGCTGACCGGCCGCACCGAGTCGATCACGCTCTCCGTGCAGGCGCGTTCCGAGGCGACCCAGGCCGCGTTCCTGATGCCGGTGCCCGCGCGCGCCCGGTTCGACGTGGCCGAGGGCGAGCTGTTCACCGAGCTCGACCGGATCAGCCGCCCGGACGTCGAGGTGCGGCGCGTGGTGGTGGACGGTGACGGCGCGGGCGCTCCACCGGGGTCCGATCGCGGGGCCACCGTCGTCGACCACGTCGAGATCGGGCCCTACGAGGTCGCCCAACTCGCCGGCACGGACGCCACCGCCGTGACGGAGTGGTTGGGGCAGCACGACTTCACGCTGCCCACGGCCCTGGGAGGCGCGCTCGGGCCGTACCTGGCGGAGGGCTGGCTCGTCGTCGCGGTGCGCCTGGCGCCGACGTCCGGCAGCCTCGCCGACGGCCTGCCGCCGATGCGGCTGGCGTTCGAGACCGACACGCCGGTCTACCCGATGCGGCTGTCGGCCACGGCCGAGGGCAGGCAGCCGCTGCGCCTGTACGTGCTGGCCGACCACCGGATGGACGTCACCAACCCGGCGCCCGCGGGCAGCGCGCCCGACCTCACGTTCGCGGGCGAGGTGCGGCCGGACCCGCGGTACCCGACGTTGTCCGCGGCGCTGACCGGGCCGCGCTTCCTGACCCGCTACGACGCGGAGTTCCGGCCGGCGCACATCACCGACGACATCCGCTTCACCCGCTCGGCGACCGACGAGCCCCACCGCGCGGTGGTGGTCGTCAACGAGTACGTCCGCTCGTCGTGGCCGCTGCCCGCGTTGCCGTTGACCCTCCTCGGCCTGGCGCTGGTCGTCGGCGCGGTGGTGCTCGTGCGGCGTCGCCGGCCGGTCGGGGAGTGAGGGCGGGTCGGCGTTCTCGGTCACGGGGTGCCGTCGCTCAGGGCACCCGCTGTGCCGTCCGGCGGTCACTCGAACGGGCAGCCAGGGTTCGGTGCGTCGACCGCCAGCGGGTTGCCCACCGGGTTCACGTACAACACCTCCAGCACCAGTGGTTCCGCCTCCAGGTTCCGTCCGAAGTGGACGTAGCCGGGCCCGCTGTCCTCGGCGATCGCCTCACCGCGGCGGTACACGCCGTCCACCGCGCAGTCGGCGCGGTGGTGGGTCAGGGTCCCCGCTTTGACGAGACCGAACACCGGACCGGGGTGGTAGTGCCAGCCCGTCGCGCCACCCGGCGCGATGGTGACCTCCCGGACGACGTACTCCGTGTCACCGACCACGTGCTGGAACAGCGTGACGCCGCTGACCCCGGTCCCCGGGGTGGCCGACGCCGCGGGCGCCAGACCCAGGCCCAACACCACCGCTGAGCAGATCCCCACCACGTTGCGCATGACTCCAGCATCCTCCTCACCGCCGGCGCCTCCACGATGATCACCCGGACGGACGATGAGCGGCCCTCGCGCCGTCGTGTGAACCTCGTCGTTCCACAGGGTGGGCCGGCGAACTTCGTCCTCCAGCGGGAACCCGTAGGTTCGCGGCGCCGCCGACCGGAGGCCGCGAACCGCGTTCGTCGAGCCCGAACGTGGAGTGCCGGGGGCACTGGGCACACCGAGGGGCGACGGTTCGGACGTCCGCACGCACCGTGATCGCGCTCTGGCCGCGGTCGCGGGGGAGGAGCAGGCTTCGGACGCCGCAACGTCCTGGGGGGACATCGCACGCGTCGTTCGCGCCCTTCCACGTCCGCGGTACGCCAATCCCCTTTGTCGGAAGGAAACGGCAGTGCCGTCTTCATCGCTCCCACCACGCCGATCGCCACTCCGCCGGATCGCCGTCGCGGTGGTGGCCGCAGGCGCGCTCCTGGTGCCCGCAGTGCCCGTGTCGGCGGCGGCGGACGAGCCGGCCGCGGTCGCCCAGCCCACGCCCGACTCGCCGGTCAGCGGGAGAACCGTGCCCGCGCTGCGCGGCGACGCGGCCAGAGCCGCGGCCGGCGCGAAGCTCAGCGAGCAGGTCCTCGAGCGGGGCGCGGCGTTCCAGGCGGGCCACGACCGGCGGCGGGCGGGTGCCGACGCGGTGCCGCTCCCGCCGTGGAGCGGTGCCCTGCACTCCGTCTGGGGCGCGTTCCCGACCGTGGTCTCCGACGGCGCGCAGGCGACCCACACCATCAACCCCGGCATCAGCATCCCGTCGGGCAACCCCGACGTGGTGTACGCGCCGACGCTCGTGCCGAGCGGGAAGACCTGCATCGAGGTCACCACGTTCTACTGGCAGGGCGGCAACGGCGTCGGCGCGTGGGACTGGTGCGCGGCCTCGCCCGGCTTCGCCGCCGTGGCCTGGATCGACTCGACCTTCCTGAGCACCTACACCACGACGTTCCAGGGCCTGCCGGCCTACACCGTGCTGGACGTGCAGACCGACGCCGTGACCAACTCCTGGACGGCCTACCTGTACAACTACACCACCTCGACCTGGGACGCGTTGTTCACCAGCGCCGACCCGATCAAGCTCGTCGACCCGCACGGCGGCTGGAGCATGTTCGAGGTCTACACCGAGTACGACGCGACCACCGGAGAGGGCTACTACTGCTCGGAGACCTACGGCACCCAGTTCCACGCGGCCAACCTCCAGATCAAGGTCAACGGCACGTGGACGGCGCTGACGACGGGCAACTCGTCGGTGACGCCGCCGGGCAGCGTGTCCAGCACCGACTTCGGCTGCTACGGGCTGTCGTTCACGTTGCAGACGGCGAACAGCCACTGGCAGGTGTCGCACTGACCCGCCTCGGGCCGCACCGGCGGTGACCGCACCGGCCCGACCTCGGTGCGGGCGGTCCTGCGCCGCCCGCACCGAGGGCGATCGCCACCCACACGGGCGACCTCCCCGGGCGTTTGCCTCCCCGGGGCGCGCTCGGGTTCACACCGGTCGACGAGCGCGACACCGAGCAGCCGTTGCGGGAGCGGCTGATGCGCAGGCTGCGCGAGACGTACCGCCCCGAGTTCCTCCGGCACTGCGGATCGCGCGTCCGCTGTTCCCCCAGCCGGGCCTAGGAAGGCTTGCGCGCGCCCTTGCACGCCTCGATCCGGCCTTGGAGGAAACCGAGGCGGGGGTTGGAGAAGTAGTTCTGCCACGGCTCGCCGTCGGCGTGCGGGCCGAGGACGCGGAACTGGTCGAGCGCCTCGTCGTAGCGCTTGGTCACCAGCAGGGCGGCGATGGCGAGGCCCCGGTCGGAGCGCAGCGCCTTCGTGGCGGCCCCCTCACCGGCCAGGCGCGGCAGCAGGACGTCCAGCGCGTCGCGCACCATCGGCGACCGCCACACCTTCGGGTCGTCCCCGACGCCTTCGAGGGCGGCCATGAGCGGCAACGCGGCCAGCTTGGGCGACGTGTTCATCGCACGCACGGCGAAGTCGCACATCAGCTCGTGCGACCCGCTCCACTTGCGGCACCAGTACTGCAGGGCCTGCACGTGCCCGGACCGGTGGTGCGGCGCGCGTGCGACGAGCTCGTCCCACACCCGGCCGAACCGGTCGTGGTCGTAGGACAGGCCGCGGGCCGTCATCGCCAGCGACGTCCACGGCGTGGGGTCCTCCGGCAGGGCGTCGGCCGCCTGGTGCGCCGCGACCTGCGCCCGGGACAGCACGCGGTGGAACCCCTCGAACTGGGCCCGGCTGGTCTGCGCGGCGCGCGCCGTGCCACGCGCCTCCCACGCCAGGTACACCAACGACTGCGCGTACAGCACGGCGAGGTCGCCGTTGCCGGGGTCGACCTCGTGCCACTCCTGGAGGAAGCCGCCGTTGCGGACGGCGCACTCGGCCAGCGCCCGCACCACTTCCTCGCGGCGGTCCCAGTTGCCCCAAGTGGACGACAGCAGCCGGGCGGCGGGCTCCCACCGGCCCTCGTCCGCGGCGGCGGTCGCGGTGTCCAGCTCCGCGTCGGCCGGTCCCCGCGCGACCACCTCGGCGTCGGGCACCAGACCCCAGCGGGTGACGTCGACGCGCCCCGTGAGCCGGGCCGCGACGACCTCGTCGGGCAGGTCCTCGAACTCGACGCCGCGCCGCTTGGCCTCCCGCATGAGCGAGATGACGGCGAGGAGCTTCCCGGGCTGCTTCAGCAGGGACAGGACCACGTGGTGCTCTCCTGGGTCGAACCGGCCTCGGGCGGGCACGCCTTCGGCGGTGGGCGGTGCGCTCCGCGCGGCCGGGGCCGTTGGCGGCAGCTCTGGTCCGACGCGGTCCGTGACGCCCGTCGGTCTCTCCCGGACGGTGCCCACCGGAGGTGTCGAAGCGCGCCGAAAGGCGGCCCGCCGGACGCTACCGCCATGATCTACTCGCACAAGGACGGTGAGCTGAGAGGAAAGCCACACCCCTTGGTGTAACGCGGTGACGGCCTCCCGGCGGACCGGCTGAGCCGCCATCAGCCCCGCCCTCAGGCAGGCCGGACGGCTCAGAGGTCGAACGCGTTGGGCAGGCCGAGCCGGTAGTTCACCTCGTCCTGGGCCTTGAGGAGCTCGAACTCGGGCGCCCGGTACAGCTCGTGCACCACCGCCCGCGGAGCGCTCGACCCGGCTTCGTCCAACAGCGCGTTGACCGCCAGGCGGGCGGTGCTGTTCGCCGCTTCCATGCTCGCGCCGTTGATCGGCGCCCGGACGTAGTCGCCGGCCAGGAAGAGGTTGGGCACGGCGGTGCGCGCGGTGGGGCGTCGGCGCCAGGAACCGACCGGCTGCACGACGAGCTCGTCGGCGTTGACGGGGTTCGGCCCGCCCAGCCCGGTCAGACCCGGGTCCAGGAACCAGGTCACCAGGGACGACCGGTCGAGCACCGTCCGACCGGAGTCGTTGAGGTGCTGCTCGAGCTGGGCCAGCACCTCCTGGACGATCTGCTCCTCGGTGAGCTGCTTCGCGGGCCGGCCGAAGAGCACGCCCGGTTCGTCCCAGTCCGAGATGATGACGGACACGCAGTCCGCCGCGCGGCCGTCGCCGTAGTCGGCCGGGAAGTCTCGCGCCGGCCAGAACGCGGCCTGGCTGATCGAGCTCAACGACCACGGCGCGTGGATGTAGTACACGTGACCGCGCACGAGGGGAGTGGGCCGGTCGAAGTAGAGCATCAGGCCGGCCATCCACTGCGTCTCCAACGTCGCCGCGTCGCGCAGACGAGGATCGGCCGCCAGGAGGTCGGCGTTCCACACGCGTCGGGCGTGGTCGACGGGCAGCGCGCAGACGTAGTAGTCGGCCTCGACCGCTTGCGACCGCCCCTCCGGGTCGCGGGTGCGCACCGCCGAGATCCGCCCGTTGTCCACGACCAGGTCCTCGATCGCCCACCCCAGGCGGAACTCGACCCCGAGGTCGCGCAGGTGCCGTTCCCAGGGATCGACCCACGCCTCGTTCGTCGGCAGGTTCAGCACCCGGTCCAGCGGACCTTCGCCACCGCGGCCCAGGAGGTTGAACAGCACCTGCTCGGTGACGAGGCCGGCGGTGTGCGCGCTGGCGTTGTCCGTCCTGGTGGAGCTGAGCACGCGGGTCGGCCCGTAGACGAAGATCCGCTGGTAGTCCTCGGACTTGCCCCGCGCCCGCAGGAAGTCCGGCCAGGTCGTGTGCTCCCACTGGCCGAGCCGGCGTTGCTCGCAGCTGGTGAGGTAGACCAGCACGCGCTGGGCGAACACCGCGGCCTCGTGCGGCGGCAGGTGGAAGGCCGTCTCGACCGCGGCACGCACCTGGCGCAGCAGGATGTCCGGCGTCAACCACGCCAACGGGTCGTCGGGGAGCGTGAGCGGGATGCGCAGGTCCTCCCGGCCGCCGGCGAACGAGGCCAGGAACCCGGAGGCGGGGACCAGGTTGTCGTGCACGCCGTTGGCGTTGCCCGGGAACGGTATCCGCCGCAGCGTGTCCGGGAGGTCCTGGTAGAAGCCGAAGAAGATGCGGAAGCCGTGCTTACCCGGCAGGTCGCGCCGACCGCCGTGCCCCGTGCCCGGCACCGGCATGCTGCGGACCTTGCCGCCGAGGGCGCGCCGCTCGTAGAGCGTGACCGGGAACCCGCGCTCGGCCAGTTCGTGCGCCGCCGTGAGGCCGGCGACCCCACCGCCGAGGACGGCGACGGTGGCCACCGGGGAACCGCTGCCCGCCGCGGCGAGCCCCGGCAAGCCCAACCCCGCCAGACCGGCGCCCGCGCCCGCCAGGAAAGCACGACGACTCAGCCCGAACCCGTCCACGAATCCGCACCCCCTCGACCGAGGTCACCGGGCAGCACTCTAGTCCCGTCGACCAGCTCGCCCCGTGATCGTTCGATCGGTGGTCCGTTCCTGGAAACCCTTTCACCGCAACGGTTCCGTGCCCTCGAATCAGTCGGAACGTCACCTTGGTCGCCGGGGCCTAGACCGTACGAGGCCGCAGAGAATCACCTGTTCGGGTGTCCCGCTGCGGACGCACGGTCACCGCGGGCCCAGCTTCAGCACCGCCTGGTCGCCGCGCACCTCCCCGACCGTGAACGCCTGGTCGTTGAAGATGCCCACCCATCCCGGAGGACCCGCCAACAGGCCGGTCATCCCGCTCGACGGATCGGGCCGCACCCCGGCCCGACCGCCGCCGACCACCACCGTCAGCGGGCCGGTCGGGACGTGCAGCACGTCACCGGTCTTGACCACCACCTCGCAGCTGCCGTCCGCGCACGCGGCGAGGTCCGTGCCGTCGGCGGCGGTGGGCGGCGGGCCCGGAGCCTCGGTCGTGGTCGTGGTCGTGGTCGTGGTCGTGGTGGTGGTGGTTGGACGGGCAGTGGTGGACGAGATCGTCGTGGACGCGACCGACGACGGCGCAGCCGCGGTGGTGGTCGTTCCGGTCCCGCAGGCGGCTAGCAGGACCACCGGCAGCGCGACGAGTACCGGGCGGGCGGGGTGAGTGACCATGCGCCGAACGTAGCCGGCCGGCCGCTCCGGAGGTCGCCGGCCGGCAGCTACCGGCCAGGACGCCCGCCGGCTCGTAGGCTGACCCGAGGACGAGCGGACCGGAGGGTGGGATGGTCGGGACGACGGTGGCCGAGGTGGTGGCCGAGCTGTCCGCGCTCGAGGACCCGCGGGCACGCGCGGTGAACGAGAAGCACGGCGACGACCACGGCGTGAACCTGGGCGAGCTGCGCGCGATCGCCAAGCGGCTGAAGACGCAGCAGGAACTCGCGCGCGAGCTGTGGGAGACGGGCGACACGGCGGCGCGGCTGCTGGCGCTGCTGATCTGCCGCCCGAAGGCGTTCGAGCGCGACGAGCTGGACGCCATGTTGCGCGACGCGCGCACCCCCAAGGTGCACGACTGGCTCGTGAACTACGTGGTGAAGAAGCACCCGTCCGCCGAGGAGCTGCGCCTGGCCTGGTCCGCCGACCCGGACCCGGTGGTCGCGAGCGCGGGCTGGGCCCTGACCACCGAGCGCGTGGCCAAGAAGCCCGAGGGCCTCGACCTCGACGGGCTGCTCGACGTCATCGAGGCCGGGATGGCCGACGCGCCCGAACGGCTGCAGTGGGCGATGAACCACTGCCTGGCCCGGATCGGGATCGACCACCCCGACCACCGCGCCCGCGCGATCGCCATCGGCGAGCGGCTGGAGGTGCTCAAGGACTACCCGACCCCGCCGAACTGCACCTCGCCGTACGCGCCCGCCTGGATCGCCGAGATGGTGCGCCGACAGCACGACCGGTAGCCGACCACCCCCGGTCGGCGGTGCGAACCGCGGCCGGCGGGACTTCGTGCGCGGTGTTGACCGGCGCTCGCGCGGCTCGGCAGACTTGCGCGGTGATCGGCGGGGACTCGCCCAGGAGAGCGGATCTCCCTCATGGGCCCGCCGGATCCCCTGCCCTCGTCGTACGGGGCGGGACCTCGACAAGGAGAGCCTCTCGTGGGTAGCTCGTTACGCTGCACGGTCATCGTCCCGACCTACAACCGGCGGCGGTTGCTGGAACTGACGCTCGACTCGCTCGCCAAGCAGGACCTGTCCCGTGACCGGTTCGAGGTGTTCGTCGTCGACGACGGTTCCACCGACGACACGGCGGCCGCGGTGCGCGGGTTCGAGGACCGGTTGGACCTGCGGTACTTCTACCAGCCCGACGAGGGGTACCGGGTCGCCGAGGCCCGGAACCTCGGCATCCGGCACGCCACCGGCGAGGTCTGCGTCTTCGTCGACTCCGGGGTGCTGCTGCACTCCGGGAGCCTGAGCGCGCACGCGGCCCGTCACGAGGCGTCCGGGGAACCGTTGGCGCTGAACGGTTACGTGTACTGCTTCAACCTCGACAACGAGGACGCCGACCTGATCCGCAAGGTCGTGGACGTCGAGGACGTCGACGGCTCCATCGCGTCCATGGCGGGCACGGGGGCGTGGCCGGACGTGCGCGAGCCGTTCTACGCCCGGCACTCCGACGACTTCGGCCACCTGCCCGCGCCGTGGCTGATGTACTGGACCTGCCACGCGTCGGCGCGCACGGAGCAGGTGCGCTCGATCGGCATGTACGACGAGGAGCTCCGGCAGTGGGGCGGCGAGGACCTCGACCTCGCCTACCGGCTGCACCGCGACGGCGCCCGGTTCGCCGTGGACCGGGCGGCGAGCGCCATCCACTACCCGCACGAGAAGGACCAGGGCGCGAACACCAAGGCAGCCCTGGAGAACTACCGCTACATCGCGGAGAAGTACCGGACGCCGATCACCCGCCTGCTGGTCGAGGAACCCCGGATCCGCTTCTCGGACTTCAACGACGTCATCGCGGAACGCGGCCTGCCCCGTTGCGCCGACTACCCGACCGCCGGGTAGGTGGCCGGCATGTGGGACGTCGCGCGGGAGCAGTTCGCCGCACGACGGGACATCGCCCGCCTGCTCCCCCGCGCGGGCGGCCCGCTGGTCGCCGCGCTGGTCGGGGTGAACCTGCTGCTGGGCTGCCTCCCGGTGGTGTTCACCGTGGCGACGGCCGTGGTGCTCGGACGCGTGCCGGCGGCCGTGGCCGGCGGGCCGGACTCCGCCGCGTGGGACTCGCTGGTCGCGGTGTTCGGCGTCGCGGCGGGCGCGTTCGTCGCCCGGCAGCTGCTCTCGCCGGTGGAGCGCGCCCTGGGCGAGCTGGTGACGCGCCGGATCGACGGCGGGGTGTTCGACGAGCTGATGGCCGCGTCGCTGCGCAGCCCCGGCCTCGGCCCGCTCGAGGACCAAGAGGCGCTGGACGCGCTGCGCACCGCCGCGCGGGAGGTGGAGTTCGGCGTGCAGAGCCCCGGTCGGGCGGCCACCGGACTGCTCGCGCTGATCGCGCGCTACACCGAGCTCGTCGGCTGCGCGGTCGCGGTGGGGGCGGTGTTCTCGTGGCCGGCCGCGGCGGCGCTGGTCGTCACCGTGCTGCTGTTCCGCCACGGCCAGCGCGGCGGGCTGCGCCGGTACGCCAGGACCCGGTCCCTGCTCGCCGCCGACCAGCGGGAGATCGACTACCTGCGGGAGCTGGCCGGCGGCGCCGCCGCGGCCAAGGAGATCAGGGTCTTCGGCCTGGCCGGCTGGTTGCGGCAACGCCTGCGCGACACCCACTACCGCTTCCTCGAACCCCTCTGGGCCGAACGCCGCCGCATCTACCTGTGGCCGTTCGTCCGGTTCTCGGTCGCCGCCCTCGCGGTCACCGGCGTGGTCTTCGCGGTGGTCGGCGCGACGGCGCACGAGCTGACGCTCACCGGGTTCGTCCTCGTCGCGACCGCGACCCTCGGCCTGCTGCGGCTGGCCGAGCACTACCCGGAGGCGGACCTGCCGACCGCGATCGGCATGAGGGCCTACGACGCGGTGCGGCGGTTCGCCGAGCACGTCGACGCGCACGAGGAGGAGCCCGCGGCCGTGCGGCGGCCCGCGGTGCCCGAGCCGGTCGGCGCCATCCGGTTCGAGCGGGTCTGCTTCCGCTACCCCGGGCAGCGGCGCGCGATCTTCGACGGGCTGAACCTGACGATCCCGGTCGGCCGGTGCACGGCCATCGTCGGCGTGAACGGCGCCGGCAAGACCACCCTGGTCAAGCTGCTCGCCAGGCTCTACGAGCCGACCTCGGGCACGATCACGCTCGACGGCGTCGACCTCCGAGCCTTCCCGGTCGACGAGTGGCGCGCGCGGCTCAGCGTGATCTTCCAGGACTTCGTGCGGTACGAGTCGTCCGTCGCCGACAACGTCGGGCTGGGCGCGGTCGGCTCCCTGCACGACCGCGACGCGATCCGCGAAGTGCTCGACGCGGTCGGCCTCGGCAAAGCCGTGGACCGCCTGCCCCTCGGGCTGGACACGCCGCTGGCGCGGCACCTCACCGGCGGAACGGAGCTCTCCGGCGGCCAGTGGCAGCGCGTCGCGCTGGCGCGGGCGTTGTTCGCGCTGCGCCACGGCGCGCGGGTCGTCGTGCTCGACGAACCGACGGCGAGCCTGGACGTGCGCGCGGAGGCCGGCTTCTTCGAGGAGTTCGCCGGCCTGGCCGCCGGCGCGACCACCCTGCTGATCTCCCACCGGTTCTCCACCGTGCGGCACGCCGACCACATCGTCGTCCTGGAGGACGGCCGGGTCGCCGAGCAGGGCGGCCACGCGGAGCTGCTGGCCCTCGACGGGCGCTACGCGGAGCTGTTCCGGTTGCAGGCCGACCGGTTCGTCGGCGCGGCGGGCGCCGTGGTCGAGGGAGTGGCCGGGTGAAGGTCCTCCTGACCGGCGCGTGGACCATGATCGCCACGGCGTGGCGGCTGAACCCGCGCAAGACGGCGCTGGCGGTGGTCCTGATGACGGCCGGCGCCGTCGCCGCTCCGCTGCTGGCCGCCGCGCTCGGGTGGATGACCCGCGAGGTCGTCGCGGGCGAGGTCGGGTCCGCGGTGCTCGCGGGCGTGGCGGTGGCGGTGCTGGCGGTGACGGCGCTGGCCTTCGCGCACTTCGCCCACCTGGCCTACTACGAGCTGTCCGAGCTGGCGGAGCTGGACTTCGACGAGCGCGTGATCGAGGTGGCGAACGCCTCCGCCGGCATCGAGCACCACGAGCGGGCCGAGCACGCCGACACGTGGACCGTGCTGCGGCAGGAGGGCAGGCAGTTCCGGACCGGTCTCGAAGCGCTGCTCAACGGTGTCGGCCTCGTCCTCGCCGTGGTGCTCACCGCCGTCCTGCTCGCCGTGCAGAACCCGCTGCTGTTGCTGCTGCCCGCGGCCGCCGTGCCGCCCCTGCTCGCCGGTCGCCTGGCCGAGCGGGTGCTCGACCGCGCCCGGACGGCGACCGCGGAGCCGACCCGGACCGCGCTCAACCTGTTCCACCTGGCCACGTCCGCCCGCCTGGCCGGCGAGCTGAGGGTGTCCGGGGTGCGGGACGAGCTGCGTGCCCGGCACGGCCGGCTGTGGGAGCAGGCGACGCGAGGGCTGTGGCGCGCGCACCTGACCGCGACGTGGGCCCGCGCGGCGGGGCAGGTCGTCTTCGCGCTCGCATACGTCGCGGGCGTGCTGCTCGTGGTGCGCGACGCGATAGCCGGCCGGCGCGGCGTCGGCGACGTCGTGCTGGTGATCGTGCTCGCCGCCCAGGTCAACCAGCAGGTCGCCACGGCGGTCACCCTCCTGCAGGACTTGCAGAGGATGGCGGGGGCGTACCGCCGGCTCACGGAGGTCGCCGCGTCGGTGACCGCCGCCGACCCCGCTCCGCCCCGCCACTCCCCGCCGCCGCGGCGGCTGCACGACGGCATCGACCTCGCCGGGGTGGCCTTCGCCTACCCGGGCGCCGACGTCCCCGTGCTGCGCGACGTCGACCTCCACCTGCCCGCCGGCGCCACCGTCGCGATCGTCGGCGAGAACGGCGCGGGCAAGTCGACCCTGGTCAAGTTGCTCTGCGGGTTCTACCGGCCGACCGAGGGGCGGATCCTGGTCGACGGCGTCGACCTGCGCGCCGTGCCGGTCGACGAGTGGCGCACGCGGATCGCGGCCGGCTTCCAGGACTTCGTCCGCTACGAGTTCGCGGCCCAGCAGGTGGTCGGCCTCGGCGACCTGCCCCGGGTGTCGTCGGAACCGGCCGTCCGCGCGGCCCTGGAGCGCGCCGACGCCACCGGCGTGCTGGACGACCTGCCCGACGGCCTGCGCACCCGGCTGGGCAAGAGCTACGCCGACGGCGCCGAGCTGTCCGGCGGCCAGTGGCAGAAGCTGGCGCTGGGCCGGGCCATGATGCGGGAGGCCCCGCTGCTCCTCGTGCTGGACGAGCCGACGTCCGCGTTGGACCCGGAGGCCGAGCACGTCCTGTTCCAGCGGTACGCCGACCACGCGAGACGGGTCGCCGCCCGCACCGGCGGGATCACCGTCTTCGTGTCCCACCGCTTCTCCACGGTGCGCATGGCCGACCTGATCGTCGTCGTCGGCGGCGGCCGGGTGGTGGAGACCGGCGACCACGCCGCGCTCACCGCCCGGGGTGGCCTCTACGCGGAGCTGTTCGCGCTCCAAGCGAAGGCGTACAGCTGACGCGCCGGCTCAGTCCGGGGGTGGGCAGCAGGTCGCCAGGTACGCCTGGAGCTCGGCGAGCGCGGTGGCGATGCCGGCCGGGTTCGCGCGGTAGTGGACGGTCTTGCCGTCGCGGCGGGCGGTGAGCAGACCGCCTTGGCGCAGCAGGGAGAGCTGCTCGGAGGCGGTGGAGTGGGCGATGCCCGCCCGTGCGGCGACCTCGCCGACGGTGAGCTCGGTGTTGCCCGTGAACGCCAGCATGAGCTGCTGCCTGGTCTCGCTGGCCAGGGCTTTGAGGAAGAGGCGTGAGGTCTCGCCCAGATCGGCCACGGCTCCAGGATCGCAGACGTATCGTCATTTCGCGAATCTCCGATACTATCGGTGTATGTCGATGGATGAGTGGGTCGTGATCGGCGGTGGCCAGTCCGGGTTGGCGGCCGCGTGGGCGGTGAAGGCGGCGGGCTGTCGGCCGGTAATCCTGGAGGCGGGGGAGCGGCCGGTGGGGTCGTGGGCCGGCTACTACGACAGCCTGACGCTGTTCTCGCCGGTGCGGTTCAGCTCGTTGCCGGGGTTGGCGTTCGGCGGTGACCCGGAGCGGTACCCGCACCGGGACGAGGTGGTCGACTACCTCGCCCGGTACGCGGAGTGGCTCCAGGTCGACGTCCGCACGGGGTGCCGGGTGGCGAAGGTCGTGGCGGGTGACGGCGGGTTCGAGGTGCTGCTCGCGGACGGTCGGCGGCTCGGCGCGGCCCGGGTGCTCGCGGCGACCGGCGGCTTCGGCACGCCCCACCGGCCGGCGCTGCCGGGGTTGGACCGGTTCACCGGGCCGGTCGTGCACGCGGCGGAGTACCGCGATCCGGCGCCGTTCGAGGGCAAGCGGGTCGTGGTGGTCGGCGCGGGGAACTCCGCGGTGCAGATCGCGGTCGAGCTGGCGTCCTGCGCACGGGTCACGGTGGCGAGCCGGCAGCCGGTGAAGTTCGTGCCGCAGCGCCCACTCGGGCGCGACGTGCACTGGTGGTGGCGGGTGACGGGGGTGGACCGCGCGCCGATCGGGCGGTGGCTGCCTCCGCAGTTCTCCACGCCGGTGTTGGACGCCGGCGCCTACCGGGCCGCGATCGAGGCCGGGCGCCCGGACCGCAGGCCGGTGTTCACCGGTCTGGACGGCGGCACGGTCACGTGGGCCGACGGCCGCCGCGAGCCGGTGGACGCGATCGTGCTGGCCACCGGCTACCGGCCCGGCCTGGGATACCTGGAGGCGATGGGGGCGCTGGACCCCGACGGCCGACCACTGCACCGTGATGGACTGTCCACAAAGCACCGAGGACTGGGCTACGTGGGCCTGGAATGGCAGCGCACCTTGGCTTCGGCCACCTTGCGCGGCGTCGGCCCTGATGCCCGGCACGTCGTGCGGCGCCTGCGGGGCGGTCGACGTCACCGATCGTGATCACTCGAAAGTGCAAGCCCGTCACGCTCACGAGGGATCGACGCCCGCGGGCCCAGGGTGAAGGCTGTGCCCTTCACCGGCCACCAAAGGGAGCTGATCAAGGGCATGCTGATGACGACGCTCTCTGAGTACCGCGTGCGTCCTGGTCGGCTCAGGGAGTGGTCGCTGGATGATGCGCCCTTTCGGGAAGCGGCACGGTCGGTCGAGCGCGGCACACCCCTGTCCTACAACCAGGAATGGCACCTGAGGTTCGTCTCCTCGCTCGCCGAGCGCGGCGCCTGGGTCCCGCACTGGATGGGGTTCAGGTTCGAGCTGGCCGGGCCGCTGGACGTCGAGGCGTTCCGCGAGACGGTGCGCACGTGGGTGGAGCGGCACGAGACGTTGCGCAGCGGGTTCCACGTGGTGGGGGCCAAGGCGGAGCGCGTCACCGTCGACCCCGCCGCGGTGTCCGTCCAGGACGTGGTCGTCGGCGACTTCGCGAGCGACGACGACCTCCGCGCCTGCCTCCAGCAGCGCATCGACGACGCGACGGGCGCGTTCAGCTGGCCCAGCTACGTGGTGGAGACCGTGGAGCGCGCGGATTCCACCACGGTCGTCGTGGGGATGGACCACGCGCACACCGACGGGCTCTCCATCATGACCGCCGTCGGGGAGTGGCAGGACCTGTACGCCGCCGTGGCCGCCGGGCGCCCGGTCGAGCACCACGGGGTCGGCAGCTACGTGGACTACGGCGTGGCGGAGCGGGCCGCCGCCCGCGAGGTCGACGCCGACCACCCGGCCGTCCGGGAGTGGGCCCGGTTCATCGAGGCCGGTGGTGACCGGCTGCTGCGGTTCCCGCTCGACCTCGGTGTCGCGGACGGCGACGTGCTGCCGCACACGAAGCAGGACGTGCTGCTGCTGGACGCGCTGGAGGCCGACGCGGTCGAGGAGGCGTGCCGCGACGCGGGCGGCGGGTTCCTCGCCGGGCTGCTCTGCGCCCTCGCGGTCGTCGCCCACCAGGTCACGGGCGAGCCCGTCTACCGGACGGTGATGCCGGCGACCACCCGCACCAGGCGGGAGTGGCTGCGGTCGATGGGGTGGTACATCGGCGTGGGCCCGGTCGAGGTCGACCTCGGCGCGGCGGACGGCTTCCTCGACGTGGTGCCCGCCGCGCACGAGTCCGCGAGGACCGCGCTGCGCCTCAGTCGCGTGCCGATCGCGAGGATCGCGGAACTCCTCGGCCTCGAACGGGAATTCGAGCGCCGGATGCCCGAGGTGTTCCCGTTCGTCTCCTTCGCCGACATGCGGGTGGTGCCGGGCATCCGGCACTGGCCGGAGTGGGACGCCCGGCCCCTGATCCGGATGAGCACCAGCGGCAGCAAGGTGAACCTCTGGGCCCACCGCACCGACGAGGGGTTGTGGCTGACCGCCCGCTACCCGGCCACGGCGACGGCCGACGCGAGCGTCGCCGGCTACCTCGACCGGGTGCGCGAGGTGCTCCAGAGCGTGGCGAAGACCGGTGACTACCCGTTGAGGACAGAGGGAGAGACGGCATGAGTTCCGCCCAGGCGATCGTGGGGACCATCCTGGTGGGGCAGTTCAAGATCCGCCCGGAGGACATGACCCCCGAGGCGACCCTGGCCGACCTGGACATCGACTCGCTGACCGTGGTCGAGCTGATCGAGGCCGTCGGCGAGGAGGTGGGTGTCCGGATCAGCGAGCACGAGGTGAGCCAGTGGCACACGATCCCGGACCTGGTGGCCACGGTGGAGGCGAAGCTCGCGCAGCGGTCGGCGGAGGCAGGCCGGTAGCGATGCGGCAGGCCCGTCCGAAGTGGACGGACGGGTGGCCGGCCCAGTCGGCGTGCGGTCCCAGTACGTGACCCCGTCCCACGACGTGCGGCCCCGGGTGCTCGTCAGCCCCCGGACCGCCGTCACGGATGACCCACCGGCGTCGGGCGGGGTCGGTCAGGCTCCCGCCGAGGGCGCCTCGACGGCGCGGTGGCCGTGCGCCTCGGCCGACAGGTCCTGCCAGTCCTCCCACATCTTCAGCCGGGCCGCGTAGGCCTGCTGGATCAGCGGGTAGAAGCCCTGGCCGAAGAGCACCCGCAGGGGTGGCTGGTCGAGGTCGACGATCTTGAGCAACGCCTGGGCGGCGGCGGCCGGGTCGCCGGCGGGTTGCTTCGCCACGAGCCCGGCGAGCCGCCGGCGCAGGCCGTCGTAGACCGGGCTGGTCTCGGCCATGTGCCCGTTGTCCAAGGGGTCGGGGTTCTTGCCGTTCCTGGTGGCGAAGCCGCCGGGCTCGATCACGGTCACCTTGATGCCGAACTCGGCGACCTCCTGGGCGAGGGCCTCGTTGAAGCCCTCGACCGCCCACTTGGACATGTGGTACGCGCCGCCGAGCGGCATCGCGACGAGCCCGGCCGCCGAGGACAGCTGGACGATGTGCCCCGAGCCCTGCTCCCGCAGGTAGGGCAGCGCGGCCTGGACGACCCACACCGCGCCGAACAGGTTGGTCTCCAACTGGTCGCGCAGTTCCCGCTCGGTCAGCTCCTCGATCGCGCCGACCTGGGCGTAGCCCGCGTTGTTCACGATGACGTCGAGGCGGCCGAAGTGCTCGTTCGCCCGCTTCACGCCCTCGAAGACGGCGGCCTTGTCGGTCACGTCCATCTCCAGGGGGAGGACCGCGTCGCCGTAGGTGGCGACGAGGTCGTCGAGGGTCGCGGCGTTGCGGGCGGTCGCGACCACCTTGTCGCCGCGCGACAGGGCGGCCTCCGCGAAGTTGCGGCCCAGGCCGCGCGACGAACCGGTGACGAACCAGATCTTGCTCACGATGTCGTTCCGTTCTGTTGCCTTGTGCTGACGCGCACAAGGCACCGGTGACCCCGTTCCTGTGACAGCGCGGCGGCGTGACGTGCGCCACAGGGCGCCGGCGGGCGGAGTGGCGCGAACGGAAACCGGCCGGCCCGGCGGGATCCGCGAGCGACGGGCCGGTTGGGGCAGCCTCCGGCCGTGCTGGGGGAGAGCAGCGGCCGGAGGCTGGTTCGAGGGTCGGCGCGGCGGTCGCCTCTCGGCGAGTGGCTCGACGCGGCTCCAGCCGAACGGTGTTCCGCGAAGGCGATGAGTGAGGCCCGGGGGACACGGACCGCACCGACCAGTCCGTACAACGCGCGGGGCGCGGTCGGCTGTTCCCGATCCGGAGTGTCCTCCGCCTCACCCGTTCGAGTGGCCAGGCCGCGGTCGGTCCCGGGCGTCGCGGTCGGCGGTCCTGGCGTGGCGGCCGGTGGTCGGTCCCGGGCGCGGCGGGCGGTGGTCCCGGGCGTGGCGGACGGTGGTTCCGCGTCGGTTCGGCTGGCCTTGCGGGGGTGGGCGGGCGATGCTGGACGCGATGGCGGTGCAGCGGGATCCGACCGGTTCTGCGCTGGCCGACCTCGTCGCCCGGCAGCGTGACGAGATCGACCGGCTGAGGTCCGCTGCGCGCAGGCAGGCCGTGGTCGAGCAGGCCAAGGGCGTCCTGGCCGAACGGCTGTCGTGCCGTCCCGACGAGGCGTTCGAGGACATGGTGCGGCTGGCGCAGGCGACGGGCAGCGAAGTGGCCGCCATCGCGGCCGGCGTGCTCGGCGTGCCGCCGCCACCGCCCGCGCCCGGTCTGCCGCCGCCGGCCGGGGACGGCCTGTACGACGCCGCGCGCTACCCGCGGCAGATCGAGATCCCGGAACCCTCGCCGGCGCCGTTGGGCGAACGCACGCCGCAGCCGGTCGCGCTCGCCGCGATCGGCACCGCGGCCGACCCGGAGGAGCTGGCCGAGCTCGTCCGCGAGCACGTCGGCTGCGACGGCGTGCTGGTCTACCTGCTCGAACCCGACGGCGGGCCGCGGCTGGAGGCCGCCGCGAACGTGCCGGCCACCGTGCGGCTGGAGTGGGAACGGGTGCCGTTGCGCCTGAGCACGGGCGTCCTCGCGTCGGTGCGCAGCGGCCTGCCGCAGTGGCTGCCCGACCTGGAGGACGCCCGCCGGCGGCACACCCTGATCGGCGACCCGGAGACGGTGTGGCGGTCGCGGGCGTGGCTGCCGTTCCGGGACCAGACCCGCATCGTCGGCGTGTTCGGGCTGCTGTGGACCGACGAGCACGACTTCACGTCCGAGGAGCAGTGGGAGCTGGAAGTCATGATCGGCGCCGCCGGTTCCACGCTCCTGGCGCTCCAGGGTCCCGACGGCGCGGCGCGGGGCCGCCGCTGGACGCTGTGGGTCCAGCACCTGCTCGACGTGCTGCCGGGCTCGGTGGCGCTGCTCGGCGCGGTGCACGACGAGAACGGCGAGGTGGTCGACTTCCGGTTCGAGGCCGCCAGCCCGGACGCGGTCGACTTCTCCGGCCGCCGGTACCGGCAGCTCGTCGGGCGCAGCATCCTCACCAGCTACCCGACGGTCGCGGGCACCGAGCTGTGGGCGGCGTACTTCCGGGTGCTGCGCACCGGGGTCAGGGAGGTGGTCAGCATCTTCGACTACGAGGAGAACACGCCCGGCCTGCCGCAGCACGGCCGGTACACGTTGACCATCGGCAAGTTCGGCGACGGCCTGATCCTGGCCTGGCACGAGCACGAGGACCCGTTGCAGCTGGAGCGGCTGCGCAGCGTGCAGCGCCTGGGCAACATCGGCTGGGGCGAGTGGAACCTGGTGACCAACGAGATCGACTGGTCCGACCAGCTCTACGTCATCTTCGACCGCGACCCGGCGCTCGGCCCGATGTCGCTGGACGAGATCCGGGCGTCCGTGGTCGCCGAGGACCTGCCGATCCTGCAGAACGCCGTGCGGCGGATGCTGGAGCGCGGCGAGGGCGCCGACTCGGAGCTGCGCCTGCGCGCCGGCGACCAGATCCGGTGCGGGCGGTTCATCGGCGAGCCGGTGCTGGACGTCCAGGGCAGGCCGGTCCGGTTGGACGTGGTGCTGCAGGACGTGACCGCGATGCGGCGGGCGGAGAAGCGGGTGTTCGACCTCAGCGAGCAGTTCGCGCAGGAGCACCAGGTGGCGAACCACCTGCGCTCGGCCGTGCTGCCGTTGCCGAGCCGGCCGCTGGAGCTGCCGGGGATGCGGGTGGTCGTGCGCTACCTGGCGGCCGAGCAGTGGGCCGAGGTCGGCGGCGACTGGTACCACGCGTTCCCGATCGACGACGGCAGCACGCTGCTCGCGATCGGCGACGTGGCCGGCCACGGCCTGGCGACCGCGGCGGCGATGGCGAAGCTGCGGTACGCGTTGACCGGGGCCGCGCTCACCAACCCGGACCCGGCCGGCGTCCTGGACGTGCTCAACCGGATGCTGACCGGCGGCGGTGGCGTGACGCTGGCGTCGGCGGTCGTGGGCCGGTTCGAGCCGACCACGCGCCGGCTGTCGTGGGCGCAGGCGGGCCACCCCGCGCCGCTGTTGCTGCGGGAGGACGACGTGCAGCGGCTCGACCGGCCCATGGGCCCGATCCTGGGCGCGGTGCGGGGAGCGGTGTACGCGACGGCGCGGACGCTCCTGGCGCCCGGCGACACGGTGCTGATGTTCACCGACGGCCTGATCGAGCGTCGGCCGTCCGCCGGCGCCCGCGGTGACGACCTGGAGCGCCTGATGGAGGAGATCCGGGGGTTCGTGGCGGAGCTGGACCCGGCGGAGATGCCCGAGGCGCTGACCTCGCGCCTGGTGCCCGCCACCCCGCTGGACGACACGTGCATCGTGGCGGCCACGATCACCGCCTGACCCGGGCCGCGGCCGGTTGCCGGCGGCCCGACCGGGTACACGTCCTGGTGAGCACGGGGACCGACGACGAGGAGTGGTCCGAGTGAGCACCACGACGATGCTGGAGACCTACCCGGCGGAGATCAACCTCGACCGGCGCAGGCTGGCGAGGACGATCGACGCGCTGATCGAGTGCGCGGAGGCGTGCACGGCGTGCGCCGACGCCTGCCTGAGCGAGAGCTCGGTGGCGGAGCTGACGAAGTGCGTGCGCACGAACCTGGACTGCGCGGACATCTGCGGCACGACCGCGCGCGTGCTGTCCCGGCACACCGGCTACGACGCGAACATCAGCCGGTCGCTGCTGGAGGCGTGCGTGATGGCTTGCAAGTCGTGCGGCGACGAGTGCGGCGCGCACGCGAACGTGCACGAGCACTGCCGCCTGTGCGCCGAGGCGTGCCGGGCGTGCGAACGGGCGTGCCGCGAGCTGCTCGCCACCATGGGCTGAGCCGACCACGACCGCATCGGGAGAGGGCACGTCCGGCCCGACGTTTCCGGGGGTCGAGCGGGGGTACCGCCCGAGGACGAGGAACGCACGGAGGTGGCGATGACCGCGTACACCACTCGCGAACGGCTGCGGGACTGCCTGAAGGAGATCGACTTCCCGGCGACCAAGGACGAGCTGGTCCTGGCGGCGCGGGAGCGGGGCGACGAGATCACGGCGCGCGCGCTGCGCGCGATCCCGCCGGCGGACTACGCCAACCTGACCGAGGTGGTGGGCTCCGTCCGGTTCGAGGACGACGCCACGCCGGCGGACCCGAGCGTGGCGCGGCGGCCGAAGGGGTGATCCCGCCGTGGTCGAGCGCGGCGGGCTGGCCAAGGCGATCGAGCGGCGCGGCTGCCTGGACACCGCCACTGCGGCGGCGACGTTGACTGCGGTGATCGCCACGCCGGAGCGGGACCGGCCGGCCGCCGCGCTGCCCGCGGCGGTGGAGGAAGCGGCGCTCGTGCCCGGCCGCCGGACGCGCATCGAGCTGG
This sequence comes from Actinosynnema sp. NPDC049800, assembly GCF_040656635.1. Classification (NCBI taxonomy): domain Bacteria; kingdom Bacillati; phylum Actinomycetota; class Actinomycetes; order Pseudonocardiales; family Pseudonocardiaceae; genus Actinosynnema; species Actinosynnema sp. NPDC049800. The sequence goes on along the minus strand of NZ_JBFAMT010000049.1, from coordinate 3,107 downwards.
TCGAGGCCTCGCCGAGGCCCGCTGTGCCCTCGACCCGCGCGGTTCAGGGGGCCGGTGGCATCGCCGGTGCGGTGCCGACGTGCCGGTGGAACCACCGCGCGGTCAGCCTGGTCACCTGGTCCAGCGCACCGGGCTCCTCGGCCGGGTGATCCGCGCCCGGCACGACCTCCAGCCGCCCGGTGGAGCGCAACCGCCGCACGGCCTCCCGGTTGAGCGCCGCACCGTCCTCGTCCTGCTCGCCGACGATCAGCAGGGTCGGCGCCAGGACCCGGGTCAGCGCGTCCCCGGCCAGGTCCACCCGCCCGTCCCGGCAGACCACGGCGCGCACGGCGACCGGTCGTTCCGCCGCGGCGAGGAGCGCGACCGCCGCCCCGCCGCCCGCACCGAACAACCCGATCGGGTGGCCGCTGGTCGCCGGCTGGTCGGCGAGCCAGTCCACGACCGCGGCCAGGCGGCCGGCGAGCACGGGCACGTCCGCGGGCCGGTCACCGGCCGGGCGCAGGTCGACCAGCACGGTGGCCAGGTGCTCCCGCTGGAGCGTGCGGGCCACGTGCAGGTCGCCTCGGGGGTGCGGACCGCCGTCGTGCGCGAACACCACCACGCCGCTGCGGCGGGTCGGCATCGAGAGCCGGGCGTCCAGGCGGACCCCGTCCAGCGGGATCGGCACGTCCTCGTCGATGAACACGACTTCCTCCACCCCTTGGCGGCCGGTGCGCGGTCGATCCCTGGTTTGCCACCGGCGACCGGTCGAAACCGGTCGCGGCCGACGTGGTCGGTCGGGCGATGACGTCCCGAGGACGTGCGGCACTCCACCGCGTTCGCGCCCCGACCGGGCCGGTTCGAGCGGTGCCGGGACTGGTCGAGCACCGACCTGGGGCCGTGGGCCGGCGGCTGCGCGATGTGCCGGCGCAGGTTCCGAGCCGACCAAGGCGTTTGGGCTGAACGGCGGCTGGGCGGGGGTCGGCGGGCCTGCCTATAGTCCGGGCGAGATGTTCTGGGAGCGCTCCCAGAACGCGTCCGACGGAAGAGGGATTCTCGATGAGGAGAGTTCTCGCCGGTGTGCTCGCGACCTCGGTCCTGGCCGGCCTGGTCACGTTGGCGGCGCACGCGAGCCCCCGAGCAGCCGCCGACGAACCCGTGGTCGTCGTCTCCAGCACGTTCGACGACGGCACGGCGCAAGGTTGGACGGGCCGGGCGAGCGAGGTGGTCGCGCCGAGCACCGCGGTGGCCCACGGCGGCACGCACAGCCTCGCGGTCACCGGACGTGCCCAGAGCTGGCAGGGTCCGACGCTGAACCTGCTGGAGAAGGTGCAGAAGGGCATCCGCTACGACCTCTCGGTCTGGGTGCGCCTGGCCGCGGGTGAGGCGGCGACGCAGGCCCGCCTGTCCGTCGAACGGCGCACCGCCGGCACCCCGAGCTACGACCAGGTCGTGGGCGACACCGCGGTCACCGCGGACGGCTGGGTCAACCTGCGCGGCAGCTACACCTTGGCCGCCGACGTCGACTTCCTCGGCACGTACGTCGAGCTGGGCAGCGCCACGGCGTCCCTGCACATCGACGACTTCTCCCTCTCCTACACGCCGCTGCCGCCGATCCAGACCGACATCCCGTCGGTGAAGGACGTGCTGGCCGACCACTTCGCCGTGGGCGCCGCCGTGGGGAACGCGGAGCTGCTCAACAACCACGGGCAGCTGCTCGCCAAGCACTTCGACTCGATCACGCCCGGCAACACGTTGAAGTGGGACGCCACCGAGCCCACCGAGGGCACCTTCCGCTTCGCCGACGCGGAGGCCCTCGTCGCCTGGGCGAAGGCCAACGGCGCGGCCGTGCGCGGCCACACGCTGGTGTGGCACCAGCAGACCCCGGCGTGGGTGTTCAAGGACGCGGCGGGCAACGACATGACCGCCACCCCGGAGAACAAGGCGCTGCTGCTGTCCCGGCTGGAGGCCCACATCCGCGGCGTCGTCGGCCACTTCGGCGCGGACATCCCGGTGTGGGACGTGGTCAACGAGGTCATCGACGAGAACCAGGCCGACGGCCTGCGCCGCAGCAAGTGGTTCGAGATCACCGGGTTGGACTACCTGCGCACGGCGTTCCGGGTGGCCCGCGAGGTCGCGCCGAACGCCCGGCTGGTGATCAACGACTACAACACCAACGTCCCGTCGAAGCGCGACAAGCTGCACGACCTGATCGTGAAGCTGCGCGCGGAGGGCGTGCCGATCGACGCGGTGGGCCACCAGATGCACGTCAACGTGCAGTGGCCGTCGTTGGCGGAGACCGAGGCGATGCTGGCCAAGTTCGTGCCGCTCGGCATCGACCAGCAGATCACCGAGATGGACGTCTCGATCTACACCGACAACAGCCAGTCCTACCCCACGCCGCCCGCCGAGGTGCTGCTCACGCAGGCCTACCGGTACCGGGACTTCTTCGAGCTCTACAAGAAGTACTCGCAGCACATCAGCTCGGTGACGGTGTGGGGCCTGGCGGACGACAACACGTGGCTGGACAGCTTCCCGGTGACCCGCAAGGACCACCCGTTGCTGTTCGACACGCGGTTGCAGGCCAAGGACGCGTACTGGGGCGTGGTGGACCCGAGCAAGATCGGCGGACCCACCAGCACGACCACGACCACGACCACCACCACCACCACAACAACGACCACTACCACCACTACGGTGCCGCCGGCGACGTGCGCGGTCGCTTACACGATCGGTAGCCAGTGGCAGGGCGGTTTCCAGGGCGAGGTCCGGATCACCAACCGGGGCGCCACCGCGATCACCGCGTGGACGCTGGAGTGGTCCTTCCCCGACGGTCAGCGGATCACGCAGCTGTGGGGCGGCGCCCACACCCAGACCGGCGCGGCGGTGAGCGTGCGCCACGCCGGGTGGAACAGCATGATCGCGCCGGGCGGCTCGGTGTCGTTCGGGTTCCTCGGCAGCTGGACCGGCGCCAACGGGAAGCCGACCGCGTTCACGCTGAACGGGGCGCCCTGCCAGAGCTGAGGCGTCAGTCCTCCATAAGCTCTTGATCGTCCGGGACACGATGTTCCGGACGCCCGGGTTGGTGGGGTGTGGCAATCAGTCCTCTGCCGTTGGATGGCTCTCGA
>NZ_JBFAMT010000048.1:0-71239 GCF_040656635.1 Actinosynnema sp. NPDC049800 | reverse complement strand
CCAGCCGTCCACCGCGTCCTTGGCCGTCCTGGTCACCGTGCCCGGATCGGGCAGCATCGCGAAGCGCAGGTCGTCGCGCAGCAGCGACATCAGCCTGCGCCGGGTCGTGGACCCGGCGCCGACCGGTGCGTGCTCGGCGAGTCCGAGGCAGAGCCGGAAGTCCCGGCACATCAGGGACTGTCGTGACGACCAAGGACTCTGGGTGCCGCGCCTTGGCCGGACCAGCCTGGAGTGGCCGGATCAGGCCGAGGAGGTCGGGACATGGACATGCGTTCGGGCAGTGCCGTTCGGAGGTTCGCGCGTCAGCTCTTCGCCTGGCGCAACCCGCTCGCCCGTCCCGGGGACCGGTTGGAGAGCGCGGTGGCCGTCGTCTCGGTGACGATGGCGTTGCTGGGGCTGCCCGTCGCGGCGGCGATCGGCTCGGAGGTCCACGCGCGGCAGGCCGTGGTGTCCTCGGAGGAGTTGCGCACCCGCTATGAGGTCGACGCCGTGCTGCTGGCGGACACGCCCAGCTCCGCGGGCGGCAGCGCGCACACCGCGGCGGTGACGAAGTACGACGTTCCCGCGACGTGGACGCTGCCCGATGGCAGGACACGACAGGGCGAGGTCAAGACCACCAGCGACGTGCTCGCCGGGAGCAAGGTCCGGATCTGGGTCGACGACCGGGGTTCCGTGGTGGACGCGCCGCTGACGGCCGAGGGCGCGGTGTTCACCGCGATGGTGGTCGCGATCGGTTCGTGGGTCGCGCTGGGCTGCGCGATGGCGGTGCTCTACGTGGTGGTCCGGTCGACGCACACCCGGCTGCGTCGGCAGCAGTGGGAACTGGAGTGGGCGGCGGTCGAGCCCGGCTGGCGGAAGCTCGCGTGAGGACGCACCCGCCGGCGTCGCGCCACCGGTCCGACCAACGTCGAACAGGTGGGCGCGCTCGCGGGACACCGTTTCGACCGGTGAACAGGCCGTTCTCACCTCCGGCTGATCGCCACCGGCACGACGACGACGGTGATGTGGACCTCGAGGTCGGCGGTGCCGTCCGGTCCGTGCAGGTGAACCTCGCGCGGCGGGCGGGCGCGCCTGCCGGTGGCCGTGAGCGCGGCCCCGCCCTTTGCGCGCCTCGTGTGCCTGCCCCAAGCGGCCGGGGGATATGCGTGAAGCGTGCGGGCGGTTGGGTCCACCCGGCATCAGGATCGTGCCGACATCAGGTCCACCACGCGGGTGCGGCTGCGCCCACGGACGGCGGTGAAGGCGTGGTTTCGGCGAGTGCCACTTGGTACGTCGTGGTTCGAGGGTCACCTCGTCGGGTGAGCGCGGGGCAGCGCCCAACCTCGTCACCGGGTGGGATCTTCGACCTGCGCCCACGCGGGACGGGACGACTGGAGGTGCGGTCGTGAAGGCACAACCGGGGGACTGGGTGGTTGTCGAGGGTGTCACGCTCGGCGTGCCCACTCGGCGCGGCCAGGTGGTGGAGGTGAGCCACCCCGACGGCTCGCCGCCCTACCTCGTGCACTGGCTGGACACCGGCAAGCAGACGCTCGTGTTCCCCGGCCCGGACGCCCACGTGGTGACGGCCCAGGACGAAGCACGGCGCGTCGCGGCGGCGGTCGGTGAGGCGATGCGGTGAGCTGATGAACTGGATGGGCGTTCACTGCTCGGAGTGGCGCCCGTGCTCGGGATGACGGTGGGGCTCCGGCCACGTGGTGGCGCACAGCGGACGGCGGGGGCGCGACCGTACCGAGGACACGGACGCGGCGGTCGGTGTTCGCTGGTCGGACACATCCGTCCCCGGCGTACCCGCTGGGGCGAACGCGGGCGGCACGGAGCGGGTCGGACGATCGGTCCGGCCGATGTGAAACGGGTCGATCGGGTTGATCACCGTCGGCTGTCTTGGGCGGTGGCGATGCTGGCTCGGCAGCAGCGCACGATCTGGCGGGTGGCGGGGCTGTCGGGCGTTCGCAGGCAGCGTTGGCAGTGGACGGTGACCGTGCCGGTGAGTTCGTCGACGCTGACGGAGGCGGGGCACTCGCAGTCCCGGCACCAGCGGTGGCCGGTCACGGCGATGACGTGTGCCTGGGAGTGCACGCACTGGTGCAGCCAGCGGCGGTGGACGCGACAGGTGATGCGTTCGAGCGGGTCGAACCCGGTCTCCTCGGCGTCGTCCTCGGCGGCGAGCACGGCGGCGAGCTTCGGGTCCCGGACCCCGGCGTAGGTGTCGTGTCGGGCGGTCTGCAGCAGCGTGGACATGGTCGGCTCCGTGGGTTTTCCGTTCAGGAGTCCACTGTCCGTCGCGTCACCGGCTGCCGAACACGGCACGAGGGCATCACCTCGGAAGGTCTTCGGGGCAGCCGTTCGCGCAGGTCGACCCTGCCGCAGACGGGACCAAGGGCCCGTTGGCGCGTCCACTCCGTCCGGCGCGGTTCATTCCGCTCCGGTGTGCCGAACGGCTGCCGCGTCCAAGTCGAAGCGGTCACCGCGCCCGCAGAGCCAAGCGCTGGTGGCGGACCACGCGGCCGACTGCTCGTCGTTCAGCTCCGCGGTTCGACCGCCGTCCACCGCGGCGCTCGGAACACCCCGGACCAAAGTCCCCGTCCAACGGTTCCCGGTGACTCTGTGACCCCGAACGCCGTGGCGGTGGACTGGATCTCGGAGCAAATCCCGGTCAGGAGGGGAGTACCCATGACGACGGTCGAGAGGCGTCATGTCGGCGGACTGATCCCCGAGGTGCTCGGGCTGTTCCAGGGCATCCGTCCGGTGCCGTCGCGCGTCACCCCTGCGGCACGCGGATGACGTCGCACGCCTTCGGCTGCTGCACGTCGATCGGCATGGCCACACCTCTCGTCGTCGGTGTCGGCAGCGCGTGCCTGAGACCTGCGGATGTCCCTCGACCACCGGCAGGTCCCCCGTTCGGGGACATCGCACAGGCGGGGCCGTCCTTGGACCCTCGTCGCAGAGGACCATCGACCGCTGGCGCGGGCGCGACAGCCGCTTAACGTCGGAGTCACCTGCGACGAGGGAGGTGTGCCGTGCGGGCACGAGACATCATGACCAGCCCGGTCATCACCGTGACATCGAACGTGCCGATCCGCGTGGCGGCGGCGCTGATGGTTTCACACGGCTTCACCGCGCTGCCCGTGGTCGACGCCGACCGGCGACTCGTCGGCATCCTCACCGAGGCTGACCTGCTCCGCGGCCGCTACACCGACGGGGAGCCCGGAGACGCGCCGGTGGGTGACGTGCTGACCACACCGGTGTGCGGAGTGGACCCCACCGCACCGGCCGGCCTGCTCGCCAGGGTGATGGTCGACGACGGGATCCGTTGCGTGCCCGTCCTGGACGGCCTGCGGCTGGTCGGCGTGGTGACCAGGCGTGACCTGGTGCGGGCGTTGGCCCGCACCGACCCCTCCATCGAGTCCGACGTGCGGGAACGCCTTGATGCCTACGACCCGAACGGCCGCTGGACGGTGACCGTGCACAACGGGCATGTCGACATCGGGACGACGTTCCCCGACGAACGGTCCTGGAACGTCGCCGTCGCCTTGGCCGAAGCGGTGCCGGGAGTCCTGAGCGCGTACGCGCACCAGACGACAGGCGTGGACGCGCAGCGTTGAGCGGACGTCGGAACAGCCGGCTGCGGCGGCTCAGGAGTCCGCGGTGGGCACGATCACGACTGGGCACGCTGAGAACCGCACGCAGTACGTCGAGACGCTGCCGAGCGCCACGTCGGACAGGCGGCTGTGGCCGTGGCTGCCGATCACGAGCAGGTCGGCTCGTCTCGACTCGAGCGCCAGGGTGGTGCTCGCGTCGCCGACGACGGTGACCTCGGTGACCGGAGGGGCGTTGTCGAGCGTGGCGCGGACCTGCTTGACCGCGTGATGCAGCCCGTGCCCGAGGTGGAAGTAGCCCGGCGTGTCGGCTTGGGGCTCCCCGCCCGTGGAACGCGCGGGAACCCACTTCACCTCGGAGGGCGTGGCCATGATCGCCCTGACGCTGTTACCGGTGCGCGCCGCGTGCGTCAACGCCCAGCGCAGCGCCTTGCAGCTCGCGGCCGATCCGTTCACACCCACCACCATCATGACGGCCTCCCGATCGCACCTCCGAGCGTCCACCCGTCGTGAGCGTGTCGACAGAGGCTGAAGCCCTGGAGTGAGAGGGCTTCGGCTTCCCTTCGCCTTCGGCTGCGCGTCGTCCACCGACGTTCGCGGCGGCGTTCGCAGGGTCGAAGGTCCCAACCCATCAGGGACCGGCGTGACGACCAACGACTCTGTGGACAGACCTCGGAGCGGACGAGCCTGGGAGGTGCTGGAGCGGACGAGGAGGGCGGGACATGGACACGCGGTCGAGCCCTGCAAGACGGGCGCACCGGGCCCACGCCGGGCGCAACCCGCTCGACGAGCGGCTCGGGGGTGCCGTCGCGGTCGCCTCGGTCGCGGTGACGCTGATCGAGCTGCCGATCGTCGTGGCGATCCGGTCGGAGGACCACGCGCCGCGAGCCGCGCGCTCCGAGGAGCCACTGCGCACCCGCTACTCGGGGGAGGCGGTCATGCCGGTCGACGCGCCCGGCTCGCCGAGCAGCGGCACGGCGATCGTCGGCTCCGGGGTGGTCGAAGACGCGGTCGTCATGGCGGCGGCCGTCGCGGTGGGCTCCTGGATCGCGCTCGGCGGCGCGATGGCGCTCGGGTACGTGCTGGTCCGATCGGCGCACACCCGGCTCCGGAGCCGCCTGTGGAGGACCGAGTGGGCTGCTGTCGGGCCCGGCTGGAGGGCGTTGTCATGACCACCTACCCCGTTCGCGTGCACGGCCGGTTCGACCCGGCCCTCAACCGCTGGTTGTGGCTGGTCAAGTGGCTGCTGGTGATCCCGCACTACGTCGTCTTGGCCTTCCTGTGGATGGCGTTCGGCGTGGTGGGGTTGGTCGCGTTCGTCGCGATCCTGGTCACCGGTCGCTACCCGCGGCCCCTGTTCGACTTCGCGCTCGGCGTGCTGCGCTGGACGTGGCGCGTGGCGTACTACTCGTTCGGGGCGCTGGCGACCGACCGGTACCCGCCGTTCAGCCTCGGCGAGGAACCCGACTACCCGGCAACGCTGGACATCGCGTACCCCGAACGGCTCTCGCGCGGTCTGGTGCTGGTGAAGTGGCTGCTGGCCCTCCCGCACCTGGTCGTCGTCGGGATCTTCCTCGGCGGTGGCGGCTACCTGGCCTTCCGGGCCGGTGAGTGGGCCTACAGCCCGGCCGGCGGCCTGGTCGGCCTGCTCGTCCTGATCGCCGGTGTGGTCCTGCTGTTCACCGGCCGCTACCCGCGCGGTGTGTTCGACTTCGTGCTGGGCATGGACCGCTGGGCGCTGCGCGTCGCGGCGTACGTCGGCCTCATGACCGACGCCTACCCGCCGTTCCGGTTCGACACCGGCGGCGACGAACCCGGCGCCGCCACCCTGGACGTGCCACCCCCGCCCGCACCGTCGGGCGGTACCGCGGGCCGTGTCGCCCCGGCGGTGATCGGCGTCCTGCTGCTCCTGACGGGCGCTGGGCTGTCGGCGGCCGGCGCGCTCGGGCTGTGGGCCGACCAGACCCAGCGCGACGCGACCGGCGCGGTCACCGCACCCGCCCAGACCTTGCGCGGCACCGGCTACGCGGTGGAGCTCGGCACCGCCGAGATGAACTGGACCGAGGCGGGCTGGGCGGTCGGCGAGGACTGGCTCGGCGCGATCGGGCTGCGGGTCGACCCGGACGCGTTCGTCGGCATCGGCCCCAGCGCCGACGTCGCCCGCTACCTGGGCGGTGTCGACCGCGACCGCGTGACCGGCTTCGGCGACCAAGCCCTCTACCAGCACAGCACGGGCACCGCGCCCGCCACCCCACCCCACGCCCAGCCGTTCTGGGTGTCGTCGGGCTACGGCTCGCTCACCTGGACCGCGCAGCCCGGCACCTGGACCGCAGTGGTGATGAACGCCGACGGCTCGCGCACGGTCGACACGACCCTCGTGGCCACCGCGACCCTGCCCGCTCTCGCCCAGGCGGCGTGGACGGCGCTCGGCGCCGGCGTGCTGCTGCTGTTCCTCGGCGGCGGTCTGGTGCTCTTCGCCGCGACCCGGCCGACCCGACCCACCGCACCTGTCCAGAACACCGTGGAAGGAGAGACCCATGCGTGAACCCGAGGTTGCCTCGCTGATGACCCGCGAGGTGGTGAAGGTCGACGTCGGCACCCCGTTCAAGGACGTCGCCGCCATTTTGACCGACGGCGCGTTCAGCGCCGTGCCGGTGGTGGACACCGACGACCGGCCGATCGGCGTGGTGTCGGAGGCCGACCTGCTGCCCAAGGAGGAGTACCGGGGCGGCACCGAACCCGGCCCGTCCGTGTTCGCCCGCCGCGACACCAAGCAGCGCTGGCGCCAGGCGAGCGGTACCACCGCGGGTGACGTGATGACCACCCCGGTCGTCACCATCGGCCCGGACGCGCCCGCGAGCGCCGCCGCGCACGAGCTGGCGGTGGAAGGTGTGCGCCGGCTGTTCGTCGTGGACGTCGACGGCAGGCTGCTCGGTGTGCTGTCCCGTCGGGACCTGCTGAAGGTGTTCCTGCGCAGCGACGAGGACCTGCGCCGCACGGTCGTGCACGAGGTCCTGCAACGGACGCTGTGGGTGGAGCCCACCGCGGTCGAGGTCCAGGTGGTCGACGGTGTGGTCACGTTGCGCGGCTCCATCGAGCGTCGCAGTGAAGCCGACATCGCGTACCGCCTCACCCTGGCGATGCCCGGTGTGGTCGATGTCCACAACCACCTGTCCTACGGCTGGGACGACACCGACACCAGTCACCGGATCGGGTGACGACGGTGCTGGACGCGGCGGAGCGCACCACGGGTGGCCTGACCTCGGCCGAGGCCGCCCGGAGGCTGCGCGAGGACGGCCCTAACGTGCTTCCCACCGGCGGCGGGGCGCACCCGGTCGTGCTGCTGCTCAAGCAGTTCGCGCACTTCTTCGCGATCCTGCTGTGGGTGGCCGCCGCACTGGCCTACGTCGCGGGCATGCCCGCGCTGTCGGTCGCGATCGCGCTGGTCGTCGTGCTCAACGGGGTATTCGCGTTCGCCCAGGAGTACCGGGCCGACCGCGCGGCGCAACGGCTGCGCGACCTGCTGCCCACCCGCGCCACCGTCCGCCGCGACGGCAAGCCGAAGGTGGTGGACGCGGCCGAGCTGGTCGTCGGCGACGAGGTCCTGCTCCAGGGCGGCGACCGCGTCTGCGCCGACACCCGCGTGGCGCAGGTCGCCGCGCTGGCGGTGGACGAGTCGATGCTCAGTGGCGAGAGCGTGCCAGTGCACCCGGCCGCGGACGACGTCGTGCGGGCCGGCACCTACGTCACGGAGGGTGAGGCGACCGTCGTGGTGACGGCCACCGGCTCCCACACCCAGCTCGCCGGCATCGCCTCGCTCACGCGCCACGCGGTCCGGCCGAAGAGCCCTCTCGCCCTGCGGCTGCACCGCGTGGTGACAGTGGTCGGCCTCATCGCGGTCGCTGTGGGCGTGGCGTTCTACGGGGTCGCGATGCTGCTGGGTCTCGATCCGACGGAGGGCTTCCTGTTCGCGGTCGGCGTCACCGTCGCGCTGGTCCCGGAAGGCCTGCTGCCCACCGTGACGCTGTCGCTGGCGCGAGCCGCCCAGACGATGGCGCACCGCAACGCGCTCGTGCGGCGGTTGGACGCGGTGGAGACGCTGGGCGCGACCACCTTCATCTGCACGGACAAGACCGGGACGCTGACCCGCAACGAGATGTCTGCGGTGCGGGTGTGGACTCCGGCCGGCGAGGTCGCGGTGGACGGGCAGGGCTACGCCCCGACCGCCCGCGTGACCGGTGAATCCGACGCCCTCGCCGCCGTGAGGACCCTCGCGGTCAGCGCCCTTCGCTGCTCGCCCACCGCGCACGTCGAGCACCGGGAACACCGGTGGCTGCCGGTTGGCGACCCGATGGAGGTCGCCCTCCACGTCCTGGCGGCACGCGTCGGCGCGGACACCACGACCCCGGCGGCGACCCGCTTCCCGTTCGACCCGCGTCGCCGCCGCTCGTCCGCCGTCGACGGTGACGGCGTGCACGTGACCGGTGCTCCCGATGCGGTGCTGCCGCTGTGCGCGCCGGCGCCGGGCGCGCACGAGGCGATCGACGCCCTCGGCGCGCAGGGGCTGCGCGTGCTCGCGGTGGCGTGGCGACCCGGCGCGGCCACCGGCTGGGAGGACGCCGAACGCGACCTGGTCCTGCTCGGCCTGGTCGCGTTGCAGGACCCACCACGCGACGACGTCACCGACTCCATCGCCCTGTGCCGCAAGGCCGGCATCAAACTCGCCATGATCACCGGCGACCACCCGGCCACCGCCCGCGCGATCGCCGCCCAGGTCGGCCTTCTCGGACCCGACCGGCTGGTGGTCGAGGGCAAGGACCTGCCCGCCGACGACGCCGCCCTCGGCGAACTGCTGGACCGCGACGGCGTCGTCGTCGCCCGCGTCACCCCGGAGGACAAGCTCCGCATCGCCCACGCCCTGCAACACCGCGGTCACGTCGTCGCCATGACCGGTGACGGGGTCAACGACGGGCCGGCGCTGCGGGCGGCCGACATCGGCGTGGCCATGGGCGCCTCCGGCACCGACGTGGCCCGCGAAGCCGCCGACCTCGTGCTGCTCGACGACCACTTCGGCACCATCGTCGGCGCGGTGGAGCTGGGCCGGGCGACGTTCGCGAACATCCGCCGGTTCCTGACCTACCACCTGACCGACAACGTCGCCGAGTTGACGCCGTTCGTGTTCTGGGCGCTGTCCGGCGGCTCGTACCCGCTCGCCCTGAGCGTCCTGCAGGTCCTCGCGCTCGACATCGGCACCGACCTGCTGCCGGCCTTGGCGTTGGGCGCGGAGAAGCCGAACCCGCGCACCATGACCGGCCCCGCGCGGACCGGTTCCCTGATCGACCGCTCGGTGCTGGTCCGCGCCTTCGGCGTGCTGGGCCCGGCCGAGGCGTTGGCGGCGATGGCGGCGTTCACGCTCGTGCTGCTCGCGGGCGGCTGGAACCTGGGCGACCCGGTGCTGCTGGCCACCGCCTCGGGGACCGCGTTCACCGCGATCGTGCTCGGGCAGCTGGCGAACGCGTTCGCGTGCCGCAGCGCCACCAAGCCGGTGAGGAGCCTGCTGGGCAACCGGCTGCTGATCGGCGCGGTGCTCTTCGAGCTGGCCGTGCTGGCCGTGTTCCTGTTCGTGCCGCCGCTGCCGGACCTGCTGGGCGGCAGCGCGCCGACCCCGCTGGGCTGGGCGCTCGCGGCGATGACCATCCCGGTCGTCCTGCTGGTGGACGCCGGGCACAAGTGGATGAGGAGGCGTTTCACATGAGCAAGCCCGTGGTCGTCGGCGTCGATGGTTCTGGGCCCGCGTTCGACGCGGTGCGGTGGGCGGCGCGGGAGGCGAGGACGCGGGACGTGCCGCTGCGGCTGGTGCACGCCGAGCTGCGCCTGCCGGGTGACGTGCTCGACGCCGACGGGCGCACCCGCAAGGCGCTGCACGAGCAGGCGTGGCAGTGGCTGCACGAGGCCGCGGACATCGCCCGTGACGTCGATCCCGACGTGCGGCTGGATGTGCACATCGAGGTCGCCGATCCGGCCCCGCTGCTGGTGGCCGAGTCGGTCGACGCGGAACTGGTCGTGCTGGCCTCGCGAGGGTTGGGCGGGTTCACCTCGATGCTGCTGGGCTCCACGGCCATCGCCGTGACCAGCCGCGGCGCCTGCCCAGTGGTCGTCGTACGCGGTGAAACGCGGCCCGGTCCCGTCGTGTGCGGGGTGGAGGGCGACAGCCCGGCCGTGCTGGCCCAGGCGTTCGACCAGGCCTCGACACGCGGCGTGCCGCTGGTGCTGGTGCACACCTGGCACGCGCCGCCCGAGCCGCTGGCCGACATGGTGGGGATCGAGCTGGCCGAGTACGACGCCGCGCAGGGCGGGGACCTCTCCGCGCTGGTGGCGCCGTGGCGGGAGAAGTACCCCGACGTCCGGCTGGAACTGGTCGTCGCCCGCGGCAACCCGGCACGAGCGCTGATCGACCGCGCCCGGGACGCCGCACTTCTGGTCGTGGGCTGCCGGGGCCGCGGCGCGCTCACCGGGCTGCTGCTGGGCTCCACCAGCCACGCCCTGCTGCACCACGCGCCGTGCCCGGTGCTCGTGGTGCGCGCGACCGTGCAGGACCTGTGATGCCCTTCTCGTTGCGCACCGACGCAACCGACCTGCACGACGACGTCCTTCTCCACGTCGAACCACGGGACCAGGGCATCACCGGGATCGTGCGACCGACCAGGAGCCGATGATGGGTGCGAAGTCCAGGCTGCGTCGCGCGGCCTACGAGGCCGAGTTGCGGCAGTTGCAGGCCGAGTTGGTGAAGGTGCAGGAGTGGGTGCGCGTCGAACGGGCGCGGGTCGTGATCGTGTTCGAGGGGCGTGACGCGGCGGGCAAGGGCAGCACCATCAAGCGGATCACCGAGTACCTCAACCCGCGCATCGCCCGCATCGTGGCGCTGCCGGCGCCCACCGAACGCGAGCGCACGCAGTGGTACTTCCAGCGATACACCTCCCACCTGCCCGCCGCCGGGGAGATCGTGCTGCTCGACCGCAGCTGGTACAACCGCGCCGGCGTCGAACGGGTCATGGGGTTCTGCACGCCCGAGGAGCACCGCAGGTTCCTGCAGCAGTGCCCGGTGTTCGAGCGGATGCTCGTCGACGACGGGATCCTGCTGCGCAAGTACTGGTTCTCGGTCAGCGACGCCGAGCAGGAGAAGCGGTTCCGACGCCGGTTGGACGACCCTATGCGGCGCTGGAAGCTCTCGCCGGTCGACGTCGACTCGATCGCCAGGTGGGAGGACTACTCCCGCGCCAAGGACGAGATGTTCGTCCACACCGACACCGCCGAGTGCCCCTGGTACGTGGTGGACAGCGACGACAAGCGGCGAGCCCGCGTCAACATGATCGCCCACCTGCTGTCCACCCTGCCGTACTACGAGGTGGAGCCGCCCGCCTTCCGGCTACCACCACGTCCCGCGTCCACCGGCTACCACCGCACCGACCGGCGCCTGCAGACCTACGTCCCCGACCACGCGGCATCGCTGCGCTGAGCCCCGGGTCCCGCGCCACCGCGTCCGAACGTCCCGTCCGGTCGACCTCCTTCGAACCTGCCAGTGCGCCCGCGGAACGCGGAACCTGGACAGCAGAGAGGAGCTGAGTGACGTGGATTACACATCGAGGCACAAGGCGATGCTGAGGGCGGTCGCGCAGGGCAGGGGGCAACTGGTCGGAATCGGGCGTCCGAGCCTGGCGGTCGACGGGCTGTGGTGCGACTTCACCGCCACCAACGACCTCGTGCTCGGCGGCCTCGTCCGGTCGGCGGGCTCGATGGCGGTGCTCACCACCACCGGCGCGGCCGTCCTCGACCGGCTGACGAGGTAGGGACCGAAGACCCCGCGGGACCGGGCCGACCGCCGCTGTAGGCCGCTCGCGAAGACGCGGGAGGGTGGTGTCCCGCGACAGACCAGCCAGGAGAGGTGATGGGCAAGCGCTCCGCCGAGCCGACCTCGCTGACCTTCCTCGGTGCCACCGGCACCGTGACCGGCAGCAAGTTCCTGTTCGACACCGGGTCGTCCGGAGTTCTGGTCGACTGCGGCCTGTTCCAGGGACTCGCGCCGTTGCGCCGACGCAACTGGCAGCCGCCCCGACTCGACCTCGACCGCCTCGACGCGGTCGTCCTGACCCACGCCCACCTCGATCACTGCGGCTACCTGCCGGTCCTCGTGCGCAACGGCTGGCGCGGACCCGTCTACACCACGGAGGGCACCGCCGACCTCGCCGCGATCGTGCTCGCCGACAGCGCCCACCTCATGGTCGAGGACGCACGGCAGGCCAACGAGGGCGGCTGGACCAGGCACAACCCGGCGTTGCCGCTCTACGACACCGACGACGCCGCCGCGGCCGTCCGGCTGTTCCAGACCATGGACTTCGACGTGCCCTGGCGCATCGCCCGCGGCGTCGACCTGGAGTTCGGCCGCAGCGGGCACATCCTCGGCTCAGCGTGGGCCAACCTCGACCTCGGCGGCCGCACCGCGGTCGTCAGCGGCGACCTCGGCAGGCAGCACCACCGCATCCTGCTGCCGCCCCGGCCACGTCCCGAGTGCGACGCGTTGCTGGTCGAGTCCACCTACGGCGACCGCGCGCACGACGACGAGCGCGCCACCGCGTTGCTGGCCGACACGATCCGCAGCACCGCCGCGCGCGGCGGCAGCGTGCTCATCCCCGCCTTCGCCGTCGACCGCACCGAAGTCGTCCTCATCGAGCTGGCCAAGCTCACCCGCGCCGGCACCATCCCCGAGCTGCCCGTGTTCGTGGACAGCCCGATGGCGCTCGCCTCGCTGCGCGTCTACCGCCAAGCCGTCGCCAAGGCCTGGCCGGAGGTCCGACCCGAACTGCTGCACACCCACGAGGACCCGTTCGACCCCGGCAGGCTGGCCGAGCTGCACACCGCCACGCAATCCATGACCGTCAACAACCCCGCGCAGCCCTCGATCATCATCTCCGCGTCCGGCATGGCCACCGGTGGGCGCGTGCTGCACCACCTCAAGCAGATGCTGCCCGACCCCCGCCACACCGTCCTCGTCGTCGGCTATGCCGCCGCGGGCACCCGGTCCCGGCAACTGGCCACCGGCACCCGCGAGATCAAGATCCACGGCCGTTACGTGCCGGTCAAGGCCGAGGTCCAGGTCCTCGACGCGTTCAGCGCCCACGCCGACGCCGACGAACTGCTCGCCTGGACGACCGACGGACCAGAACCCGGCACCACTTACCTCGTGCACGGCGAACCCGAGGCGTCGACGGCCCTGGCTGCCCGACTGTCCGCTGAACACGGCTGGAACGCGGTCGTGCCCCGTGACGGCGAGCGGGTCCTGATCTGATCACGCCATAGCGGGCACCACGCAGGGTGACGTTGGCGCGTGCACCATGGGGCGCGGACGAGCAGATAGCCGTCGCGTGCGTCGCGTCGAACTGGCTGAGCGCCCCCTCCGGCCGTCTCCGCCCCGACTTCGCGGCGACCGTGGTCGAGGGCGGTGGTCACTACCTCGACACCTCGCTCCGCCGCACGGCGAGTCGCGGCGGGGGCAAGTCCGTCCTCCGCGAATGCCCGAATGCCGAGCGCTCGTCGGGAAACGCCTCGAGGGTGGGAGTGCGTCATCGTCCCGGTCGCCGACAAGCCGTAGCGGCGCGCCGCCGCCGTGGAGCTCGTGCCGTCGAACCCCAACGCCGGCCGATGTCCGTGCGACCGCTTCCGCAGCATCCAAGGCGGGCCGACTTCGACGCTGCCGCACTCGGCAGCCGAACAGCGTTCGTCGGAGGGCGGCACGGCATCCGACTCGGACTCCGACAGGGCCCCGGTCGGAGGGCTCTTCCCAGGCGGTACCAACGGCCGCGTTGAGCGGTTCGGGGCCCGCCTAGCGTTGGGAAGGGGCATGAGGAGCTTGGAGGTGCAGTATGGACGGACCGGTGGTGGTCCGGCACACCGGAACCTCGGACGGGCCGGTCGTCGTGGGAATCGATGGTTCTCCGGTCGGTCACCGCGCCACCGCTTCCGCGTTCGAGGAGTCCGCACCACTGACCACCGTGATCCCTCGCGATGAATTCGTGCAGGACACTGCTGACGGCTCACTTCGACTCGTGGCGGGCTGGGGCGGGGGCCAGGCGGAGGGGCGTCCGGCGCCTGCGGAGCGGCCGGTCGGGTGGCGGGAGACGCACCCGGATGTCGCCGTCGAGCGTGAAGCGGGGCGGGGGCGTCCGACGCGGGCATTGCCAGACGTGGCGCGGCACCGGCTGCTCGTCCTGGGCAGTCGTGGGTACGGCGGCTCCGCCGGAATGCTGCCCGACTCCACCAGCCAGGCGCGGGTCCAGCACGCGCGCTGCCCGCTCGCCGTGGTGTGGCGGACGGAGGCGGAGCGGTGAAAGCCGAGGTCGGGGACTGGGTG
Source organism: Actinosynnema sp. NPDC049800 (assembly GCF_040656635.1). Lineage (NCBI taxonomy): Bacteria > Bacillati > Actinomycetota > Actinomycetes > Pseudonocardiales > Pseudonocardiaceae > Actinosynnema > Actinosynnema sp. NPDC049800. Next base: position 57,238 of record NZ_JBFAMT010000048.1, on the reverse strand, counting down.
GTGATCGAAGGCGTCACGCTGGGCGTGCCGACTCGGCGTGGACAGGTGGTGGAACTGCGCCATCCCGACGGGTCGCCGCCGTACCTCGTGCACTGGCTCGACACGGGCAAGCGGACACTGGTGTTCCCAGGGCCGGACGGCCGTGTCGTGACCGCCGAGGAGGAGGCGCGGCGTGTCGCTGCGGCGACGGAGGCGTTCGTGCCGTGAGAAGCCTGTCCGGGCTCGTCTTCCCTGTCGTGGTCTTGCCGCCGCCAGCGTGAGCGGGGTGCTGTGGTGGCCGGATCGGACTGCCGCCTCCCCGGTCCACCGCGCCGATCCGGTCGCGGGCCGGTCCGCCGGTACGGGTGTGCGTCGTTCACGTCGTGCGTGCTGTTCGTTGGTGCTGGCGGGGTGCGGACCGTCCGGTGGACCGCCTGCCGGCACCACCTCGTCCGCTCCGACGTCCGCTCCGGTGTCGCGTCCGCTCACGGTGGTGTCCGGCACGGTGAGGGCCAGGGCGAGGCGGGGTGTCTGCTGTTGGACGCGAACGGGAGTCAGTACCTGCTCCTGGCGGCGGCGATAGCCCCTGACGCTGCACGGACCCGGACCACCGGAATCGGCGACGCCCCGGATCGTGGCCCGGTCGAGGGTGGCCGTGCCCGGCGATCAGGCCTGCTCACCGGCTCCACCAGGTCGGCCACGAGGGGCGCGCCGGGAACCCGGCACGGCGTGGGAAGCCACCACCGATGACCTCCGGCCGGTGAAGCGCACCGGATGTCCGCCGTCGCCGGCCGCCCTGACCTAAGTCCCTCGCACCGGGCCCTTCCGGCCCTGAACTCCGTCGCGTCGCCCGCGTCCGCGGCGCCGGTCATCGATGCCGCTTCCGAGATCGGGTCCCAGGACCCGGTCGATTCGGCTTTCCTGGTCGTGCCGAAGTCGAAGGCCGTCCGCAGCGGGAGTTCGGCGTTCGGATGGTTCCCACACCTGGGAGCCGTGGTGGCGGGGCTGAGGTCGGGCGGAGTTTCGACGGTCGGCTCCGGATTCGCTCCATTGATCTTGCCTGGCATGCAAGAAGCCCGGCCTCAAGATCGAGGACCGGGCTTCTGACCTGCGTTTATAGATGGTGGACGATACTGGGATTGAACCAGTGACCCCTACCGTGTCAAGGTAGTGCTCTCCCGCTGAGCTAATCGTCCGAGGCGGAGACGGGAATCGAACCCGTGTACAGGGCTTTGCAGGCCCTTGCCTAAGCCACTCGGCCACTCCGCCGTGATTCCTGAAGGCTAGCACCCAGGAGTCAGGCCTGAGCCCAAGGGGCCCTCTGCCGAGCGGATGACGAGACTCGAACTCGCGACCCTCACCTTGGCAAGGTGATGCGCTACCAACTGCGCTACATCCGCATGCCCCGTGGATTACTTGGAACTTTTCCCTTTTGGGGCTTGTCGTTCCGGTCTTCCTCGGTGCGAGAGGAACTTTATTACATGCACCGCAGCGGGATCAAATCGGGGGGTCCTTGACCGCCTCGCGGGCCCGCTACCTGCGCTTTTACGTCAGGTCGTTGGAGATCAGGTGGGTCAGGGCCTCGTCGACGTCGACCCACAGGTGCTCGTTCCCGGGCACGACGACGTCGTAGGTCCGGTCGAGGAAGTCGGCCAGTTCCTGGGCCGAGGCCTCGAACATGGCGTGGCCGGACGGCGAGCTCAGTTCGATCACCACGACCTCGGGGTCGTCGGCGGCCGGGCGGATTCGGACGTCGCCGTCCCCCGCGTCGGCGATCAGGCCGTCGGCGAGCAGGTCGCGGGCGAAGACCCACTCCACCCAGCCGGCACGGCCGGTTCGGAACGCGGCGACTACCGCGTACGGGTCTTTCGTGTCATAGCGAAGCTCCACCTGCACCGGGACGGCCGGGGTCCTCGGCGCCAGCAGGTCGAAGACCGCTGTTGAGCGGAGTGTCACGTGGTCGTTGCGCATCGTCGTTACCCTCTTCTCCCTTCCCGGCCAATGGAACGACCGAGTTCTCTACTTGTGACGTATATGTGGCGAGGAACGCTCGACTCTCGATGGTTTATCACCCGATTGGGGCCATGCAACTCCACTGGGCTACCACCTCGATGCGTTCCGTGTCCACTGGGCCAGGCTGCTCCCATCTTGCTGGGTTTAACCTGAACCCGGTACCGGCTGTTGCGCGAATGTTGGACGTGAGGACCTCTCTGGTGGCTGACTCACCCCCGCCGCGACGCGACCCGGACCTGCGACGTCCCACCGACGTGGAACTCGCCGCGCGGGTGACGGTGGGTGACCGCACGGCGTTCGGTGAACTCTACGACCGGTACGGGAAACCGGCGTATTCGCTCGCCCGGCGGATCTGTGTCGATCCGGGCCTGGCCGAGGACGTCGTCCAAGAGGCGTTCCTGGCCCTCTGGCGCAACCCCGCGGCCTACGACCGCTCACGCGGCGGGTTCGGCACGTGGCTGATGACCGTCGTGCACCACCGCGCGGTTGACGCGGTCCGTCGCGAGAACACCCAGCGTAGACGAAGTGTCCCCTTGGCCGACGAGACCTCTGAGCTCAACGTCACACCGGCGGAAGGCGCGGACCAGGCCGCGTTGACCGCTGTGGTGGGCGCCGAGGTGCGTGAGGCGCTGCAACGGCTTCCCGAAGACCAGAGGCAGGTGCTCGCGCTGGCCTACCTGGGCGGCTACACGCAGATCGAGGTCGCGGCGTTGACCGGCATACCCCTCGGCACGGTGAAATCGCGCACGTTCGCCGCCATCCGCGGGCTGCGCACGGCACTGCGCTCGGTGTGGGCGGGCGAGACCGGCGGCGACGCGCCGGGCAGGACGACGGGAGCACAACGGTGAACCGGGACGACGACCGGTGCCCTGAGGAGGAGCTCGCGGTCGGCTACGCGATGCACGCGCTCGAGCCGGGCGAGGAAGCGTTGATTCGGGCCCACGTGCCGGGATGCGCGCGGTGTCAGGAGACGATTCGCGCCACACAGGAGGTGACGGCCGCGTTGGGCGGGTCGGTCCGCCAGTACGACCCGCCGGAGCGCCTGCGGACGCGTCTGATGGATGCGATCGAGAACACACCTCAGGTGCGCGTGGCGGAGGAGCCGGTTCCGCTCGGATCACGGCGACCTGACCGGTCCGGCGGGTCGGGGCGCAAGCTGCTCCTGGCCGCGGCGGCGTTGGTCGTGGTGGCCGGGATCGGTGTCGCGGGCGTCCGGTTCGTCCAGCTGAACGACCAGGTCGCCCAGCAGGACGTGCGGGCCGGGCAGTTGGAGCGCGCGCTGCGGATCGTGGCCGACCCGGATGCGAGCCGGGCCGTGCTGCAGGACGAGTCGGGTGACGCGGTGGCCGTGCTGCTGTCCGCCGACGACGCCGCCGCGATCGTGCCGACGGATCTGCCGGCCAACGACGTGACGCGGCAGATCTACGTGGTGTGGGGGACCAGCGCGCCGGAGCCTGTGGCGTTGGCCACATTCGACGTCACGGTGAGCGATGCCGACGTGCGACTTCTGGCTTGGTCGCCGGACGCGCACCGGCACAACGGCTTCGGGATCTCGTTGGAAGAAGGCCGCACGGCGCCCGCGCGGCCGTCGAGCGTATTGGCATCGGGCCAGGTAGGCCCCGCGTGAGCGACGAATGAGCGATGATGTGGGCATGAGCACAGAACAGCGCGAAGACACCGACAACGGCGCTCAGCACCTCCGCTGGTTCCGTCGCAACCCCGCGCTGAACATGACCTACCGCATCGGTGTCGGCGTGGTGGGTGGCTTGGTGCTGGTCGCGGGCGTGCTGATGATCCCGTACCCGGGGCCGGGCTGGTTGGTCGTCTTCGCCGGGCTGGCGATCCTGGCCACCGAGTTCGAGTGGGCGGGCCGGGTGCTGAGGTTCGCCAAGCGCTACTACGACGCGTGGGTCGCGTGGTTGCGGCGGCAGAACCTGTTGGTGAAGGGCCTCGTGCTGGCCGGCACCGGCCTCGTGGTGGTCGTGACGTGCTGGCTGCTCGGGGTGTTTGCGCTGGTAGGTGGCTGGTTCGGGCTCGAGTGGGCCTGGTTGGAGAGCCCGATTTTTGGTTCGCGGGGATGATGTTGTAAGCTATGGCCACACCGCGAGAGCGGGTGTGAGAACTGAATACGGGCGTTTAGCTCAGCGGGAGAGCGCTTCGTTCACACCGAAGAGGTCACTGGTTCGATCCCAGTATCGCCCACAGTGTGTTTTGCCGGGTCAACGGCCTGCAGACGATCTTCGTCTGCAGGCCGTTGATCGTTGCGGGGAGCAAATTGGGAGCGGATGATCTTGACCACTCCCGTATTTGCGAAGGAGGTCATGGGTTCGTGCTCCCCGTTTGCTCCCAGCGGTGTTGGAGTCCGGCGAGCATGGTGTCGATCATGGGTTGGGTGACGTGGGAGTAGACGCCCATGACGCCGTGGAACTTGTGGCCGATCCTTTTGTGCTGGAGTACTTCGGGGACGCCGTGTTCGATGAGCCAGGTCTTGTGGGTGTGGCGCAGGTCGTGGAAGTGCATCTCGGAGTTGATGCGCGGCCGGCCGGTGTCGCCGCGTAGGGCTGGTAGCCAGACGCGGCGGCGGAAGTTGGAGCGGCGGTGGAAGCCCCCGTCGGCACCGGTGAACACGAACCGGGCGGTGGGGTGGCGGTCGTGGTGGTCGTCGAGCAGGCCGGCCAGGAATTCGGGTAGGTGTACGGTGCGGACGCTGGCGGGGGTCTTGGGCGGTCCGAGGGTGAGTTTGCCGCCGACCTCGTGCAGGGCGCCGTCCTTGCCGTCGACGCGAATCTCGCCGATGCCCGTGTCGACGCGTGTCCATTGCAGGCCGATCAGTTCACCCCAGCGCAGGCCGGTGTAGGCGGCTGTGACGATCAGGGCGGCGTTGTCGGGGGACACGCGGGCGGCCAGGCCGGCGATCTGGGCGGCGGTGGCGTGGGGCCGTTCGGGTTGATCACCGGTGGCGAGGCGGAGTTTGCGGCAGGGATTTGCGCCGATCAGTTCCTCGTCGACGGCCTCGCCCATGATCCGTGACAGCAGGTTGACCACGTCGCCGACGCTGCGTTCGCTGAGCCTGCGGCGCAGCTGCTTGGCCCAGACCTTGACCGTCATCCGGGTCATGTCGCCCAGTTCGGTGTCGGCGAAGCGGGGCAGGATGTGGTTGCGCAGGTGCGAGTCGTAGGTGGCCCTGTGGGGTGCCAAAAGTCAGCCACATGGCCTGATCTGCGGTTAGGCGGCTGTGGGTTCGTACTCGTTGATGAGGCCGCCGAGGACTGGTCGGCGACGTATCGAGGTGCAGCGCGGCTGGGTGATCGGCTGGTCCGGTCGCGGTGGTGCGAGCTGTAGCGCCTGGTGGGGTCGGCGGTGGTTGTAGTGGGCCGCGTAGCGGTCCAGGACCGTTCGCAGGTGGTGTTCGTTGAGGATGAGTAGTCGGTCGGTGGCTTCGCGTCGGATGGTGCCGACGAACCGTTCGGCGTGGGCGTTGGCTCTCGGGCAGCGTGGTGGGATTTTCACGACCTTGATGCCTGCGCCAGCGAGGACGGCGTCGAATGAGGTGGTGAACTGGCCGGCCCGGTCCCGGATGAGGAACCGGAAGTCGTCGGCCCGATCGGTCAGGTCCATCAGCAGGTTGCGGGCCTGCTGGGTGGTCCAGGGACCATCGGGGTTGGTGGTGGTGCGGAGGATGTGGACGTAGCGGGTGGCGACTTCGATCACGAAGAAGACGTACACGCGTTTGAGGGTGACGGCGCAGTCGACGTGGAAGAAGTCGCAGGCCAACATGCTCGCGGCCTGTGCGCGGAGGAACTGTCGCCAGGAGGTGTCGGTGTCGCGCTGGGGCGCGGGTGGTATTCGCAGGCGCTTGAGCACGCGGCGAACCGTTGAGGCGGCTACCCGGTGGCCGAGCTTGAGCCGCTCACCTTGGATCCTGCGGTAGCCCCAGCCAGCGTTCCCCCGGGCCATCTGCTCGATCAACGCCACGACGGCGTCGTCGACCGGTGCGCGGCCGGTGCGGTGGGGGTAGGTCCACTTCTTCGTGACCAGGCGCCGGTGCCATCGAAGGATGGTGCCCGGTGTCACTAAACGGTGCTCGCGCAGCATCTGGGGGAGTCGGCGCACCAGCGCGGCGAGCACCGCGCGATCGGCCCACTCCAGCCGCGGGCGGGGATTGGTGCGGCGCAGTACGGCGACTTCGTGCCGCAGTACCAGCAGCTCCACGTCTTTGGCCGCCGATGACCGGCCGAGCAGAACCAACCAGCCAACGACCCGGACGAAGATCAGGTACAGCAGTCGTAGCGCCACGGCTCGCGATCATGCTCCTACAGCCTATGGTGCGCGATCGCCGCAGGTCGGTGCCTCAGTGCAGAGTTCTGGAACCCCACAGGCTTATCCCACTCGCTGGTTCGACTACGAGCCTTCGCTCCTCCGCTTCGTCAATCCCGTTTCGCGGATGTCGGAGCACTCCGGAGTCGGACTGACAGTATCCGAACCGAGAAAGATGAGCGGTTTATCCCAATAACTCATACCGTCATTACACGGAACTCTGTGCGAGATGTCGGAGTTCCACAAGTTGGACACTGCACCGCTTTCTGTGACAACGGTCGTCACCTGATCTCCGGCCTGAACTACGCGGAAAGTATCTAGCCGGTATTCAGGCCCGCTGCCGTATGCAATCACCTCAACTGGCAGCCCTCCCAGCACTATGGATCGCGACGCCTCCGCCACCCCGCCGCCGAAGTCCGTCCTGTCGAGCAACGGGGCCACCGTGGCGAAGGCTTGGATTACCACCGTGACCGACAGGCTGAGCCGACCACGCCCGGACCACACACCCTTGGCAGCGCCTTTGAGAGGTCGCGAAGGTGTCGGCGGGACCAGAAGTTTCAATTTGCTCCCAGATTGACCTCGCACCCTGATGTAGATCCACGTAAGGACGGCCAGTACGGCGAGCCCGAGAACAATCGATACCGGCGCGGCTACGAACAACAACAACCCGCCGATGGCGCCGGCCCCTAGAAGGGCGCGCGGACGGTATCCGCCGATCCATCGCAGCAGGAGAAGAAAGATAAACCCGGCAACGATAAGCGGCAGTAATGGGCTAATGAGCACCATGAGTAAGCCGATGAGGTCACCGCGCGCCGCGACCACGCGAAGTAGGACCCGGTCGTTGGCTGCCACCAGTAGGACCATCAGAACAAGCGTCGGAATCGTCGCAATGGTGGCTGTATTCAGATCTGCGAGGATCTGTCCCGATCCACCGGCAGGTTCGCGAGGTTCGGACCGGCCATCCTCAGGCTGCTCCACAGTTGCCGTCATACCGTTGCACTCCATAGGTGACCGTCGATCGCCCTTCATCCACCTATCGCAGTCGGGCTGCTGGCGTTACCTTTGCCGGCAGCCCGAGCAGGGGCGACAGTGGCCGAAACTTCGAAGAATTCCTCCATCTGATCATGCCCGTGGCGCCCGCTAGCGCTGCGTCACGCGGGACTGCAGAAACGAGCGGTGTATCTCCTGATCAAGGACGCGCACCTGAGGGCTGAGACGATGTGCGGCGTGGAGAACGCCGAGGACGCCGAGCTTGAGACAGCCTTGAACGGCCTGGCTGACAGCTGGTCGACAGCTGAGCGGCTCGTCGTGGCGGTGGGCCTGTCGGTCGGAGAACCATGGCGGCCGTCGGCTCCACGGCTGGTGGGGTGAGGGTGGCGCAGCCCAGGGATTCGGCGTGGATGCGAGAGATGTGAGCAGCCGTCGTCGACGATCCGCCAAGTCGGATAGGGCGGCGAACCAGAGCCGGTCCGCGGGCTCGTAGCGGACTGGACTCGTGAGCTGATCGGCCGAGGCCGTCGTCGGGATCGCGTCCCGGTTGGTCATCCTCTGGTCGTAAGCGTCAATGAGCGTGTCCGGGTCGAGCGGGCCATGCCGCGCCGACAGGATTCGCACCGCCACCCTGCGGCCTGCGGCGCCTGCCAGCTCGGCTTCCTCCTTCACCACGGCGAGGCTGTATCGGAACATCGCCCCGGTGTAGAGGCTCCGCGAGGCTCGGCCGGGCAAGCTTCGCCGCTCCGCACGGAATCACGAACAGCGTGCTGCTCACGTCCACGCTCACCACCTCATCGATGTCCGAGTGCGCAGGCTGATCCACATTCCACACGACCATCGTGCGACCCTCGCACCCCACCAAAGGTGAGGACGGCGAGGACCACGCCCGTAGCGGCGATGACCGCGATCGCGAGCCCGCCGCCGCCGAGCCTCCAGCGCGGCAGGAACAACGCGTTGCAGTCGGGGAGTCGGCGTTCCAGTACGGCGAGCAGCGCGCGGTCTGCCCAATCCAGGCGAGGGCACGAATTGGCCCGGCGCAGCACGGCGACTTCGTGTCGCAACACCAGCAGCTCGATGTCCTTCGCTGTCGATGGTTGGCCGAGTAGGACCGACCAGCCGCCGAGCCGGGCGAAGATCAGGTACAGCGGTCGTAGCGCCCACCTTCAGAGCGTGCCCCACAGCCGATGATGCACGATCACCGCAGATCAACAACCCAGTGCAGAGTTCTGACACCCATAGGTTGCGTCGTCGGGCTCATGTCGTGGTTGGCGCGGTCGCCTCGCTCGGCCATTCTGGTGATGGGTGGACGAGGGAACGGTCGGAGGTGGTGGACGCGTGGCGGATGCCGATCGGGTGCTGCATCAGGTCGCCGCCGCCGGAGTCGGGGCGATGGTGGTGCAGGCGGGCCGTGACGTCATCACCGGTGAGGTGTTCGTCGGTGGAACGGCCCGGTTGCGGGATGTGTGGCTTGATCCCGCACCGGTGTTCGACGAGGTCGGTGTGGACGGGTTCGTGGGCAGGGAGTGGTTGGTTGCGAAGGTGGACCGCTTCTTGCGCTTCCACGACCGCGGGTACGTGGTGGTGCAGGCGGCGGCAGGCCTGGGCAAATCGACTTTCGCCGCGTGGCTGGCCCGGGATCGCGGCTGGCCGTGCCACTTCACCCGCCGCCGTAACGGCAGGGCGACCGTGGTCGCCCTGCGGAACCTCGCGGCCCAGCTCATCAGCCAGTACGGCCTGGTGGAGCAGTTCGCCCCACGGGGAGTGGTCCCGGAGACGGCCGGCGAGCGCGGCTGGTTCGAGCAGGTGCTCCGGGCCGCCGCGGCTGTCGCGAGGGAGGAGGGTCGGCGGTTGGTGCTTGTGGTGGACGGATTGGACGAAGCCGAGCACGTGGACGGTGATCTGCCGCTGGGGCTGCCAGTCGCGTTGCCACAGGGGGTGTTCATTGTGGCCACCTGTCGTACCGGGACCGACCTGGCCGCGTTGCGCCGGCCGTGGGAGGTGCTGGCCATCGCGGCCGGGGATGAACGCAACACCGCAGACCTGCGACAGTTCCTGACCGCGGTGACCGCTGCGGAGCCGCTCGCGTCGTCGCTGGCCCACGCCCAGGTGTCGACCGAGATGTTGGTGCGCCAGCTTGTCGATCGCTGTCGGGGTGTGTGGGTGTACGCCCGCTATGTGCTCGACGAGGTGCGCTATGGGCTACGCGCTCCCTCGGATCTGGACCGGCTGCCCGGCGACTTGGCGCACTACTACGCCGAGAGCTTGGGGGTGCTGCGGCAAGATTGGCGGTGGGGCGAGGTCTGCCTGCCTCTGCTCGGAGTGCTGGCCGCGGCGGTCGAGCCCCTTACTGTCGACAGCCTGAGCAGGTTGGCCGGGATCGCTGACGGTGAGGTGCGCCGGCTGTGTTCCGGTCGACTGCGTCCTTTCCTTGCCGACCACGAGGGCGATAACCGCAATCGGCGCTACGGCATCTACCACGCCAGTTTGCGGGAGTTCCTCACTGACACCGCGCTCGATGGTGCCCATGGCGTCACCGCGCACGCGGAGGAGCTGGCCGCCGCCACGGCCGAGGCCCACCATCGCATCACGGACCACTACCTGGTGGAGTTCGGCGGCCTCGACACCGGGTTTGACCGCTTGGTCACACGACCGGACCTCGCCACCCGGGACGGCGGGTACGCGTTGCGGAACCTCGCCTACCACCTTGCGTCCGCCGGACGGGTCGCGGAGCTGCACGACCTCGTGAGCTGCGAACGAACTAGTGAGCGGGGTGTCCGCAATGTGTGGTTCGACGCCCACGATCACATGGGGACGGTCGACCGCTACCTCGCCGACGTGAGCCGCGCCCGTAGGCACGCAGAAGCCGAGACCGACCGCGGACTGGCGGCCGGGCGCGTGGTCCCGTCCATCGGACTGGAGCTCCGTTACGCGTTGATCACCGCGGGTGTCACCTCGTTCGTCGCGAACATCCCGATCCCCTTGCTGGTCGCATTGGTGAAGGCAGGGAGTTGGACGACCGCGCGTGCGCTGGCCTGCGTGCGACAGCTGCAAACACCGGGTGAGAAGGTGTTCGCTCTCGCCGCGCTGCTGCCGCATTTGTCCGGTTCCTCCGCTGCGGACGTACTCGCGCAAGCCCTCACCGCGGCTCGCCGGATTCCCGATCACAGCTCCTAGGCGAAGGCTCTGCTACGCCTGGCCGATCACCTTCCGGAACACGAACGGGTGCGCGCGCTGGTGGAGGCGCTGGATACCACGGCCGCCATCGTCGACGAGGAGGACCGCGCGCAGGTGCTCGGCGCGTTCCCCCCTGAGCTGCCAGACCACCTGGTGGCACAGGCAGCCGCCATCGCGATGGAGATCGAGCACGAGGAGCACAGGCAAGAGGCGCTGACGTGTCTCGTTCCACGACTATCTGCTGACGACTTGGCCGAAGTGCTGGACGCGACTACCTCGATGGCTGACACGTTCGCGCGGACCTTGCTCCTCGACGCGCTGGTCCAGCGCGTTCCGGCCAGTCTGGACGGCGAGTTGCCCGCCATCGTGCGCGGGATCGCGGCACCGGACGATCGGGCGTGGTTGTTGTCAAAGCTGGCCACCCGACTTCCTGCGGCGGAGCGCTACGTGCTCGAGGACGAGGTTCTCGACACGGCGCGATCGGCTTCGGCACCTCTCAACCGGGTATGGGGACTGATTGCGGCGAGCGAGCAGCTCACTGGGGCCAACCGGCACGTCGCCATCTCGGAGGCATTGGGCACCGCACGGGAACAGGATGCGGACGACCGGCCGAAGCTCCTGCACCTGATCATGCACTACCTGTCCGAAGGGGATCGGTCGCACTTGTTGGACGAGACACTGGCCGCTGTCCTGGAGGTCGAGGACGAGACGGAACGGTGTGCGTTGCTGTGCTCGATGCGGCACTGGCTGACGGCGGAACAGACGAGACGGTTGGCTGACCGTGTCCACGAGTTCGGCAGTCCTTTCGAGCGCGTTCGGCTCACTGCCGCACTCGCTCCGCGCTGGCCTTCTGCGCAGCAGCGGGAAGCGGTACGACGATCCATCGACGACGTCATCGCGATGTCGGAGGACTATCTCCGCGCCGATGCCCTCCTCATCCTGGTGCCGCACCTCGCCGAGGAGGATCTGGAGAAGGCAGTCGCAGTCGCGTCCGTCATCGAGCGGGACGACCTGCGGATGGGCATCATCGGAGCCCTCGCGCCGATGCTGCCGCAGGCGTTGTTGGCAGAGGCGCTGAACATGACCCGGAGCATCTGGGCCGATGACAGCTATGCCTGGTTGATCGGCGAGATCGCGCGCCACCTCCCGCTTCGGGTCCGTGAACCGCTGCTCGAACGGGCGTCGGCCGCAGCCCGGGCGGTGCTCGTCGAACGATCGCGAGCGTTCGCCCTGAAGAACCTGGCCGTATGCGTGGATGTGGGATGGCGGTCGGTCCTGCTGGAGGAGGCATTGGGAGCCGCCCGTGCCACTCGAGAACCGACCAACCGAGTATGGGCGTTGGCTGCGGTCGCCGCCGCGCTGCCTGCTCCGCAGCACCACGAGGTCATGCGTGAAGCGGTGAGGGCGGCGGCGGACGTCGACGACGACGAAGTCCGCCCGTGGCTGCTGTCCAGGATCGCTGCCCGACTGCCCGACCCGCTGCGCTCCGAGGTGCTGGCGTTGGCACTACAGGGCGCGCACAGCCTGGAGACGCCCTCATACCGAGTCGCGCTGATGGTGGTGATCGCGGCCGAGATGTCCTCGCGTGAGGGACTCGATGTGCTGAAGGAGGCGCTGTCTACTGCCCGTGACCTCGACAGTGGTGGCACACCGCTGGCCCGATCGCTGGGTGTGCTGGCCAGATACGCGCCGCAGCGGGTGCTGGCCGGTTTCCTCACCACAGTGCGAGCGGTGCTCGCAGCCGATGACGTGTGGGGAACATCCGACCACGACGTGGCCGCCCTGACCGGTCACGTGGGACGCGTGCCGCAGGCCCTCGTACGGCACGCGCTGGCCGCGACCAGGGCGTTGCCGGCTCGCCACGACATGACGAGGATGTGGGGGCACGTGGCACTCCACCTACCGCAGCCCGTTTGGGACGAGGTACTGGCCGAGGTCGTCAATACCGCCCGGTGGACCGGTGACGCGAAGCGCGCCGTGCTGAGGCAGGCCAAGGAGTTGTGGACCGGCGGTGTCCGGGGCGAGGATTGGGCGATAGTCCGCCGCATGCTCGACGGAGACCTGCGCGCCTGCCAAGCCGCGTTGGCCGAGGCGATTCCCCTCGTGCACCGGGTCGGCGGGACCGAAGCTGTCGAGCAGATCCTCGCGGCGACCGAGGCGGTCCGCCGGTGGTGGGCCCCGTCGACGACCATGGGCGACGGGCGGAATCCGTCGCCCCGGTGATGCGGGCGGGTCGGTCTTGGTACTGTGCCGCTCGAAGGATCATCACTGCCGGTCGAGCGGCGTGCCCTGTATTCGTCATAAGTTCGCCCGCGCGGGACAGCAACGTTTGTCGTACCGGAAGTCGGCCACATAGTCCGACCTGCGATTGGGCTGTGGATCCGTATTTGTCCGTTCTCGCGTCACAACACGAGCAGTTCGGCCGCCTTGGTCACCTCCGCGTGGTCAAGGGCCTCGGCATGGTGGGTGTGGGGTGTCAATAGTCGGCCACGTGGTCTGGCGACTTTCATCAAATTCCGTGCGACCGCTTGCTTTGAAAGCCCTGCTGCGGTTCAATCAACAGATGAACCCCCACATCGATTTTCCGCAGTTAGTCTCAGCACTTAGCGGAAGCGACTTCGCGGGCACGCCGCTGGGCAGCTTCAAAGTCGAAAACAATAAGCGGTTCTTCGTGAACCCACAATTGCTCGTCGAGGAAGCCTTGGGCGATCTGGAGTCGTCGGTCGTCCTAATTTCAGCGCGAGGAGCTGCAGGCAAAAGTCGAGCAGCAGAGGAACTGTCACGACAACTCGGCGCACCGCTCTGGAAACTGGAGCAAGACAAAGCTGTTGGCGGGACATCACTGTCATTCGTTCTGGGAAAGTATCTCGATTCAACCAGTATAGAGTCCGCCCTCGCCAGTTTTAATTCGCCCACAATACTTATTGACTCGCTCGATGAGGCACGTGCTCGAGTCTCGGGAACGTCTTGGTCCGAGTTTCTCCAGTCACTCGTTGAAGCTATTCACTTCGGCTGTCGATTTATTTTGTTTGGACGCGAGAGGACCCTGGAAGAGGTATGGGTAGGCCTCGACGATGCAAGTGTGTCTACAGCATGGCTCGAAATTTCACATTTCGGCCCGAATGAGCGACTTGAATATGTCGACGGCATGGTCAGTCTCCGGAGTAGGAGCGGGACCCCTCTCAACGGTCCCTACTATCAGGCCGCCCGCGATGCAGTACTCACATCTATCGTAAGTTCCGTTCCCGGTGGAGCAGCCGATACCTTCGCTGGCTATGCGCCTGTACTTGACGCTGTCGCAGCAGTATTGCTGCGAGAGGAGAACCACTTCGCTGTTTCTAGAAGCTTCGGCGAATCAAATGGACTAGCACGGCATCTAGGAGAACTTAAACATGTTCTCGATGACCTGCTTATCCGCGATCAACTCAAGATGGCGCCTGTCGCAACTCAACTTGGCCTCGCACCGTCATCGGTGTACACACCAGAGGAACAGATTGATTGGCTGTGCCATGATCTTGAAGGCGGACCGGAACCAGAGTTGCGTCACATTGCCGATCCCAGAGTACGGGCAGACTATATTGACAATGTCCGCCCATTTCTAAATGACCATCCGTTTCGCAATGACGCAAAGTGGGCCAGCACGGTCTTCACGGCTTATACAGCATCGCAACGCTTCGGCACTACAATCGATGGCCAACGGTTGATCGATATAGGCAACGATTCGAGCTTGCTGTTCGACCTTCTCGCACTCCAATCCGAAGAATTGTTGATCGACGAATGGCAATTTGCCGCCCTGCATGCCTCAATTACGGCAGGTGAGTTTAGCGGAGCTCTGGCCACCGTCACTGCTTCAGAGGTCGACGGAGGAGAATTCACAGGAGCGATGAGCGTACTCCGCGCGGGCATCCCCTCCCAAACCGCCCTTACGCTGATTTCGGAATCGCCACAAGTGGTTCGACTTTTCGGGCCACTCGAAGGACTTACCTTCTCGACTTCCTGCGAGGTCAGGATCCCCGCGAGGGATACTCCGACGGTCTTGGGGCCAGACCTTTTTCTGCGCTGCGGGTCATTGGCAATCGAAGGTTACTCTGTCGAATTCGCGCACCGTGCCGCACCTGCAACGAGTCACGATGCGCCTAATGGTGTCGTCATATTTGAGGTTGATTCCCGTGTTGAACTTCCAGGAGCAATTGCCCGGGATCCGTGGCCCGGAGACTTCGAACTTCATGTTCCGGATAGCACAACACTACCTTACCCCTGGGTCAACTATCGCCAGACGCTGATCCTCACAGAGAAAGCAGATCCGAATGACCGGGCGGTTCGCCTACTTAGAATGCTCATGAACTTGACTCGAAATCACGGACACACCGGCGAACGTGCCACATTCACTATGAAGCTGCAAGGACGCCAATCGGTGAAAGGAACCGAGTTCCAAGCCGCCTTGAAAGTACTGGTTCGCCGAGGTGTCGTACGCGTTGCGAGTGACATGATTTACGTCCGCGAGGAGTATGAACGCTACCGCTTCAGTGGAAAATTCACTCCGGGACAGAGAACAATCGACGATGTATGGGATGTCTGGCGCCCAGTGGCGGAGGAGATAGCTCAGCATCTGAGTTGACTTCAACCCATCACGTCACAGTGCTGCGCCGAGGGGGTCTAGTTGCCACCAGAGAATGGCATGCGGAGTTGCGTGGATCGCGCATGCGAACAGGCAGGCGGCGGGGCACGGCTCATTCTACGAGCAGCGGAGGCAGCACGCGGCGCTCGCCCGACGGCTCGCCGAGGCGGTGGAGATTTCCGCGGTCACCGCTGAAGCCGCTCGGCGGGCACGTCGCTTCCTGGCCGTACCTGTGGGGTGCCAATAGTCGGCCACACGGTCTGACCTGTGGTTAGGCGGCTGCGTGTTCGTACTCGTTGATCAGGCCGCCGAGGACTGGTCGGCGGCGTATCGAGGTGTGGCCCGGTTCTGGGATCGGCTGGTTCGGTCGTGGTGGCAAGAGTTGCAGTGCTCTGTGTGGTCTGCGGTGGTTGTAGTGGGCCGCGTAGCGGTTCAGCACGGTCCGGAGGTGGTGTTCGTTGATGATGAGCAGGCGTTCGGTGACTTCTCGCCTGACGGTTCCGATGAACCTCTCGGCGTAGCAGTTGGCTCGTGGACACCGTGGCGGGATCTTCACGACCTTGATGCCTTCGCCGGAGAGGACCGCGTCGAACGAAGTGGTGAACTGGCCGGCCCGGTCGCAGATGAGGAACCGGAAGTCGTCTGCCCGGTCACCCAGATCCATGAGCAGGTTGCGGGCCTGTTGGGTCGTCCAGGGGCCATCGGGATGGTGGTGGCGCCGAGGATGTGGACGTAGCGGGTGGCGACCTCGATCACGAAGAACACGTAAACCCGCTTGAGGGGGAACGCGCAGTCGACGTGGAAGAAGTCGCAGGCCAGCAGGCTCGTGGCCTGCGCGCGTAGGAACCGTCGCCATGACATGTCGGTGTCGCGCCGGGGTGCGGGCGGTATTTGCAGGCGCTTGAGCACGCGGCGAACCGTTGAGGCGGCTACCCGGTGGCCGAGCTTGAGCAGCTCGCCTTGGATCCTGCGGTAGCCCCAGCCGGCGTTCTCCTGGGCCATCCGCTCGATCAACACCGTGATGGTGTCGTCGACCTGTGGGCGGCCGGTGTGGTGGGGAGAGGTCCGCTTCTTCGTGACCAGGCGCCGGTGCCATCGCAGGGTGGTGCCCGGTGTCACCACTCGGTGCTCGCGCAGTATCTGCGGTAGTCGGCGTACCAGCGCGGCGAGTACAGCGCGATCGGCCCACTCCAGCCGTGGGCGGGGGTTGGCGCGGCGTAGTACGGCGATTTGGTGCCGCAGCACCAGCAGCTCCACGTCCTTGGCCGTCGATGACCGGCCGAGCAGGGCCAGCCAGTCGACGACACGGACGAAGAGCAGGTACAGCAGTCGTAGCGCTATGCCTCGTGATCATGCCTCTACGGCTCATGGTGCGCGATCGCCGCAGCTCAGCGCTCAGATGCAGAGTTCTGGAACCCCACACGGGAGGCGGCACCGTCGGCGGCGATCGTGGACTCGCCGTCGGTGCGCGCGGCCGAGTGAGGAGAACGAGCTCTACACTGATCGGCTCCGGTTGCGCATGGCCGTCGTGCTGGGACTGGTGGCGCCCGGCTGGCTTGGTTCGTAGACGCCTGAGCACATTCGCGTCCGTCGGCCGCTTCGTAACGGCTCTACCAGCTGGCGCGAAGCATGTGCATGTGGATTGAGTCGGCGACGAAGCGTGCCCAAGGGGCGGTGCGTGACGTCCTGCTCGTGCTGCTCGGCATCGTAGGCGCTGCGGGTGTCAACCTGTTGACTTCGCTTGCCGACAAGGAGGCCGTGCATCGTTGGCGGTGGCCGCTCACTGCGGTCGTCTTGCTAGCGTTCGTCCTGCCGGTTTTTTGGAAGCACCGTTTAGGGAGTGCAAACGCGCCCGTCAGGAAGCTGTGCCGTGTGGCCGCCGTCGACAATGGCGAAGGCGGGATGGACGTTCTGGCGGTTACGAAAAATGGCAAGGTGATCACTGCTACGTGTACGGGTAAGAGCTTATGGTCGCCTTGGCGTGTGATCCTGGAGACAGGGTTCGCGTGGGACGTAGCCGCCGTCGTTCCTCGACAGGGGATCGTCGAGTACTACGCGCTTGATCGCGACGGCACTATCCGCATGCGCACCCGCGATCGCGGCCACTTGTCGACGTGGCAGGTCGTGAGAATCCTCGGTGATACACACGGGCGAGCTATGTGCGTTGCATCAAGCAGTCTCGCTCCGGGGCATCGCGAGCTGATGGTAATCACCGATTCTGGTCGGCTGCTGCACGCATGGCGAACGGACGGACAAGGTTGGTCACAGTGGCATGATTCGGGACTCGCAGGAGCCCGCGACGTCACGGTGTGCGCACCGCACGACGGATTGTTCGAGAACTTCGCTGTCGATGCCGATGGGGAAGTCTGGCACCGTTGGTTTTGGGAGCGGTGGACTGAGTGGGAACGGTGGGGTAGGCCGGGTTCTCCGGCCCGCGCCGTCTCGGCGTTCCGCAAGCTCACCGAATACCAGGAGCTATTTGTAGTCGGTGATGCGGGTGACCTCGGTCATCGTCACCACCAGCGCGGACACGCGTGGTCCGACTGGCTGGTGATGGATACCCCAGCTGGCGTGATCGACGTCGCAGGAAGTACCACAAGCCCGAACAGTCTGCGCTGTCTGATCGTAGATAGCGAGGGGGCGCTATGGCTCCGACCGTATGACGGCACTGGAAATCGGTGGCTGGACTGGTGTCGAGTTTCGATCGGTTGAGTGGTCCGTGGATCGTCGGCGAGCGGAGGAGGGCGTGGGAGCGGATACTGGGAGCAGAATGGGAGCCGCCGGACACGTTCAACGGCATTGAACCGCATCCGACGGCACCCAATAGCTGCATTTTTCCTGCGGTAACGACATTCCTGCTGGTAGAGACATTGTTCTAGCTTCATTCACACCGAAGAGGTCACTGGTTCGATCCCAGTATCGCCCACAGCGTGTTTGTGCAGGTCACTGGCCCGCAGACGGATCATCGTCTGCGGGCCAGTGATCGTTCCGGGGAGCAGTTTGGGAGCAGACCCCCTTTCTGGGGCATCGCATTTGTGGTCGGATTCGTCTGTCTCCGGTGATAAAACTGCTGGTCGCGCATCCACGGCCTTGATCGACATCCGGAGTGTCGTGGTGACCACTTCGTGCGCACCGAAGAGATCGCAGGGTGCGGTTGATTGCCGTTCGAGTCGGTTGGGCAACTTGTGCGACGTCTTGCCGGGTCGGATCGGCTGTCACTGCGTACTGATCCGCTTCCGGATGACCTGGGCTGGTGCCGTCGCGGGAGGGTGCCCGGTGATCGAACAGCAGCCGGGATTGATGCCGATCGCTGTGTGATCGGTCCGCGCCAGATTCTCTACGTCCTTGACCCCGTCGCTCATGAAAAGTAGATACAGCAACGCGAACGCGTTGCTCACGCCCAGGTCGGCCAGTCGAAGCAGCACAGCTGATCATCATGCCGCGTCAGCCGACGGCGCTGCGGACCGGCGGCCGCACCACAAGCACCTCGCCCCCTCACGCAACACACGGGTTCAACCTGCATGGGTGAGCCTGTCGGCAGGCCCTGTGGGGTGCCAAAAGTCGGCCAGGTGCTCTGACCGGTGGTTAGGCTGCTGTGGGTTCGTACTCGTTGATCAGGCCGCCGAGGACTGGTCGGCGACGTATCGACGTGCAGCTCGGCTCCACTGCTGGCTTGTCCGGTCGTGGTGGTGCGAGCTGGAGGGCTTGGTGTGGTCGGCGGTGGTCGTAGTGGGTCGTGTAGCGGTCCAGCACGACCCGAGGTGGTGTTCGTTGAGGATGAGCAGTCGGTTGGTAGCTTCGCGTCTGACGGTGCCGAGAATGTGGACGTAGCGGGTGGCGACCTGCACCACGAAGAACACGTACACGCGTTTGAGGGGACGGCGCAGCCGACGTCGAAGTGGTCGCAGGTCAACATGCTCGCGGCCTGGGCGCGAAGGAATCGCGGCCAGGAGGTGTCGGTGTCGCGCCGGGGTGCGGGCGGGATAAGCAGGCGTTTGAGCACGCGGCGAACCGTTGAGGCGGCTGTCCGGTGGCCGGACTTGAGCAGTTCGCCCTGGATCCTGCGGTAGCCCCAGCCGGTATTCTCCCGCTCCATGCGTTCGATCAACGCCACGACGGTGTCGTCGACCGGCGGTCGGCCGGTGCGGTTCGGGTAGGTCCACTTCCTCGCGACCAGGCGTCGATGCCATCGCAGGATGGTTCCCGGTGTCACCAACCTGTGCTCGCGCAGCCGTCGGGGGAGTCGGTGCACCAATTCGGCGAGTACAGCACGGTCAGCCCACTCCAGGCGCGGGCGAGGGTCGGTCCGGCGCAGCACGGCGACCTCGTGCCGCAGCACCAGCAGCTCCACGTCCTTGGCCGCTGAGGACCGGCTGAGTGTAGAACCAGCCAATTACCGACTTGGACGAAGATCAGGTGTAGCAGTCGTAACGCCACACCTCACGATCATGCCCTGGCGGTCCGGCGTGCGTGATCGTCGCAGCCAGCATGCCAGTGAAGAGTTCACCCCACAGGTTTCGTCGCGTCGTGAGGCGGCCTGCCGCTCAGCTGACGTGGAGGCGACCACGAGGCTCGACTGCCACGCTGGCACCGGCGTGGTCCATCACCCGATCGGCCGCGTGCGATCGGGCCCGCGGGACGTGCGCGGCACGGCATACTCGACGCCCGTGCCTGAGAATGCGGTGGAGACCGAGGCCCTGCGCGAGTTGCGCGCCAACATGGATTACGCGCGGGGACTGGTCCGGGGTGGACAGCACTTGGAACGGTTGAGGGTCGGGGCGTTCGACGTCGCGGACCTGTACCGGTCGGCCTGGGTGCAGGCGGTATCGGCGCTGGACCACTGGGTACACAGCGAGTTGTACGACCGGGCGCTGGGGCTTGCGCTGCAGGTGTCCGAGCAGAGGCCCGCGCGGTTTCTGCGCATCGAGGTGCCGATGAGCCTGCTGGAGGACGTGCTGCACCACTCCGGCTCGCTGGAGGAGAAGTTCCGGGACCACCTGAAGTCCCGCTTCGGTTACACCTCGTACCAGAACCCGGAGAAGATCAAAGAGGCGTTCGGGTACGTCAGCGACGTCCAGCTGTGGGACAACGTCGCTAAGCACCTCAGCCAGGACGGCACGGCGTGGACGCACCAGTCGGTGCGCGAGCGGATCAGCCAGATCATGAATCGGCGCAACCTCATCGCACACGCCGCCGACCGCGACCCCGAGACCGGGAAGCGCACACCGATCCAACACCACGAGGCCACCGAGGCCATCGACTGGCTGGAGCGGGTGGCGGTCGCAATCTCGCGCGTCGTCGGTCCGGCGCCCGTCCGACCGGCGCAGGTGAAGCACACGTGGACCAGGCAGGAGATCGCTGGCGCCGTCGACGCGATCGCCGATCCCGACACCCGCGCCGCGGCCCGCCGCCTGCTCGCCCACGCCGATGAGTGCGGTGCACAGCTCAAGGGCGGTAGCGGCGGCTACCCCTCCTCCGGCGTCTACTACTCGTTCGGAGGCAAACGACGCTCGTTGGTGTCGTTGTACATCTCGCCCGAACGCCCAGAGCTGAGCGTCAACCTGAGGTCCATCTGGGACACGGACCAGGCACTGGCCCTTGACGTCCTCGCCGAGCTCCGCAGCCACCCGGGACTGGCCGCGCTCATCCCGCCTGACGACGACGAAGTGGTGCGCAAGTACCCGTCGTTCGACCTCTCCGCGCTCGGCACCATGCCGGATGCGCTCGACGCCCTCCTCCGTGGACTGGACCTGGTGGTGCGCCCCAAGAACCCGTGACACCAGAGTCACGCCATCGCGCGACCAACCATCCAGACCATCGGGGGTCCTGTCGCTGATTGCGTGATCAACATGTGGGTGGGGTCAGACCCGGCAGAGGACCTTCTTGCGGAGTAGGTCGAACTTCACTCGCCCGTACATGCTTCTCTTGATCGATTTCAACCGTGACACGGCGCCTTCGACCGCGCCGGAGTTGTGCTCCATCGTGAGCCCGTTGACAACCGCGGCGTAGTCGCGTGTGAGCCCGGCGGTGAACGAGTGCAACTGCGGAAGGTCGTCCGCTTCGACCGAGGCGATCCATGCATCGAGGCGTTCGCCGTGCAGGCCCGTCATCATCTCCGCGAAGGACCCGACGTGGTAGGAGAGCCTCTCCAGTGCCGAGCTGCGGGCCAGTATCTCGTTCAGTCGACCGCGCTCCCGGTCGTCGAGGTCGTCCGGGTGTTGCAGCATCCACCGGGTCACGTCTCGGACCTTCGGCGGGGCCGGGGTGGCGGGTGGAGCGGCACGTACTGTCCTAAAGAGACGGACATAGCGGGTCAGGGCCGGATAGCTGCCGGTGTAGCCCTGTTCACGGATCTCGGCCAGTAGGACCGTCGCTGTCGTGCACCCCTGGTTCCATCGCTCGTGTAGGTAGGGCTTGAACCGCTCCAGCGGTCCGGGGCGACCGTCCCGCTGCTTGATCAGCAAGTCTTCGACGTTCACGGTCTGGGCGAACCGCCGTACGGTCTTGCGATCCAGCCGCAGCGACCGGGAGATCCCGCTGATCGATTCTCCTCGGGCCAACTGCTGCTGCACTGCCCGGTGATGCTCACGGATCCGGACAACCACGGCGCGCGCCTCGAGGCGGCCGAGGTCCGCGGCGATCGCGATCTGTTCCGCGGCCTGTGGGGCAACGGGATCCGAGTCGGGCTCGGGGATGTCGTGATCGGGGTCGCGCAGGTCATGGCGGTGCTGCCTGATCGTTTTCTCGACATAGTCGGCCAGGCCGTGCCAGAGATGCCAGCGGTCGGCCACTTGCCGGGCGTCGGGTGCGCCCAGGCGTGCACCTTGGGCGTACGCGCCGGCACGATCACGACACACGACGGCCACGCCGGGGTGCACGCGGAGCCACTCGGCGAGGCTGCCCGCGGAACGGTCCGCGAGCAGGTCGATCGGCCGGTGGGTGGCCATGTCCAGCAGGATGGTCCCGTAGCTGCGGCGGCGCTTGAACGCGAAGTCGTCGACACCCAGCACCGTGACCGGCCCTGTCGGAGGGCCGGGGACGGCGCGGACCAGGCGCAACAACGTGTCCCGCCCGGTCACCAGGCCGAGGCGACCGGCCAACCGGGCTCCGGCACGAGCCGCCACCGCCAGACCGATCGACTCCAACATCCCCCGCAGCCCAGGCTCCGCCGTGCGTACGCACTGGTCACACCGTCCACCTGCTCGGCAAACGTCCTGACCGGACAGGTCCCGTTGTCACAGAAGAACCGACGCACACCCGCAGCCACAGCACCACCGGCGATCCCGCCACCGGCACGTCGGCCACCCGACGGTCGTAGCGGCTGTGAACCCGGCGCGACCCGACCCCGCACGATGAACAGGTACGCACACCCGCCTCGGCACACCCCCAGATCCGCACCCCGCCGGGAGCCTGCTCGACCTTCTCGACCACCACGCCGGCCAAGTGCGGCAGCAGGCCTGCTAACCCACCATGATCACACCTGGATCATGATCACAGACCGCGAACCGACGCTCGTACGGACCCAACGAAGTTGATCACGCAACCAGCGACAGGACCCTTTTCCGCAGAGCGCCATCAGTGGTCTGGTGGTGCGGTCAAAGGCGAAACCACACCACCAGACCGACCCGGTTCCGGTCACATCAGGATCCAAGGGCCTCCAGGTTGAGCCGCCTTCTGGCGCCGGGTGGATCAGATCACGTAGATCCACAGGCGGTAGGTCTTGGTGGAACTGCTCCACCGGCAGTCCCAGTCGTAGACGTCGGCGTAGTTGGCGTAGTACCAGTAGCCCCGGCTGTCGCATGGGGCCAGTCGGTTGAACGTCTCGCCGGTGTTGACCCACCCCGCCTCGGCGATGTTGTCGACCGCGATTTGCTGGTTCGCGACGACGGACTGGGCGGCCGGGGCGGCCGTCGCGGTCCCCGCAACCGCACCCAGCGCCGCGACCGCCATGCCCGCGGCGACCAAAATACTCTTCAAACGTGACACGATGTCACTCCTCTTTGTCGAACCGTCCGTTGAATCGGCCCGGGGCTGAGGTCGGTAGGCAATCGGCCGACCGAACCCTCCTCGCGAGCCTTTCGGAAGAACCCGGGTGGATTCACGATTGCCACTGTGCAGCATCACCCTTAGCGCTCCCTGAACCAGGCTGAAGTGTTCTTCAGGTTCCCGGTCCGGGATGCGGCATAGTGGCGGCATGCGGGTATTGGTGGCAGAGGACGACCGTCGGTTGGCCGGACTGCTCGTGCGCGGCCTCGCGGCGGAGAATTTCGTTGCCGATGTGGAATATGACGGCCTAGACGACTGTGGCGTGCGACTGAACATGCCTACGACGCCATCGTGCTGGACGTGATGCTGCCCGGCCTCAACGGCTACCGCGTATGCACGCGATTGCGGGCGGCGGAGGTGTGGACACCGAATCCTGATGCTCACCGCCAAGGACGGCGAACTCGGCGAAACTGAAGGGCTGGACACAGGAGCGGACGACTACCTGACCAAGCCGTTCTCTTACCTTGTGCTGGTCGCCCGCCTGCGGGCGTTGGCACGCCGGGGCGCGCCAACGTGTCGCATCGTCCTTGACGCTTCCTGTGCCCAGCTGAAGTGTTCTTCAGGTTTCGATTCCTGTGTGCGGCATGATGAAGGTATGCGAGTGCTTGTGGTGGAGGATGATCGTCGACTGGCAGGACTGCTCGTCCGCGGACTTGCAGCAGAGGGTTTCGTCGCCGATGTGGAATACGACGGTCTGGACGGACTATGGCGGGCGAGTGAGCATACCTACGATGTGATCGTCCTGGACGTGATGCTGCCTGGGCTAAACGGCTACAAGGTCTGCGCGCGGCTGCGTGCAGCGCAGGTGTGGACACCCATACTGATGCTGACCGCGAAGGACGGTGAACTGGACGAGGCCGAAGGACTGGACACCGGCGCCGACGACTACTTGACCAAGCCGTTCTCCTACCTGGTACTGGTCGCCCGTCTACGGGCACTGGCGCGCAGAGGGGCCACGCCGCGACCGGCAGTACTGCAAGCCGGGGACCTGCAGTTGGATCCGACCGCGCGGACGTGCTGGCGCGGTCGCACGCCGATCAGGCTGACCGCCAAGGAGTTTGTGGTGTTGGAGTTCCTGCTGCGCCACCGGGATCGGGTGGTGTCCAAGACCGAGATCATCGCCGGGGTATGGGACGAGGCACGCGAGCCAGACCCGAATCTGGTCGAGGTCTACATCAGCACCCTACGACGCAAGATCGACATACCGTTTCAACGGCGCACTATAACGACCGTCCGCGGGTTCGGCTACCGACTCGTCGAGGACAAAGAGGAGGTCGGATGACCGGACACAGGCCACCACGACGCTCGTTGCGCCTGCCGGTTCTGATAGCGGCGGTAACGGCGCTCTCCATACCTATCGCTGCCATAGTGGCACTGGCGGCCACCTCTCTGCGCGACGAGGCGATCCGGCTCGAAGCCACATCGGAAGGGGATCGCGCACTTTGCAGCTCCGGAGGGTGGGAGTTACCACCTGAAAAACGTAGCCCCAACATGATGCCCTGGGTCGTCTCACCACCTTCGCAAGTCTGCATATTTGGCAGTACGGACTTCCCGGATACCGATTACTCCACAGTCGGAGTCCTGTCCAAATCCATAGACCTGGGCGACATTCCACCTGAAGGCGTCGAGGGGCACGACACAAGGATAAATTGTGTCGCGGAGTATTATTCCATTACATTTGTCCCTGAATTTTCGTCATGGCCTCTGACCAATCCTCAGCAGATTGACTTCAAAGGGATCGACGCAAAGGGGCAGACCGAGCTCGGCGGTCTTTCCCAAGACTGGGTGCCGGCCGAGCTTCGTGCCCGCCTGTCGGAGAGTCAACGGACGCTCAATAAGCAGATCCTACTTTTGGCACTCGGAGCGATAGCGTTGATCAGCCTGTTCGGCGGTGTCGTGTGGCTGGCGATGGGATGGGTACTACGGCCCGTGGAGGCGATCCGACGCGAGATGGCCGATATCACCGAGCATGACCTGGCGCGACGGGTCCCCGTTCCCCTTGCCCGCAACGAGATTGCCGATCTCGCCGCCACAGTGAACGCCACCCTGGACCGGCTGGAAGCCGCAGCGGAGGACAACCGACGGTTCGTCGCCGACGCTTCCCACGAGCTCCGCAGCCCGATCGCCGCGTTACGCGCCGAACTGGAGATCGCCACCACCCACCCAGACCTTGCCGACTGGCCCGCAGTCGTCGACGCCGCCCTGGCCGACACAGAACGCCTGCAACACTTGGCCACCGATCTGCTTCTCCTCGCGCGCCTTGACCACACCCCCGTCGCGACGGGCTACGAAACCACCGTTGATCTCACCAACCTGGTAAGCGAGCACACCTCCCGCCGTCGCAGCCAGCACACTCTGACCACCGACCTGCCCCGCCACCCGGCACTCGTGCGCGGCAGCCTGCCGCTACTCGACCGACTGCTGGGCAACCTGCTCGACAACGCCGAACGCCACGCGACCAGCACCATCACCGTCCGCCTGACCACCACCGACGACGAAGCAGTGCTGGAAGTGACCGACGACGGTCCTGGCATCCCAACCGACGATCACGAACGCATCTTCGACCGCTTCACCCGCCTCGACCACGCCCGCACCCGCGACACCGGCGGCACCGGACTCGGCTTGCCCATCGCCCGCCGCATCGCCACCACCCACCACGGCACACTCCACGCGTCGGATCACCCCACCGGTGCCCGCCTCACAACCGCAATCCCACTCGACACCTGTGGGGTTCCAAAAGTCAGCTACATGGCCTGACCTGCGGTTAGGCGGCTGTGGGTTCGTACTCGTTGATGAGGCCGCCGAGGACTGGTCGGCGGCGTATCGAGGTGTGGTCCGGCTTTGCGGGCGGGTGGTCTGGTTGTGGTGGGGCGAGTTGTAGGGCTTGGTGTGATCGGCGGTGGTTGTAGTGGGCCGCGTAGTGCTGCAGCACTGTTCTCAGGTGGTGTTCGTTGGTGATGAGCAGGCGATCGGTGACTTCGCGTCTGACGGTGCCGACGAACCGTTCGGCGTGAGCGTTGGCGCGTGGGCACCGTGGTGGGATCTTCACGACCTGGATGCCTGCGCTGGCGAGGACGGCGTCGAATGAGGTGGTGAACTGGCCGGCCCGGTCCCGGATGAGGAGCCGGAAGTCGTCGGCCCGATCAGTCAGGTCCATCAGCAGGTTGCGGGGCCTGCTGGGTAGTCCAAGGACCATCGGGGTTGGTGGTGGCGCCGAGGATGTGGACGTAGCGGGTGGAGACTTCCATCACGAAGAACACGTACACGCGCTTGAGGGTGACGGCGCAGTCGACGTGAAAGAAATCGCAGGCCAACATGCTCGCGGCCTGCGCCCGTAGGAACGGTCGCCAGGAGGTGTCGGTGTCGCGCCGGGGCGCGGTCGTTGCTGTCGGCGGACGTCGAGTCTGGTGATCGTTGCTTGGTCGGTGACGGCTGGTGGCAGGGCGCGGAGTGGTCGTGCGTTGTGGATGCCTTGGTGGGGTCGGTGGGTGTTGTAGTACTTCTCGTACTCGCGAAGGGCGTGGAGTAGGTCTACGGCTCAACGTTGACACCCGTGCCGCCGTGACCCATCACTGAGACCGCCGAATTGCGGATAATAAAGGTCGCCACGTAACCAGGTGACTGGTCGGCTGGGATGATGCGCGGATGCAGGTGATCTCGGCGTCCAGGTCGAGTGGATCGGGCCCTTCGCCGGTCTGCAGCCAAGGCAGTTCCGCAAGCTGGTGAAGGGCGTGGCCGAACGTGGTGGCGACGCCATTGTCGACGGCCGTCCCGGACGGCAGTGGCGGCTGGACCTGGCCGAGCGGGTACTGCTGGTGGTCATCTACTTGCGTATCAACCTCACCATGCGCCAACTCGGACCGTTGTTCGGCATCTTCCACGCTGCGACGCATCGGGTCATCGACACCGTCGGCCCTGTGCTTGCTGGAAATGTCATCCGTGCAGGTCAGGAAGCATGGTAATGCTCGTTGCGGATGCCGCCCAGTCGTTGCCGACGGCGGATGTCGAGTCGGGTGACCGCTGCCGTGTGCACATCGCCACGGCCGATCCGTGAGACAGGCACGGCAACTGCCGTTGGCGACCGGCAACCTGACCTGGGCGCGAGCCCGAGCTGACGGACTGGACGTGCAGTTGCGCGGCGGTACCTCCGGCATGGTGGTCTCCGCCGTGTACGGCACCGCAAGCGTCGGTCAGATGGCGTTGACCGTGCACCCGGCCAGGATCCAGGCGATCGCCCGGATCCTGGCGTTCAGAGCCTCTCCGCGTTCAGCTCGATGTCCCGCTGCTCCGCGTTCAGCGGATCTCCGATCGACTTCTTGTGAACAGCAAGACGCCGACGCCCTTCGACCAGACTGGCTGGCCCTACCCCGTCCGACCGCACCGTTCGTCGACACGTCCCGTCCGCAGCGAGGACCGACCTCGACCACGAGCTCGGCCGACGGCACGCCGACCGGATCCCCGCCCGCGTCCGCGGCCCGGGTGGTCAGGCGACCAGGCGGTCGGTGAGGTCCTGGGAGAAGTCGCTGAGCCCCAGGTTGTCGAGGGTGCCCTTGTGACTGGTCATGTCGAGCCTGAGCCGGATGACCTTGTCGCCGTCGGCCAGCAGCGCGGTGCACACGTGGTGATCGCTCGCGGGGCGGATCAGGCAGTAGCCGTAGCGGTCGTCCACGAACGGCTTGGTGGGCCCCAGGTCCTGGCCGCTGTGGAAGAACTCGTCGGTCGCCTGCTGTCCGGGCTGGTACGCGACCTCGATGTCGCGGTGGCACGTGGAGACGGCGCGGGCCTGCTTGATCACGTCCCTGCCGGAAATGCCCTGGTACACAACGCTGTACTGGGTGACCGTGACCTGCTGGGTGGGCGTGGAGCGGGTCCAGGTCGCGGTGATCCCGGCGAGCGCCTGACCGGCCGAGGCCAGCTCCGGGCACTCGACCAGCGCGGTCACACCCTCCACCGGCGCGCCGCCGGACACCAGACCCTTGGCGGCGGTGACGTCCTCCGGCAACACCAACGGACGCACCAGCGTCATCGGGTCCGGCGCGGCACTGGAGGGCGGAGGCGTCTGCGCCCCACCCGAACAGCCACCGACCAGCATCACGACGGCAGCGCAGAACACCACGAACCTCACAGAAACCCCCAAGCAGACGAAGGGAGCGATCGTAGACGAGACGCTGCGCCGGATGCCCGAGGAGGGACGAGTCCGGCAACGCTTGGCCGAGGTGCTGTGCGCAGCCGAGCGGTGGGACGAAGCGCTGGAGGTCGTTCGCGACAGCAGGCGACGCTCGGACGAGTGGGTCGACGGCTGGCTGGCGGAGCGGTGTGCGGACGTGGGCGACATCGAGCAGTTGCGCGAGCTCGCGGCGAGCGGGATGCCCGAAGCCGTCTGCAACCTCGCCGCTCACACCATCGCCAGCGACCGCGCCGAGGCGGTCGTGGCGGCACTGGTGGCGTCCGGACACACACCGACCGAACGCCTGCTCGGCGTCCTGCTCGACCGGGGCAAGGTCGAGTTGGCGATCGAACTGGCCGGCCAGGCCTTCGCAGTCCGACCGATGGTGCGCATGTTGGTCTCGAGAAACAGGCAGGCCAGGGCTATCCGGTTCCACCACGACGTCGCCACCAAGCCCCGGCTGCGGCCCGTGCACGTGGAGCACCGGATGCCGGTGGCAGACCTGCTGGCCGACGAAGGTCGCCGGCAGGAGGCGCTCGATCTGGCACGCGGCAAGTCCTGGGCCAAGGAGTGGATCCCGCGGCGGTCGGCCAAGGCGGGCAACGTGACGGTGCTGAGGAGAATGGCCGACACCGGACAGGTCGACGCCCGACGGGAGCTGTGTCCGTCGACGGCGCGGGAGTGCGACCGCCGGGCGCCCCGGCCCGCACACTGGGGCACGGACGCGCGGCGCGGGCGAGGAGGACGTCGTGGTCGATGCGTGGGTGGTCGTCGGCGCGGTCACCGGGTGCGTGGGCACGGTGACCGGGATCGCGGCGTTGGGCGTCGGCCTGAAGTCCGCGCGGGCCGCGCGGCGCGGCCGACAGCGCCGCCGAGGCCGCCCGGATCGAGAGCGACCGCGAACACCGCCAGCTGCGCCCCGAACTGCGCTGCACCTTCACCGTGCACAGCGGACCGGGACGGCCGGGCTCCACCGCCCGCCTGGTCGTCGTGCTGGACGGGCCGCCCGTCCTCGACAGGGTCGCCGCGGCGATCCGCGACGACCGGCCCGACCGCGCGCCGGTCACCTCGGGCGCGCCCACCGCCGCGGACATCGCCGCCACCGCCTGAGGGCCGTGGCGGTTCCGGCCCGGCCTCGACGGCGCCACCCGGAACGGGCGCGCCGTGCCCGCCCGGCCGCTGCGCCACCGCGAGCCGCATCCGACGTGAGCCAGGTGATCGCATGGACCCGTGAGCAGATGGCGCACGACAGGGCACGTGCCGAGGAGGGGGTCACCTCAATCGTCGAGCGGCACCCGCACTGAGATTTTCGTCCAGCACGCGCCCGTAGCAGGTGGGGCTTCACCCAAGGCCGGGTAGTTAGCGTTTTCGCTGGTCACGCAACCGAGCTGCAGGAGTCACGACGCAGGACAACGGAGCTCGTTGGTACAGGCAGTCGACCAAGACAGCGTGTCCCAAGGAGCTCCGTTGCCCTTTCATCGTGTCCTGCCGCCTGCGCTGACGGCTATCACCCGCACGGTCACCGTGGCCGCGGGCCGGTTCGCTCCCGGGCACCTGGGGAACTGACCGCCGTCGTGCCGTTCGATCTCGTGGACGCGGTCCTCGCGGAGACCAGGACGGTCCAGCGGCGGCTGCGTGACCTCCCGTCACGGATCGGGGTCTACTTCCTGCTCGCGATGTGCCTGTTCCCCGAGGTCGGCTACCGACTGGTCTGGCAGAAACCGACCGGAGGACTGGCCGGTCTTGCGGTGGCCGAGCCGTCCGCGAAAGCCTTACGCGACCTGCGTCGCAGACTCGGCGCGCCGATGCGCCGACTGTTCGAGGTGCTGTCCGGGCCAGTGGCCCAACCCCGCACGCCCGGTGTCCGGTTCGGGCCCTATCGCATGGTTTCGTTCGAGGGCTGCAGCTCGATCAAGGTTCCCGACACCGCCCGCAACCGGGCCTGGCTCGACTCCCCGGGCAACGGTGGCTATCCCCTGGTGGAGCTGATGACCCTGGTCGAGACCGGCACGAGGGCCCTGATCGGCGCGGTGTTCGGCCCCACCCTCGAGGGCGAGACCGACTACGCCAGGCGGCTGCTGCACCTTCTGAAGCCGGACATGCTTGTGTTGTGGGACAAAGGTTTCGACAGCAACGCCTTCCTCACCGAGGTGCACGCCACCGGCGCGCGGATCCTGGGCCGGTTGCGCAACAACCGGCGCATCCCCGTCCTGGTCCGTCTCGTCGACGGCTCCTACCTCTCGACGATCGGCACCCTCCGGGTGCGGGTCGTCGACGCGCGGATCACCGTGACCCTGGCGGGCGGGACCACCTTCACCGGAATCTACCGGCTGGTCACGACCCTGATCGACGCCCGCCGCCACCCCGCCGCCGCCCTGATCGCCCTCTACCACCAGCGGTGGGAACACGAATCGGCGTACTACGCCCTGCGCCACACGATCACCGGCGGACGCGTCCTACGCTCGGGCGACCCGGCCGGACTCGAGCAGGAGATGTGGTGCCTGCTCACGCTCTACCAACTCCTGCGCACCGTCATGGTCGACGCCGCGGAGTCCCGGCCCGGCACCGATCCCGACCGCTGCGGATTCACCATCGCCCTGCACGCCGCCCGCGACCAGGTCGTCCAGGCGACAGGAATCATCGTCGACAGCAATGAAGAATCCGGGGTCATCGCGCGTCGCATCCTGGCCGCACTCCTTCCGCCCCGACGCCCACGGGTGAGCACCCGCAAGGTGAGATCCCCGACCTCCCGCTACAACGAACGCCGCGACGACGGCAGACCAGACCGAAGCCGCACCGTCACCGCCCTCGACATCAGCGTCCTGGAACCCCCGGAGCCGCAGCCCGCGCTGCCCACCGCCTCTCGGGACGGCCGGAACATCACCCCAACAGAGCGTCGAAGGCATCGGATTCTGGTCCTGTTACAGGAAGATTCCACCCGTCTCTGGCGACCCCGCGACATCGCGCTCCACTTCGGCGACATCACCCTCGACACCATGTACAGACAGCTTTCCAGATGGGCCGACAGCGGACTCATCCACAAGATCGGCCCCGGCCCCTACGCCGCCACGACATGGTCACCGACTTCCTTGCAGGAGCGCGGAACTCCTTAACTACCCCGCCTTGGGTCAAGTCCCGTCGCAGGGTCGACGCCGACCGTGTCCAGCGGCAACTCGACGACCTCGACCGCACCAGCCCTAATGGTATTGCCTAGTACTCCAGCCGCACTTCGTTGTATATGGCGTGTCTTCGCTGGTAGTGGGCTTGTTTGGCGCGGTATTGGTGGCGTCTGCGCCAGTGGGACCAGGCCCAGGTGACAGCACGGTTCGGGATGGTGGTGATCAGGTGTGCCACAAGACGCCTGACCTCGCCGAGGGTGACCGGGATGAGGCCGCCGCCAGGGCTTTTGGGGCGATGGCGGCGGTGACGGCGAGGTAGGTGTGGGCGAGCATCGCGAGGGTGATGTGGCGGTACCAGGCGTCGTAGCGGCGGACCTGGTACTGGTCCAGGCCGACCTCGGTCTTGGCGGTTTGAAAGCAGTCGTCGACCGCCCACGTCATGCCGGCCACCCGGATCAGGTCGTCATCGACGGTTCCCGTTGGTGCGCGACACAAGTGGTAGGCCAGTTCGCGCTCGCCACGACGATTGGGCGTCAGGGAACGACGGATCAACAGCCACCGCCGCCACGCGCCGGGGGTGGTGTCGTCGTAGATGGGCAACGAGGCCACCGCCCAGTCGAACGGCGGGCCCCTTGGCTCCCTGGCCGCAGCTGCGGCGCTTCCACGCCGCGAGCGGGACGTCGGCGGTCAGGTGATCGGCGCGGGTGGCGCCACCGAGGACGCGGATCCGGCGGCTGGCGTGCTCGATCACCGCGAGCATGTAGAAGCGGGCGTCGTTCAGGGTGGTGGTCTCGAAGAAGTCGCAGGCGAGGAGCGCCTCGGCCTGCGAGCGGAGCTGAAGATGCCATCCGGGCGCTGCCACACCTGGATGTAGGCGTCGTCCCGTTCCGCTGACAGGACCAGCACGCTGTCCCGGGCCAGAGCAAGCACAGCTGCCTCTATCCGGCCGCGGTCCGGGTTCTCCACACGTCCAAACCCGATCCGCCTCGAGGAACGTCGCACCACCCTCGCGTCGAGGAGTTGGACCTTCGAGTCGTACCTCGGTGAGCGCGTGGTCCGATGCCGCCGGCGTGCTGGAGGTGATCGTGGTGCTCCACGGTGGTGTGGCGACGGGTGCGGTCGAGCACCCGGCCAGCAGGGCGACCGTGAGCATGATCCCCCGATTCGGATAGGGCGGGGACGGTAACGGCACGCGCGGTGACGATCGTTGCTGGTGGGTGGCACCATTCGAGTGAGGTGCTGATCACGTGCCCGGTGGGCGGTCGTTGGGCCGTTCGGCTGCTGTGCCGGGGTTGGTTGAACCGTCATGATTCCTCCTCGGGTCGGGGGACTCAGCACGAATCGCGTGTTCTGCGCGAGCCGGGGGGCATCTTTTCTATGGGTTCGCGCGTGCATGCGCGGGGTTCGACCCTGCGCGCTTTCGTTGTGGCGCTCGTCGCCTCTGTCGTGGCCGGTGTGGTGGCGGTGCCGCCTGGTGCGGTGGCGCAACCGCAGATCGAGGTGCCGAGGTCGGCGCCGGATGAGGCGACGGCTGCCCGTTACGCGGCGCTGAGTGGTGAGTCGGTGGTGGTGGAGTCGGCGACCACGGAGACCGACGAGGTGCGGGCGAATCCGGACGGCACGATGACGTTCACCCAGCACGTGCAGCCGGTGCGGGTGCGGCGTGGTGACGGGTGGGTGCCGGTTGACCTGTCATTGGAGCGCAAGTCGGATGGTTCGTTCGCGCCGAAGGCGTCCACGGTGGAGGTGGCGTTCTCGCCGGGCGGCACGGCGGCGGACGCTCATCCGTTGGCGAAGGTGGTGCAGGGTGGTCACGAGGTCGGTCTGCGGTGGGACGGTGAGTTGCCCGAGCCGGTCGTGGATGGGGCGACGTTGACCTACCCGAACGTGTTGCCTGACGTGGACCTGCGGGTCGAGGCGAACCTGGAGGGTTTCAGCGAGCTGCTGGTGATCAAGACACCGGAGGCGGCGCGGAATTCGGCTTTGGACACGGTCACGTTCCCGACCCACGCCGAGGGCGTGCGGGTGGAGCACGGTCCAGCGCCTGGTTCGGGCGACTTGGTGGTCAAGGACGCGGCGGGCGAGCCGGTGTTCGTCGGTGACGCCTCGCACATGTGGGACTCATCCGGTGACGGGCCGCGTGAGCGCGTGGGCGAGCCGGTTCTCGGCGACCGGCAGGCCACGATGGAGGTCGAGGTCACCCCCGAGGCCGTGGCGATCGTTCCGGACCGGGGTTTCCTCGACGATCCGACGACGACCTACCCGGTGGTGTTGGACCCGGAGTACCGCTGTGGCAACTGTGGCAAGGTGCACCACGTCGTAGTGCAGGAAGCGTGGCCGGACGACCGGAACTTCGATGCGACCACCGGCAACCTGAGCGATCTGAAGGCCGGCTTCCTCAACGCCAACTCCCTGGGCAATGGGGCCAAGTACGACGCGAGGTCCCGGTCGTACCTGCAGATGAACACCGAGCCGCTCATCGGCAAGTTCATCCGCAGTGCGAGCCTGCACATGAAGGTGATCAACACCTACTCGTGCGAGCCTTCGGCGACCGAGCTTCGGTTGGCCGGAGGGATCGACGCCAACACGACGTGGCACAACCAGACCAGTTGGGGCGCGGTGGAGTCGAGGACCTACGTGCGCAACAACCCTGGCCACTGCCCGACCGACGGCAACGCGGAATTCGAGGCGCTCAACGCGATCAGGGCGGCGGCGTCTGGCTCGTGGTTCTGGACGACGTTCGTGCTCAAGGCGGAGAAGGAGGACGAGCTGAACACGTCGTGGCGGCGGTTCGACCTCAATCCTTCCTTGGTGGTGTACTACAACAGCTACCCGAGTACGCCGACGGACATGGGCATGGAGGGGTCGACGCCGGACCATGCGTTGCCGTGTCGGACGGGTGCTGATCGACCGGCGGTGTTCACCAGGACTCCCCGTCTGCGCGCGCGGGTGAGCGACCCCGACAACAGCAACGTGTACGGCGAGTACCGGCTGCTCACCGGGGTGGGTTCCGGTGCGTCGTGGGATGGGCGGTTGTTCGGGGGTACGGAGGTCGGCTCGGGCGCCTACAGCGAGTGGACGGTACCCGCGGACTTCACCAAGGACGGCGGCCTGTACACGTGGCAGGTGGTGAGCCACGACGGTCAGCTGACAAGTCCGTTGTCGAGCCCTTGCGAGTTCGAAGTGGACACCACGGCGCCGAACACGCCGGCTGTCTCCTCCGTCGACTACCCGGCTTCCGGCTTCAACCACGGAAGCGTGGGCATGACCGGCACGTTCACTTTCACGCCTGTCCTCCCGACAAGCGGGCGGATGGACATCCGCAAGTATGGGTGGTCGTTGAACAACGACACGGCGACGACGAACATCGTGGAGGTCACGTCGGCTGACGGGTCGGTGACGGTGCCGATCACGCCGACCCTGGTCGGTACGAACGTGTTGCACGTGCGGGCGTTCGACCGGGCGAACAACCCGTCGGCGCAGAACGCGACGTACACCTTCCACGTCGCCGGGAAGGCTCAGCCGAAGGCCGTGTGGGCGTTCGACGAGACGTCGGGCACGGTCGCCGCGGACAGCAGTGGCGGCAACCGTCCGCTCACGGTGTCCGGCGCCGCCTCGTTCACTCCGGGTTACGACGGCAACGCGTTGACGCTCAACGGTGGTTTCGCCGCGTCGGCATCGAAGGTGGTGGACACGTCGAGGGCGTTCTCCGTGGCCGCGTGGGCGAAGCTGGACCGCAAGGACTCCTACGCCACGTTGGTCAGCCAGGACGGGAACCGGGCCAGTTCGTTCTACCTGCAGTACGCCGTCAACGCGGATCGGTGGGCGATCACCACGCCGAGCAACGACGCCGACTCTCCGGTGTCGTACGTGAGGGTGACGTCGACGGCTTCACCTCAACTCGGTGTGTGGACGCACTTGCTCGCCACCTACGAGCCCAACAGCAAGGCGTTGACGTTGTACGTGGACGGGAAGGCGCAGGGCACGGCGACGGTGGTGTTGTGGGAGGCCGGTGGCAGCCTCGTGGTCGGTCGGGCCAGGTCCGGTGGTGAGCCGTCGAACCACTTCCCGGGTGCGATTGACGCCGTGCGCGTGTGGGACCGGGTGCTGAGCGCCGAGGACGCGGCGCAGGACGCCAACGTGGCGGTGCGGCGGGCGCGGCTGGCGCTGGACGAGCGGACGGGGACCACGACGGTGGAGTCGGTGTCCGGTCAGCAGGCGGCCCTCTCGGGTGGGGTGACGTGGGCGGGCACGCCGGTGGACCCGGACGACCCGGACCGGCCGCGCGTGGGCGAGGACGAGTGGCTGGACTTCGACGTCTCCGAGACCGGGCAGGTCGCCGCGTCGCGGCCGGTGAACCTGCGCACGGACCGTTCGTTCACGGTGTCGGCGTGGGTGCGCCTGGACAGCGACAACCTGGCGCGCACGGCGGTGAGCCTGGGTGATTCGCAGTACTCGCCGTTCATGCTGCAGTACCGGCCGGAGAGCCGACGTTGGGCCTTCATGATGACCCGCGGTCCGGCGACCTCGTCGTGGTGGATCGCGCTGTCGGACACGTCGATCGTCGGCACCGGCCAGTGGGTGCACCTGACCGGCACGTACGACGCGGTGAGCGGCCGGATCGCGTTGTACGTGAACGGGAACAGGCAGACCGTCAACTTCGTCGGCACGACCGACGGCAGTGGCGTCAAGGGCTGGAACGGCTCGGGGCCGCTCTGGGTCGGCCGCGGTCTGTGGGCTTCGCAGAAGGCGGACGCGTGGCACGGCGGTGTGGACGACGCCCGCGTGTACTCCGGCGTGCTCACGAGCGAGCAGATCGGCGTCCTTTACGCGTCCACCAGGCATTTCTGAGCCACCGGTTCGATCCGAAGACGTCACGAGAGGCCCTGTTGTGAGTGCTGCCGTGCGGAAGCTGGCCAGGAAGGCCGTCGCGTTCGGTGTCGTGCTGGTGTTGACCGCGTCGACCGGACATGCCGTGGCGATGGCCGCGGAGCAGGCGTGGAGGGTGTCGCTCCAGTTCGAGCGATCCGTCCCGACCAGAGCGGTCGCGGTCCAAGCCGTGCCGGACGACCCGGCGAAAGACGATGTGGTGACCGCGCCGGCGCAGGCTTCCTGGCCCGCTGCCACGACGGCCGAGGTGGACTTCGCGAGTGAGGGCGGCACGCCGGCGCAGGCCGCGGCCCGCGCCACGGGCAGGCCGATCCGGGCCGTGGGCACACCGGTCGCGGTGGGGCTTCCGCAGGAGGTGAACGCGCGGCAGTCCGCCACGGGCAAGGTGCGCGTCCACGTCCACGACCGCAAGCCCGGGTCGAGCGCGGTGGTGTTCAGCCTGGCGGATGCCAGTGGGGTGAAGGACAAGCCGCTTGCGGTGACGTTCGACTACTCCTCGTTCGCACCCGCGTTCGGTGGTGACTATGCCGCCCGACTCCGGCTGGTGAGCCTGCCCGCTTGTGCGGCGACGACACCGGACAAAGCCGACTGCCAGGTGGCCACCCCGGTGGACGGCGCGACCAACAACACGGCGGCCGGTGTGCTGTCCGGCGCGGCGACGTTGACGTCCTCGGAGCCCGCAGTGTTCGCGGCGGTCGCCGCCACGGGAAGTGCGGCGGGCACGTACGGTGCGACGTCGTTGGCTCCGGCGGGGTCGTGGACCGCGGGCGGCGCGTCGGGTGACTTCACCTACGGCTATCCGATGCGGGTGCCGCCGGCGATCGGTGGCGCGGCGCCGAAGCTGTCGTTGGGGTACTCGGCGCAGAGCCTGGACGGGCGGACGTCGTCGACGAACAACCAGGCGTCGTGGGCCGGCGACGGTTGGGACCTGGCGCCGGCCGGGTTCATCGAGCGCCAGTACAAGCCGTGCAGCCTGGACCTGGGCGGTAACAACGGTCAGACCAAGACCGGTGACCAGTGCTGGGCCACCCACAACGCGACCATCAGCCTGGTCGGCGTGTCGGGGAAGCTGATCAACATCCCGGGCACCGACCAGTGGCGGGCCGAGTCGGACGACGGCGCGAAGATCGAGCGCCTGTTCGGCGCGACCAACGGTGACAACAACGGTGAGCACTGGAAGGTCACGACGACCGACGGCACGCAGTACTTCCTGGGCTTGAACCGCCTGCCGGGCTGGGCGGACGGCAAGCCGGAGACGCAGTCGGCGTGGACCGTGCCGGTGTTCGGCAACCACGGCAACGAGGAGTGCAACACCACGACGTTCGACGCGTCGTGGTGCCAGCAGGCGTACCGGTGGAACCTGGACTACTCGGTCGACGTGCACGGCAACGTCACCACCTACTACTACAACCGCGAGTTCAACCGCTACGGGCGCAACGGTGACGCCAACAAGGGCACCGACTACGTGCGCGGCGGATGGCTGGACCGCGTGGAATACGGTCTGCGCAGCGACAACATGTTCGCGCACCCGGGCGCCAAGGTGAGCTTCGAGACCGCCGAACGCTGCCTGCCCAGCGGGGCGATCACCTGCGATCCAGGGCAGTTGAACGCCTCGACCGCCGCGCACTGGCCGGACGTGCCGTTCGACCAGGTGTGCGCGGCGGGGGAGTCCTGCACCCACCGGTTGACCCCGTCGTTCTTCACCCGCAAGCGTTTGACGAAGGTCGTGACCCGGGTCGCGAACGGCGCGTCGACGTTCCAGGACGTCGACGCGTGGTCGATGGAGCACAAGTTCCTCACCACCGGTGACCGCACCGCGCCCGCAATGAACCTCACGTCCGTGACCCACACCGGCCTGGTGGGCGGCAGCGTAGCGACCCCGCCGACGGTCTTCGGGCACCAGACGATGGACAACCGGGTCGACACCAGCGGCGACAACTACCTGCCGCTGAACCGCTATCGGCTCTCGTTGATCACCAATGAGGCGGGCGGCTACACCGCCGTCACGTACAGCCCTAAGGACTGCGCAACAGGCACCCGCATGCCGGTCTCGCCCGAGGCGAACACGCTGCGCTGCTACCCGTCGTGGTGGACGCCGGAGGGCGCGCTGGAGCCGCAGCTGCACTGGTTCCACAAGTACGTGGTCGTCTCCGTCATCGACCACGACCGCACCGGCGCCTCCCCGCCGATCCACACGGCCTACCAGTACGGCGACGGCAACGGCGAGAAGGCCGCGTGGCACTTCGACGAGGCCGAGTTCGCCGAGCCCGCCCGCCGCACGTGGTCGCAGTGGCGTGGCTACGAGACGGTCCGCACGATCAAGGGCAATCCCCAAGAGAAACAGTCGGTGACCGAGGTCGTCTACGGCCGCGGCATGGACGGTGACAAGCTGCCCGGTGACACCAATGGCGACGGGTTGCCCGACGGCGT
This sequence comes from Actinosynnema sp. NPDC049800, assembly GCF_040656635.1. Lineage (NCBI taxonomy): Bacteria > Bacillati > Actinomycetota > Actinomycetes > Pseudonocardiales > Pseudonocardiaceae > Actinosynnema > Actinosynnema sp. NPDC049800. Next base: position 18,492 of record NZ_JBFAMT010000048.1, on the reverse strand, counting down.
CCGCGAAGCGTGGATATCCGCCAGCGAGGGCCAGCCGATCCGGGACGTGCCGCGGCTGCGCGGTTTCGTCCGGGAGACCCGCCAGTACAACGACGGTGTGCTGGTGTCGGCGTCGGTCAACGACCCGTACCTGCCCGATACCCCGACCGCCACCGACGCCGCGGGCAACAAGGCGTTCGTCACCGGCACCTCCTCCGTCCGCGGCCGCACCCTGCTGGAGAACGGCTCCTGGCGGCGCACCAAGGTCGACAAGCTCGACTTCACCCCGGAAGGCATCGTCGAGGTCACCGAAGACCACGGTGACGAGGCCGTGACCGGCGACGAGACCTGCACGCGCAGCACGTTCGCCCGCAACGAGAACGCATGGCTGCTCACCCTCGCCTCCCAGGTGGAGACCGTGGTGGGCACGTGCGCGGTGACGGCGTCAGCGACCACCATCCAGTCCCTGGTCCGCTCGTACTACGACGGCCAAGCCCACAACGTGGCACCGACCCGCGGCCTGATCACCAAGGTCGAAGCCCTCGACAAGTGGGAGGAAGGCTCCGCCCAGCAGTGGGTGACGGCGTCGCAGGCCACCTACGACGGCTACGGCCGGCCGCTGGACGTCTACGACGCCCGCGGCAAGAAGACCACCACCGCCTACACCCCGGCCACCGGCCCGCTCAAGCAGCTGACCAGCACCAACCCGCTCGGTCACGTCAGCCACGAGTACCTGGAGCCCGCCTGGGGACTCTCGGTCGCCTCGGTCGACGCCAACAACCGCCGGGCGGACCTGGCCTACGACGCGCTGGGCCGCCTGACCGCCGCCTGGACCCCGGGCTTCGACAAGGCCACGGCGCCGGCGAACGCGAGGTTCGAGTACCAGTACAACAACGACAAGACCAGCGTCGTGGTCTCCAAGCAGTTGCAGGACAACGGCCAGTACCTGTCGGTCTACACCCTCTACGACGGACTGCTGCGCGAGCGGCAGACCCAGATCCCGGCACCCGGCCCGGACGGCGGGCGTCAGATCACCGACACGTTCTACGACTCCCGCGGCCTGCCGTTCAAGACCAACGGCGTCTACTGGAACAACACCGCCCCAGCCGGCGGCACCCTCGCCGGCGTCTTCGACAACGAGGTGCCCAACCAGACCATCACCACCTACGACGGCCTGGGACGGCCGACCAAGGCGACCTACCGCAAGTTCCTCCAAGAGCAGTGGCACACCACGACCACCTACGGCGGCGACCGGGTGACAACCACCCCACCGCCCGGCGGGACCGTCACCACCCTGATCAACGACGCCCAGGGCCGCACCGTCGAGAAGTGGCAGCACACCGGCGGCATCGACAGCCCTCACGACGCCACCAAGTACAGCTACAACGCCGCCGGCCTGCTCGAAACCCTCACCGACCCCGACGGCAACACCTGGTCCTACACCTACGACCTGCGTGGCCGCCTGGTCGAGACCGACGACCCCGACACCGGCCGCAGCACCGTCACCTACGACGCCGCGGGCCAGGTCCTGTCGTCCACCGACGCCGAGAACCGCACCGTCGCCAACGCCTACGACGACCTCGGCCGACTGATCGCCAAGCACAAGGACTCCCTGGCCGGTCCCAAGCTCGCCTCCTGGGAGTACGACACCGCCGCCGGCGGCGGCATCGGCATGCTCAAGTCGGCACGCCGCTATGAGGGCAACCTCGTCTACCACAAGTACATCACCGGCTACGACGCCGCCGGACGCCCCAAGGGCCAGAAGCTCGTCGTGCCCGCCTCACCCGACGTGCTGCCGGCGACGTACGAGCTGAAGCAGGACTACACCTACAACGGCAAGCCGAGCTCGATCACCTACTCCGCGGTCAGCTCGGGTGGGAAGGTGATCGTCCCGTCGGAGTCGGTCGGGTCGTTCTACAACACCGCTAACGGCGCGCTCGAGTCCACCCTGTCCGGCCAAGAGGTCTACGTCTCCGCCACGGGCTACTCCAGCTTCGGCGAAGTGCTGCGCCTGCAGTACGGCAGCAGCGCCGACACCGCCAAGAACCTCGCGGTCACCAACTTCTACGAAGTCGGCAGCCGACGCCCGGAACGCACCGTCGTCGAACGCGAAACCACCACCGAACCCGAACTCGCCGACCGCGCCTACACCTACGACCCGGCCGGCAACATCACCAAGATCGCCGACACACCCGAAGGGCGTGCCGCCGACACCCAGTGCTTCGCCTACGACCACCTGCGCCGCATGACCGACGCCTGGACCCCGTCCACCGGCGACTGCACCGCCACCAGATCCACCACCGCCCTGGGCGGCGCCGCCCCGTACTGGCACTCCTGGAGCTTCGACAAGACCGGCAACCGCCGCACCGAAACCCAGCACGCCACCACCGGCGACATCACCCGCACCACCGGCTACCCGCCCCTCGGCGCGCCGCAACCGCACACCGCCCTGTCGGTCCTCACCGAAGGCCCCAACGGTAAAGCGCAAGACACGTTCGCCTACGACAAGACCGGACGCACGAAGTCGCGCACCATCGGCGGCGACACCCAGGTCCTCGACTACGACGCCGAAGGCCGCGTCTCCCGCATCGCCGACGCCGACGGCTCCAACGCGTCGACCTACGTCTACGACGCCGACGGCAACCGCCTGATCAGCCGCGAACCCTCCGCCACCACCCTGTACGTCTTCGGCCAGGAAATCCGCCTGGAAAAAGGCACGACCACCCCGTCCTGGACCCGCTGGTACAGCCACGGCGGCCAGACCGTCGCGGTCCGCAACAGCATCACCGGCCTGAAGTGGCTCATTCCCGACCACCAGGGCACCAACCAACTCTCCGTCGCCAACGACGCCGCGCAGACCGTCACCCAACGCCGCCAAACCCCCTACGGCGCCACCCGCGGCACCGCACCACCGGAATGGCCGGACCGCCTGGGCTTCGTCGGCGGCCGCAACGACGAGTCGGGCCTGACCCAGGTCGGCGCCCGCCTCTACGACCAGTCCGCGGGCAGGTTCCTCTCCGCGGACCCGGTGATCGACAACAACGATCCGCAGCAGCTCAACGGCTACGCCTACGCCAACAACAGCCCGGTCACCTACAGCGACCCGACAGGCCTGATCAAGGACTGCGGCCCCGACGGCGTGCTGTGCAATGGCCCGGATAGGGGTATCCAGGGCCCGAACTGGGAGGACGAGAAGACGACCTTCGGTGCTCGTGATCGTGCGTTGCAGCAGGCCAACGCGGGCAACGAGGAGGGTGTCCGGTCCCGTGTGGCCGAGGAGGGCATCTCCTGGGAGGACTACCAGCGGGCGCTGTCCGACGCGCACAAGACCAAGTGGGATGTGATCAAAGAGGTCGCCTGGGAGGTCATCAAGGACATCTCCGGCTGGAACGACATCGTCGACTGCTTCACCAAGGGCGACATCTGGGCCTGCGGCGGCCTGGTCGCCGGCCTCGTCCCGTGGGGTAAGGCCGCCAAGATCCTCGAAGCCGGCTACAACGCCGTCAAGGCCGTCAGCCGCCTGGCCGGCATCGTCGACAAGGCCAAGGGCGTCCTCCGCCGAGTCCAGGCCATCACCGACGACGTCACCCGGATCGCCGCCGAGAAGTTCCAAAAGCTGCTGTCCAGGGGCAGCGAGGGCTGCGTGACCAAGCACAGCTTCGTCGCCACCACCCTGGTCCTGATGGCCGACGGCTCAACCAAACCGATCAACGACGTCGAGATCGGCGACAAGGTCAAAGCCACCGACCCCACCACCGGCCACACCACCGACCGCAACGTCGTCGCCACCATCGTCCACAACGACGAAGACGACATGACCCGCCTCACCGTGGCGGGCGAGGACGGCACCACCGGCACCATCGACGCCACCTCCTGGCACCCAGTCTGGGTCGACTCCGAGAACCGCTTCGTCAACATCGGCGACCTCAAGCTCGACGATCGGCTCACCTCAGCCGACGGCAGCTCGCCAGTGGTCAGCTCGGTTCGACGCTACGCTCACTACGAACCAGTGCACGACCTGACTGTTGAGGGCGTTCACACCTACTATGTGGTGACGCATGGTATCGATTTCCTGGTCCACAACTGTGGTAGTGGTCCGGCCGCAGGAGTGCTGGAGGTGAGTGACAGCGTGAGTTCGACCAGAGCTTTCCAGAAGTACAAGCCCAGTGGGAGAAGTGGGATTGAGTACGTCTTCGATCCCATCAACGAGCGACTTCTGGTCGGGGCGCCGAAGTCCTACCTCGGCCTGCAGGGCAGCCCGCACCAACAGCTTGCGCGGGCGGGCGGGATTGACGAGAGCACGGTTCTGGGTGGTATGTTCTCCCGCGACTCCACGGGTTTGGCCTCTTTTAACGAGCACAGCGGGCACTACGGAGATCGGTGGACGCCTGCCTTGGTGGGACAGTTCCAGGATTTTCTCGACCGTCACCGAATCGCGAGCGCCTACACTCCATGGTCGGGGTGAGCCGGATGTGGGAACCACTCTTCGCCCGGGGTGACGGTGTGTTTGTCGGTTGTAGAACTGAGCCTGGGATCTGGGTAGGTCGCAACGACGGCGAACCGAAACTGGCACGGCTGGAATACCCGGTCTTCCTGTGGCCGATGCTCGAGCATGACGTGGTGGAGGTGTACGAGCGGTTCGATGCATACTGGCCGCGATTCGGGCTTGACTTGACGCCGACAGATGCGATCAGATTGATCGCGACCTCGGCGATCGCTAGCGGACGTGACTATTGGGCGTCGCTCGCGATGGACTGGCTGGAAAAAATGCTGTCTCGAGACCAGGCGCCATCATTGGAGCGGGGAAGTATTCCCGAGGTAGACACGGGGGCGTTGTCGCAAGTGTTGCGTAACCGATGGAGGCGACTGTCCAAGTGACCTTGTGCTTGCCGAGAATGCCGTCCGTGCAGGTCAGGTGGGGTGGTGGTACCCGTTGAGGATGCCGCCTAGTCGTTGCCGTCCGCAGATGTCGAGTTGGGTGAGGCCTGTTTGATTTGTGACGGCTGGTGGCAGTGCGCGCAGTGGTCAGGCGTTAACGATGCCCTTGGTGGGGTCGGTGGGTGTTGTAGAAGTGCTCGATCCTGGACCGCATCGACGTCGACCTGCGTGCACTCCAGGCCGCCTCGGAGACCGCCTCGCCCGAACTGCAGGGCCTGCTGGCCGCCATCGCCACCAGGGTCCACTCACTGATCACCGTCGCCCTGCAGATCCCCCCGGACCTGCTCCTGCCCTGACCCCGGCTCCGCCCGACCCGTACCGTCCGTCGCCGGTCGCGGACGCAGCCGCACCTCGGTGATCGCATGGTGCTCGACCCCCAGCACCTCGATCGTCCACCCCGACACCGTCACCCGGTCACCCGGCGCCTCAGGGATTCTGCCCAGGACGACCAGGACCAGGCCGGCGATGGTGGCGTAGTCGCCCTCGGGCGCGTCGGGCAACTCCACCCCGAGGTCGACCAGATCGTGCGCCGGGAACGTGCCGGGCAGCACCAGTGAGCCGTCCTCGGCGGCGTGGACGGCCATCACGTCGCGGTCGGTCTCGTCGTAGATCTCCCCGACGATCTCCTCCAGCAGGTCCTCCAGAGTGACCATGCCCGCCACCGCGCCGTGCTCGTCGACCACCAGCGCCATCTGTTCCCGCTCGGCCTTGAACCGGCGCAACGCGTCCGACACCCGCACCGTGTCCGGGAACACCAGCGCCTCACGGGTCACCCGCGCCAACGGCACCTCATCAACCAGCAGGTCCCGCAGGTGCACCACGCCGACCAGGTCGTCCAGATGCCCGCCGCGGGCCACCGGGGCCCGGGAGTGCCCCGAGCCGGCCAGCTGTGCCCGCGCCGAGGCCACGTCCAGCTCCGCGGCCAGGGTCACCACCGACCGGCGCGGCACCAGCACCTCCCGCAGACGGCGCTCGTGGATCTCCAACGCCCCCGAAATGATCATCCGCTGCTCGACGTTCAACCCGCGCTGCGCCGCCACCAACTCCCGCAGCTCCTCCGGCGACATCTCCTCCGACTCCGCGTCCGGCTTCCCTCCGAACAGTCGCACGACCAGGTTGGTCGAGGCGCTGAGCGCCCACACCGCCGGCCGAGAGATCGTCGAGAGCAGGTCCAGCGGTCGGGCCACCAGCAGCGCCCACCGCAGCGCGTTCTGCATGGCCAGCCGCTTGGGCGCCAGCTCGCCGAACACCAGCGTCAGGAACGTCAACACCACGGTCACCAACGCGATGGCCACCGCGCCCGCCGCACCGCCGAGGAAGCCCAGTAGCGGCACCAGCGGCTCGGCCAGCGACACCGCCGCCGTCGCCGAGGCCAGAAACCCCGCCAGGGTGATCCCGATCTGGATCGTGGCCAGGAACCGGTTCGGGTCACGAGCCAACCGCACCAGCGTGCGCGCCCCGGCGCGGCCGTCGCGCTCCAACGCGCGCAGCTGACCCTCGCGCAGCGAGATCAACGCCATTTCGCTGCCCGCGAACACCGCGTTGAGCAGCACCAACACCGCGACCAGCGCGACGGTGAAACCGTAGCCGTCCACACCCACTCCGCATCCCCAACCGAGTGGCGACACGCTACTGCGGACATGCCCCGCCCACCGGGCGAAGCCACGCCTCGTCCGTCACCCTCGTATAAGGCGGTACGCCGCAGGTCGTGCGGAAAACCGACGGGGTGCGGGCCCCAAGGTCCGCACCCCGTCGTAATCAGCGACCGCGTGACGCTACTTGGCGGCCTGGTCCAGGTCCACCAGCGCCGCGGCGAGCTTGAAGTACTTGCTCGTCCCCAGGTCCCGCACGGTCTTGATCCCGAAGGCCGCGGCCAACTTCTCCGCGTCACCCTCGCTGACCCCGGCCAACGCCGCGACCGGCGCGTCGAGGACCTCGGCCACGGTCAGCCCCTCGTACGCCTTGTCCAACTGCTTGGCCAAGTCCACGGAAACAGCCACTGGTGACTTCCCCTCACGTTCGTAATCGATCATGACCACACCACCCTATCGGGCCCGACGTCCGCTTCGCCGCCTATGACCGGATCAACATGCACGACCACCGGGATGGAGCACCGGCCCCACGCTGGCCATCGACCCCACGGCACCACGTCCCACAAGAGTCCACGGCGATAACCGAGGACAGACCCTTATGGCCCTGTGGCCTCGCCACTAGGACCGTCCGCCCGTCTTGCGCCACAGGTGGCCAGGCTGGGATGAAGTCAAATAGAACCCGATCGTGTTCCCGTCGGCGTGGGCTGCTGGCGGGATGGGTACGCCGATCGGTCGCGTCCTCAAGGGCGGGGTCGAGCTTGTCGATGACGACACTATGAATATGCCCGTGGCGGACGGTCTGACCGAGCAGTTCGTCAACGCCTCGGTTGGGGTGTACGTGGACTTCGAAAACCTGGTCTGCGGCGCGGGCCGAGGGCTGCCGGGTCGGGCCAACCCGGTGCCGTACGCGGCGATCACCCGGCTTGTGTCGGGACTACGGCAACGCGGTCATCCGCCGCGCGTACGCGGATTGGGCTAAGAGGGCATCTGATCTTGGTTTGGGGCGGTCTGTCCGGTTTGCCGACCGCTCTAAAGTTGATCACCCGTGAGCTCTCGGCGTGCGTACCCCAGTGACCTGTCCGATGCCCGGTGGGCGTTGATCGAACCGGTGCTGACGGCCTGGCGGGCCGCCCGGCGCGGGCCGGGAACCGCGGCACGGGTGCACGACTTACGGGAGATCGTCAACGCGATCCTCTACGTGTGCCGAACCGGGATCGCATGGGCCTACCTGCCGCACGACTTCCCGCCGCACAAGACGGTCTACGACTACTACGCCAAGTGGGAGACCGACGGCACCGCCGAGGCGTTACACGACCTACTCCGAGAACGGGTCCGTGTCGCGAGTGGACGCGCGACCTCCCCGACGGCAGCGATCCTCGACTCGCAGAGTGTGAAGACTTCCTGCAATGTCAACGAATCCGATCAGGGCATCGATGCGAACAAGAAGATCAAGGGCCGGAAGCGGCACATCGCCACCGACGTACTCGGCCTGATGCTCGCGGTGATCGTGATCGTGACCGCGGCCTCGGCCTCGGACTCGACCGCCGGTCGGCAGCTTCTGGACCACTTGGCCGTCACGCAACCGGACGTGTCGATCGCCTGGGCGGACGGCGGCTACAACGACGAGGTCGTCCGCCACGGCGCTCGAAGGGGAATCCGCGTCGAGGTCGTCAAACGCATTGCCGCACAAGGGTTCCACGTGCTGCCCAAGAGGTGGGTGGTCGAACGGACCCTGGGCTGGCTGATGCAGCATCGCCGACTCGTGCGCGACTACGAGACCCTGCCGCAACGCTCACGCACGATGACCCTGTGCTTGCCGAAATGTCATCCGTGCAGGTTAGGCGGCTTTCGGGGACTGTTTCAAGATCGGTGTGTTCGGCCCGACACGCCGGGCCTGGGGTCCGGCGGGATGGGCACTGTGAGTGATGACATCTGAGCTTATGAGCGCACGGAAGAGTGAAACCGGGCGGCAGCTGTCGCCGGAGCAGGCCGCCGCGGCGGCGATGGTGGCCGAGGCCAAGGCGCGAGGGCTGGCGCTGACTGGGCCGGACGGGCTGCTCAAGCTGTTCACCAAGAGCGTGCTGGAGACCGCCTTGGCCGAGGAGATGACCGAGCACCTCGGGCACGAGAAGAACCGCGCGGAACCCGGACGTGAGTCGACCAACGTGCGCAACGGCAGCCGGACCAAGACCGTGATCTCGGACGCGGCCGGCGAGGTGGAGATCGAGGTGCCCCGGAACCGGGAGGGCACCTTCGAGCCACAGATCGTCAAGAAGCGGCAGCGTCGTCTCACCGACGTCGACGAGATCGTGTTGTCCTTGTATGCCAAGGGATTGACCACCGGGGAGATTTCGGCGCACTTCGCCGAGATCTACGGCGCCTCGGTGTCGCGCGAGACGGTCTCCCGCATCACCGACAAGGTGGTCGCGGAGATGAACGACTGGGCCGCCCGCCCGCTCGATGCCGTCTACGCGGCGGTGTTCCTGGACGCGATCGTGGTCAAGGTCCGTGACGGCCAGGTCGCCAACCGGCCGGTCTACGCCGCCATCGGGGTGACCGTGGACGGGCGCAAGGACGTGCTCGGGCTGTGGATGGGCACCGGCGGCGAGGGCGCCAAGTTCTGGATGAGCGTGCTGGTCGATTTGAAGAACCGCGGCGTGCAGGATGTGTTCTTCCTGGTCTGTGACGGTCTCAAGGGACTGCCCGAGGTGGTGACGAACGTGTGGCCGCAGACTGTCGTGCAGACCTGTGTGGTGCACCTGATCCGCAACACCGTCCGGCTGGTGGCCCGGCAGGACTGGGACGCGGTGAAACGGGGCATCACCCCGATCTACACCGCACCCACCCCCGACGCCGCGGCCGCCGCGTTGGAGGACCTGGCGGAGAAATGGGGGCGCAAGTACGGGGCGATGATCCGGTTGTGGCGCAACGCCTGGGACGAGTTCGTGCCCTTCCTCGACTACGACGTCGAGATCCGGCGGATGATCTGTTCCACCAACGCGATCGAGTCGCTCAACGCCCGCTACCGTCGGGCGATCCGCGCCCGCGGGCATTTCCCGACCGAGCAGTCCGCGATGAAGTGCCGGTACCTTGTCACCCGCAGCCTCGACCCGACCGGGACGGGACGCGCCAGGTGGACGATGCGCTGGAAGCCCGTGCTCAACGCCTTCGCCATCACGTTCGGTGACCGTTGGCCGAACGCCGAAACCTACTGATCAACAACGCCGAACACACCGATTACGGGATGGACCCGGCTTTCGTGCTGCTCGGTGAACCGGTGCGGTTGTGGCACTTGCCGTCGCGCCTGGCGGTGGTCCATGCCGCAGCCTCCGCCGAGGTGTGCAGTCTGGGTGGGGGCCTGCTGTGCACCGCACCGGTGCATCGATCGGCATTGTGTCCTGTGGGGTGTCAGAAGTCGGCCGCATGGTCTGACCTGCGGTTAGGCTGCGGTGGGTTCGTACTCGTTGATCAGGCCACCGAGGACTGGTCGGCGGCGTATCGAGGTGTAGCCCTGCTCTGCGGTCGGTGGGTCTGGTCGCGGTGGTGCGAGTTGCAGTGCTCGGTGGGGTCGTCGGTGGTTGTAGTGGGTCGCGTAGCGGTCCAGGACCGCTCGCAGGTGGTGTTCGTTGAGGATGAGCAGTCGGTCGGTGACTTCGCGTGGGACGGGTGCCGACGAACCGCTCGGCGTAGCAGTTGGCTCGTGGACACCGTGGTGGGATCTTCACGACCCTGATGCCTGCGCCGGAGAAGACCGCGTCGAACGAGGCGGTGAATTGGCCGGCCCGGTCCCGGATGAGGAACCGGAGGTCGTCTGCCGGGTCTCTGATGTCCATGAGCAGGTTGCGGGCTTGTTGGGTGGTCCATGCTCCGTCGGGGTTGGTGGTGGTGCCGAGGATGTGGACGTAGCGGGTGGCGACCTCTATCACGAAGAACACGTGGACCCGCTTGAGGGTGACTGCGCAGTCGACGTGGAAGAAGTCGCAGGCCAACATGCTCGCGGTCTGGGCGCGCAGGAATCGTCGCCACGACGTGTCGGTGTCGCGCTCGGGTGCGGGCGGGATGCGTAGGCGCTTGAGCACGCGGCGGATGGTCGAGGCGGCTACCCGGTGGCCGAGTTTGAGCAGCTCGCCCTGGATCCGGCGGTAGCCCCAGCTGGCGTTCTCCCGCGCCATCCGTTCGATCAACGCCACGACCCTGTCGTCGATCGGTGGTCGGCCGGGTGCGGTTCGGGTAGGTCCACTTCTGTGCGACCAGGCGTCGGTGCCACCGCAGGACGGTGCCCGGCGTCACCAACCGGTGGAGTCGTAACCAGCCGGGTAGGCGTCGCACCAACGCGGCGAGCACCGCACGATCGGCCCAATCCAGTCGCGGGCGAGGGTTGGTCCGGCGCAGCACGGCGACTTCGTGCCGCAGTACCAGCAACTCGACGTCCTTGGCCGCGGAGGACCGGCCGAGCAGGACCAGCCAGTCACTGAGTCGGACGAAGATCAGGTAAAGCAGTCGTAGCGCCATGCCTCACGATCATGCTCCTGCAGCACATGGTGCGCGATTGCCGCAGCTCAGCGCCCCAGTGCAGAGTTCTGGCACCCCGCAGGACTTGGACAGCGTGAGCATTCCTCACTTCAGTGGTGGCCGGCGGATCCTTCGTGTCGGCGGTACGTGCGGACGCAGCCGCCTGCGAGGCCGTACCGACAGGGGTGCGGATCGAACCGAAGCGCCGCCGGGCGTGGACCTGGGTTCAGGCACGTCCAGGAGTCGGCGGGCGGCCTGGCCGGGCAGGGTCGGCTCCGCCGTCGCCGCGATCCGGGTCCGACGGGCGCCGACCGGCGAGGTGGCGGTCGAGGACGCGGTCGACCAGCCGGGACGATGCGCCCAGGTAGCCGGTCGGATCGCACAGGGCCCGCCACCGGGCCGGGTCGCTGGAGTGGCCCTGAGCGTGGAGTTGTCGCACCAAGACCTCGGCGGTGTCGCCGGTGGTGGCGGTGACGTCCGTCATGATCTTCTTCGCCGCGACCCTGCCGAGCAGCGGGGTCAGCGCGGCGCTGAGGCGTTCCGAGACGATGGCGCCACCGGTGAGGGCGAGGTTCTCCCTCATCCGGTCGGGGAACACGGTCAGGCCGGAGGCGAGGTCCGAGGCGTTGCGCGCCGCGCCGGCGGCGAGGCGCAGTGCCTCGCGCAGCGGCTGCCACTCGGCGTGCCAGCCGCCTGCCGAGCGCTCGTCGGGCACGACCATGCACTGGTGCAGGACGGAGACCAGGGCCGGCACTTGACGGGCGGCGGTGAGGATGGCGGTGGCGTAGACGGGGTTGCGCTTCTGCGGCATGGCGGAGGAGGCGCCGCGGCCCGGCGCCGCCGGTTCGGCCAGCTCGCCGATCTCGGTGCGGGTGAGGACCTCGACGTCGGCGGCGAGCTTGCCGAGCGTGCCCGTGACCAGGCTGAGCGCGTTGGCGACGTCGACGACCGGCAGCCGGGCGCCGTGCCAAGGGATCAGCGGTGCGGTCAGGCCGAGGTCGGTGGCGAGGTGCTCGACGAGGTCGAGGCTGTCGGCCTCGGTGAACTCCTGGTAGGCGGCCAGGGTGCCGGCGGCGCCGCCCAGCGACACGGGCAGCCCGTGCGAGCGCAGGTGGTCGAGGCGGTCGACGACGTCGAGCACGGCGTTGAGCCAGCCCGCCGCCTTGAGGCCGAAGGTGATCGGGACGGCGTGCTGGGTCAGGGTGCGGCCGGCCATGGGGGTCTCGCGGTGCTCACGGGCCAGGCCGGCCAACGCGTCGGCGGTCCGCCGCAGGTCCCCGAGCACCCGGCCGAGCACCTCGTGGCAGATGAGCATGGTGGCGGTGTCGAGGATGTCCTGGCTCGTGCTGCCGCGGTGGACGAAGTCCGCCGCCTCCGGGTCGATCCGGCCGACGATGTCGGTCAGTTGCGCAACGAAGCCGACGGTCGGGTTGCCGGTCTCGCGGACCTTCGCGCCGAGGTCGGCCCAGTCGAACGCGTCGGCGTCGACGCCGACGAGCGCGGAGGCCGTGGCGGGCGGGACCATCCCGACGCGGGCCTGGGCGCGGGCCAGCGACTCCTCGACCCGGATCATGGCGGTCAGCCAGGCTCGGTCGTCGAGCAGGTCGTCGATCCCCGTGCCGGCCCACCCGGGTGAGAGCAGACCGCTGTCTGCGAACATGTCGGTTCCCTTCAGGCGCTGGCTGGTTCGTTGACCGCGTGGGCGGTCAGGTTCAGGCACTCGCGGGCCAGCGCGTCGGCGTCGCCGAGGATGACCGAGTTGACGCCGGGTCGCACTCCGGCGGCGGTGGCCCAGTGCACGGTCTCCGTGGGCACGCCGAACGCGAAGCGCCGGGGGTGCGGCCGTCGTTGTGCGTCGAGCAACGCGTAGGGGCGCGCCGTCACGGCGATGCCTCCGGTCTCGTACCACCCGGTCGTGCGGTTCGGTATGCGGTTGAGGGCGCACGCGCCGCGAGCGAGCAGGCGGGCGAGCAGGGGATCGGTGGTGCGACGGGCGTCGACCTCGGGCAGTTGCGCCTCGACGAGCGTGCGAGCCCGGTAGTGGGACCCCGGGACGAGCGGGCTGCGGGCCAGGAAGCCCTGGCCGTCGTCGAGGTGCTCCACGACCATCCCCGGCCCGACGACGGTGAGGATGCCGGCCTCGATCAACGCCGCGGCCTGTTCGACGCGCTCGACGGGCGGGCCGATGGACAGGAAGGCGTTGAGCGGCGTGTACCAGTTGTCGAGGTCGTCGCGGTAGGAGGTGCCGGTGAGGCCGCCGTGGTCGACCAGGAGCCGGATCTCGTTGCGCAGGTCGCGCAGGACGTCCAAGGCGGCCTTGAGCGGGCCGCGGACGTTGCCCAGGCGCGCTTCGCGGACATCGGCGTCGAGGTAGGACAACAGCCAGTCGCGGAACGCGGCCGGTCCGGAGAACCGCGTGCGGCAGGGCGTGGCGACGGGCTCCCAGTCCCACCGCGGCGTCGGACCGAACCCGTACCGGCTCAGCAGTCCGTCCTCGGCACCGGTCGCGGGTGCCGACTCCGCCAGGTCGCGGAACTCGCGCAGGAAGCGCGCTCCCTCGGCTTCACCCGACCGGTTGACCACGATGGTGGCGTAGTAGACGGCGCGCACCTCCCGGTCGACCCAGGGCCAGATGTCGGCGCGGAAGTCCACCGGACCGGACGCGCGCAGGGCCGCGATGCGTTGCGGGGTCAGGAACAGCGGGACGTGCCGGCCCGCGACGCCCTTCTGGTTCTCGCCTCGCGCGTGGTAGGGCACCCCGCGCCGGGAGCCGGCGATCAGGTGGGGTTCCCCGTGGGAGGGCTCGTAGCGCAACCGCCCGTCCCGGTCGCGGTGGAACACCCCGCCGCGGCCCGAGGTCAGCAGCGCCAGGTGGTCGAAGAAGCTCAGGCCCAGACCGCGCAGGATGACGGGTTCGCCGCCGGTTACCGCGCTCAGGTCGACGTCGGCCGGGTTGCGCGGGGGCACGTAGCGCAGCCCGTCGCGGACGGCGAGGTCCTGAAACCGCTGCTGCGCGGGGGTCGCCGCGGTGTCGAGGTGGCCGAGGGCGAGCACGACGGAGTGCAGCCCCGTGAGCTGCTCGCCGTTGGACAGGACCACCGCCTGCAGGCCGTCGTCCTCGTCGACGAGGTCGACCACCCGCTCGGGGTGCCGCGTGATGACGAGGTTGGCGGGGGCGTGCTCGACCAGGTGCCGCAACGTCCAGTCCAGATAGTGGCCGTAGAGAGCCCGGGTCGGGTACGAGTCGGGACCGAGGGTGAGCGCCTCGTGCCGTACCCAGGCGGGGAGGTCCGGGAACGGGTCGAGCAGGGCGACGAAGCGCGCCCACTCGTGCAGGCTGGGGCCGGGCACCACCGGGCCCGCGCAGTCGACGCTGTCGTCGACGAACACGGTGACCTGGGACGCCACGGTGTTCATCAGCAGGTGCCGGGACTGGTCGGATCGCCACACCTGGCCACCGACGCCCAACCGGGGGTCGACCAAGCGCACGCGCGCGGTGCGGTGCGGGATCTCGCGGGCGTTGGCGCAGAGCCGTTCGAGCACTGACAAACCGCGCGGGCCGACTCCCACGAGGCAGATGTCCCGAGCGTCCCGGGGATCGCCGGGTTCGCTCGGACGCGTGACGGTGAGGTGACCGCTCATCGCAGAAGTGTCCTGGGCGGTCGTGGACCGCGGAGCACGGAATCACGAAGCGACAGCCGACGCCTGCCGCGTCGGGTCCGTCTGCCGGTCGGCGGAACTCGAACGCCCCGGCGGCGCGGTGGTCGCGTAACTCCAGTCCCTCGGCGGCGGCGCGGGCCTGGTTCTGGACCTCACCGCCCGCAGGCGAGCGCGGGTACCCGACTTCGGCGGCTCAGGAGATCACACCTCCGAGGTGGAGGAACCGCAATTGTGCGGGCATGAGAGGCATCCGGGTGATCAGCGCTTCACATGACGGAACCAGCCCGGCCCGCTGGTCGACGGACCGCCGTCGACTTCAGTCTCGGAGGCATCACTCACAGCATCCCAGGCCCCGACCGGCGGCCGAGACGTCCGATTGAACCCAGCACCTTGATCAGGACGATGAGGACCGCGATGACGCCGAACACCCACCCCAGCACGTCGCCCAGGTCGGTGTCCTCGTCGGGGTTCGGGTCGAGTTGGCGGGGCCGAACGCCTCCAGCATCTGGTCCCTCGTGGCGGACCCCGTTATGCCGTTGAGGTTACCAGGACCTCGTCCACTTCTTCCGGGTAGGTGTGCCAGACGAGGCGGGCGATGTCGGTGTCGTCGTCGGTGGTCGAGGGGTTGTACGCCGTGATCTGCACCGTGTCGTACCTGAACGTGCTGACGGCGTGTCCGACCCCGACCTGGGTGTAGCCCGATTCTTCGACGCGGGATCCGAGCTGGTCCATCGCGGCGCCCGAGACGCACCCCGCCGCGAGGACGCAGAGCAGCGCACCGGGCAACAGCGCTAATCGCGCACGAGTCGTATTTGTCACGTGGCCCCTCCGATTCTCCGCTGAAGTACGGTGACGTCGCACATGCCCCGTGAATGAGCGATCGATTCTATCGAGAGCGGGCTGTTCCCGGTGACAATGCGGAATATTCCAACGTCAATCGACTACGAGTCCGACCGCCCCGCGCAGGGCAGTCGTCCACGCGGCCAACACGGCCGGTAACCCTCGATGCCGAAGTCGAACTCCACGCGACGGGTGTCCACCCTGTGACTACGGCTGTATAGCTCCAACGAAACTTCGCCACTTGATTCGTGTCAGGGAGCGGGCGAGGAGGAGCGGGCGGGCGAGAACTCGTTGTGCTGCAACGGGTTCCGCCTGCATCGAACTGTCCTCAACTAGGGCGTGTCCGCCGGAAGGTTGATCATGAAGTTTGATCAAATGTCGTCGTGGTGGTACTCACTGAGGATGCCGCCCAACCGTTGCCGTCTACAACACCCGCCGGCCCCGCCAACGTCCGACCACTACACCCACTTCCACAGCCGACCACCGATCAAGCAGCTGTCACCCGGCTCGATATCCGCCGCCAAGTCCTCGTACTCGTGCAGGGCGTGGAGTAGGTCAGGGCGTCGTCAAAGTCGTGATATGACGGTGTGACCTGCGGTTTCGGTGCGTCGTTGTGGGCGGGCGCGATCCCACGGTGATGATCTTGGTTACCACACCTGATCGTCCCGAAAGCCGGTACCGTGCCCGCGTTGTCATCATCTCCTGTCGTATCCGTCCACGACCAATCGGCCTCGTCCCGAGCGGCCATCGGTGATCGTGACGAGCGATCGCTGGTTCCCGCCGGGTTGCTCAGCCTGCTGGCGCAGGTGGCTGACCCGCGCAAACGGCGCGGTGTCCGGCATACGGTGACCTCGGTGGTCGCGGTCGCGCTGGCCGCGACCCTGGCCGGCGCGCGGTCGTTCGCGGCGATCGCCGAGTGGGCCACCGATGCCCCGACCGAGACACTGACGCGTGTGGGGGTGCGACGCCGACCGCCGTCGGAGGCGACCATCCGTCGGCTGCTGACCAGGCTCCCGGCCGACACGTTCGACGCGGTGGTCGGGGCATGGATGTGGTTGCGCACCAGCACGATCGGCGGGCGCCGGGTGATTGCTTTTGACGGCAAGACCCTGCGCGGGGCGCGACGCGACGGGGAACCCGGTGCATCTGCTGGCCGGGTTGTGTCAGCGCACCGGTGTCGTTGTCGGCCAGGTCGCGGTCGGCGTGAGGACGAACGAGATCCCGATGCTGTCAGGCCTGCTCAAGATCCTGGACATCGAGGATGCCGTCGTCACCGCCGACGCGATGCACTGCCAGCGCGAGGCCGCCCAGACCGTCCGCGACCGCGGCGGTCACTACATCCTCACGGTGAAGGGCAATCAGCCGAACCTGCGCAAGCGGGTGAAATCGTTGCCGTGGAAGGACATTCCCTCCTTGACGGTCTCCCGGGAACACGGTCACGGCCGTCAGGACACCCGTACGTTGAAGGCGACCGAACTGTCCAGCGGGATCGGGTTTCCCGGCGCTGTGCAGGTGTTGCGGCTCACTCGTACCCGCACGATCCGCAAGACCGGCAAGCGCACGCGGGAGACCGTGTACGCGATCACCAGCCTGACCGTCATCGACGCCGGACCCGAGCAGATCGCCGCGTGGTTACGCGGACACTGGGTGATCGAGAACCGGCTGCACTGGGTCCGCGACGTCGACTTCGACGAAGACCGCAGCCAGATCCGCACCGGCTCGGGCCCGCAACTCATGGCCACCCTGCGCAACACCGCCATCGGCCTGCTCCGGCTGGCCGGTCACACCAACATCGCCACCGCCTTGCGACATCACGCCCACGACTTCAACCGACCCGTCGAACTGCTCCTGACATGCTGAAACACGACTTTGACGTTGCCCTGTGGAGTAGGTGCTGTTGGTTCCAGATGAGGGTGCGGTCGAGGAGTTCACGGCGGCAGGTCCGGATCCAGCGTTCCGTGGTCGCGTTCATCCGCAGGATTCGAACACAGCTAAGGAGGACCTGGACGTCGGTGTCGGCCAGAACCGCGTCGAACAGGGCGGGGTACTTCCCGTCGCGGTCGCGGATCAGGAACCGTGCGGTGCTGCCTACATCTTCGAGGTCCATGACGAGGTTCTTCGCGGCCTGGGTGACCCAGGATGCGGTCGGATGCACGGTCGCGCCGAGGACGCGGATCCGGCGGCTGGTGTGCTCCATGACCGCGAGTACATAGAGACGGGTGCCGTTCAAAGTGGAGGTCTCGAAGAAAGTCGCAGGCCAGCAGAGCGTTAGCCTGGGAGCGGAGGAAGGTCGACCAGGTGGTCGAGGCCCGCTCAGGTGCTGGGTCGATTCCGGCGTCCTGGAGGATCTGCCACACCGTGGATGCGGCGACCTTGATGCCGAGCACGAGGAGTTCGCCGTGGATGCGGCGGTAGCCCAAGGTGAAATTCTCCCACGCCATGCGCAGCACCAAAAGCCGGATCGAGCGGACGGTCTGCGGACGGCCCCGCCGCTTGGGGCGGGACTCGACTGCCTGGCGGTGGGCGAGGAAGGTTCCGGTGCCAGCGCAGGACCGTCTCCGGGCGCACCAGCGGTCGGAATCCACGGAGGGCGTCGATCGGGACTCTGTGCAGCAGTGCTGCAAGGAAGGCCCGGTCACCTGGGGAGAACCGTGGACGGACGCTGCCCAGTTGCCGTTCCAGGACGGTGATCTTGTGCCGCAGTGCCAGGATTTCCACGTCCTTGTCCCGGTCACTCATGGGCAGCAGGCGCAGTAGCGCGAACGCGTTGGTCACGCCCAGATATGCCAGTCGTAGCAGCACGACCGTCCATCATGCCGTGCCGATCGATGTCGCCGCAGACCACGACCACATCGATCATCCTCTCGAGCACTTGTGCCGGGCACGCCATCAACCTGCGTGGATAGGTTTTCGCCAGGCACAGGGTGACGTGGCCGGGGGGGGGGGGGGCGACCGGCGACCACAGAGGGAG
>NZ_JBFAMT010000047.1:0-73008 GCF_040656635.1 Actinosynnema sp. NPDC049800 | reverse complement strand
GTCGGTGGGATGACACGAAACCCGCACCACAACGGACCCGCCGCCGAACCACCCACCCCGCCGTCATCCTGCTGATCTGCCCGTCCGGCGAGGACAGTCTTTAACGCTCTGAAACCCGAACACCTTCGATCGCCTAACCCAACACCTCCCGCAACAACCGCGCCGTCTCACTGGGCGTCTTCCCAACCCGAACCCCCACCGCCTCCAACGCTTCCTTCTTCGCCTGCGCCGTCCCTGTCGACCCGGACACGATCGCCCCCGCGTGCCCCATCGTCCGCCCCTCCGGCGCCGTGAACCCGGCCACGTACGCCACCACCGGCTTCGTCACGGACGACCTGATGTACTCGGCCGCGCGCTCCTCCGCGTCCCCGCCGATCTCACCGATCATCACGATCGCCGACGTCTCCGGATCCGCCTCGAACGCCGCCAGCACATCGATGTGCGTGGTCCCGATCACCGGATCGCCACCGATCCCCACCGCCGTCGTGAACCCGACGTCCCGCAGCTCGTACATCAACTGGTACGTCAACGTCCCCGACTTCGACACCAACCCGATCGGCCCGGGTCCGCAAATGTCATCCGGGATGATCCCGGCGTTCGACTTGCCCGGACTGATCACCCCGGGGCAGTTCGGCCCGATGATCCGCGTCCGACCGCCCGACGCCACCGCGTGCGCCCAGAACGCCGCGGTGTCGTGCACCGGCACGCCCTCCGTGATCACGACCGCCAACCCGATCCCGGCGTCGACGGCCTCGATCACCGCGTCCTTCGTGAACGCGGGCGGCACGAACACCACCGTCGCGTCCGCGCCCGTCGCCGCCATCGCCTCCGCCACACCGCCGAACACCGGCAGCACGTGACCGTCGAAGTCGACGACCTCACCGGCCTTGCGCGGGTTCACCCCGCCGACGATCCGGGTGCCCGCCTTGAGCATCCGCTTGGTGTGCTTCGCGCCCTCCGCCCCGGTCATGCCCTGCACGATCACGCGAGTTCCCGACGTGATGAAGACGGCCACCTCACACCTCCGGCGCAGCGAGTTCGGCGGCCTTGTCGGCCGCGTCGTCCATCGTGTCCACCACGGTCACCAACGGGTGCGCGGCCTCGGCGAGGATCCGCCTGCCCTCTTCCACGTTGTTGCCGTCCAACCGCACCACCAACGGCTTGGTGGCCGCGTCACCGAGCATCCCCAGCGCCGCCACGACCCCGTCCGCGACCGCGTCGCACGCCGTGATGCCGCCGAAGACGTTGACGAACACCGACCGCACGTCCGGGTCGTTCAGGACGATGTCCAGCCCGTCCGCCATGACCTGCGCGGACGCGCCGCCGCCGATGTCCAGGAAGTTCGCCGGCCGCACCCCTCCACGCCGCTCGCCCGCGTACGCGACGACGTCCAATGTGGACATCACCAGCCCGGCCCCGTTCCCGATCACGCCGACCTGGCCGTCCAGCTTCACGTAGTTGAGCCCGCGCTCCCGCGCCGCCGCCTCCAGCGGATCTTCCCCGGACCCGTCCGCCAACCCCTCGTGCTCCGGGTGCCGGAACCCCGCGTTCGAGTCCAGCGTGATCTTCCCGTCCACCGCGAGCACGTCACCCGACCGAGTCCGCACCAGCGGGTTCACCTCGACCAACGTGGCGTCCTCCGCCACGAACGCCTCCCACAGCCTCACGATCACGTCCGCGACCCGATCGGCCACCTCCGGCGGGAACTTCGCCGCCGTCACGATCTCGTGCGCGACGGCCAGGTCCACCGACGTCACCGGCACCCGCGCCAACGCGTCCGGCCGCCGGGCCGCGACCTCCTCGATGTCCATGCCGCCCTCGACCGACGCCATCGCGAGGAACGTCCGGTTCGCCCGGTCCAGGAGGAACGAGAAGTAGTACTCCTCCGCGATGTCGCTCGCCTCGACCACGAGCACCTTCCGCACCACGTGCCCCTTGATCTCCATCCCAAGGATGTCGGACGCGGCCTCCCGCGCCTCCTCCGGCGTCCGGGCGAGCTTCACACCGCCCGCCTTGCCCCGGCCGCCGGTCTTCACCTGCGCCTTCACCACGACGGTCCCGCCGATCGACGTCGCCGCGGCGTGCGCCTCGTCCGGTGTCACGGCGAGCAGGCCGTGCGGCACCGGGACGGCGTGCGCCGCGAACAGGTCCCTGGCTTGGTGTTCGTGCAGATCCACGGCAGAAGGTCCTCTCCGCGCGGTGGGGCGCCGATGGCGGGCGCTGAAGGCCCGATCGTTGCGAGCTCTGGACATCGGCGCGAACAAGGCGTAACTATATGGGCTACCCCATACGGTATGCAATCTACAACCGGGCCGGTTCCAGGGTCGGGACCCCACCTCTGGAGAGGCGGGCCGACCGCGATCGAAGGAGTTGACCAGCACATGGCGCGGACAGCGACCGAGGCCGCCACGGGCGACAGCGCGGGGCCGGCGGGAGATGCCGACACGGGCCCGGAACTGATCTCCGGCGGGCACCTGGTGGCCAAGGCCCTCAAGGCCGAGGGCATCGACACGATCTTCACCCTGTGCGGCGGCCACATCATCGACATCTACGACGGTTGCGTGGACGAGGGCATCGCGGTGATCGACGTGCGGCACGAGCAGGTGGCCGCGCACGCCGCCGACGCCTACGCCCGCGTCACGGGCAAGCCGGGCTGCGCCGTGGTGACCGCGGGTCCGGGCACGACCGACGCGGTCACCGGCGTGGCGAACGCGTTCCGCGCGGAGAGCCCGATGCTGCTGATCGGCGGCCAGGGCGCGTTGAGCCAGCACAAGATGGGCTCACTGCAGGACCTGCCGCACGTCGACATGATGACCCCGATCACGAAGTTCGCCGCGACCGTGCCGTCCACCGCGCGCATCGCCGACCTGGTGTCGATGGCGTTCCGCGAGGCGTTCAACGGCGCGCCGGGCCCGTCGTTCCTGGAGATCCCGCGCGACGTGCTGGACGCGTCGGTGCGCGTGGACCAGGCGCGGATCCCGGAAGCCGGCCGCTACCGCGCGTCCACCCGCAACGCGGGCGACCCGGCGGCGGTCGATCGGTTGGCCGACCTGCTCGTGCACGCGAAGAAGCCGGTCGTCCTGTTCGGCAGCCAAGTGTGGACCACCCGCGCCACCGGTTCGGCGATCGAGCTCGTACGCGCGCTCAACATCCCCGCGTACATGAACGGCGCGGGCCGCGGCACGCTGCCGCCCGGCGACCCCCACCACTTCCAGCTGTCCCGCCGGTACGCGTTCGACAACGCCGACGTGATCGTCATCGTCGGCACGCCGTTCGACTTCCGCATGGGCTACGGCCGCCGCCTGTCCGCCAAGGCCACCGTCGTCCAGATCGACCTCGACTACCGCACCGTCGGCAAGAACCGCGACATCGACCTGGGCATCGTGGGCGACGCGAACCTGGTCCTCGACGCGGTCACCCGGGCAGCCTCGGGCCGCACGGACAACGGCGCGGTGGCCCGCAAGCCGTGGCTGGAGGAACTCCAGGCCGTCGAGGAGAAGGCGCGCGAGAAGCGGCTGCCGCAGCTGCTCTCCGACGCGACCCCGATCCACCCCTACCGCCTGGTGCACGAGATCAACGAGTTCCTGACCGAGGACTCGATCTACATCGGCGACGGCGGCGACATCGTCACGTTCTCCGGCCAGGTGGTGCAGCCGAAGTCGCCCGGGCACTGGATGGACCCCGGTCCGCTGGGCACGCTCGGCGTCGGCGTGCCGTTCGTGCTGGCCACCAAGCTGGCCCGGCCGGACAAGGAGGTGGTGGCGCTGTTCGGCGACGGCGCGTTCAGCCTCACCGGCTGGGACTTCGAGACGCTGGTGCGCTACAACCTGCCGTTCGTCGGCATCGTCGGCAACAACTCGTCGATGAACCAGATCCGGTACGGCCAGGCGCAGAAGTACGGCGTGGCGCGCGAGCGGGTCGGCAACACCCTCGGGGACGTCCGCTACGACGAGTTCGCCCGGATGCTCGGCGGTCACGGCGAAGAGGTCCGCGACCCCAAGGACATCGGGCCGGCCCTCCGGCGCGCCCGCGAATCGGGCCTGCCGTCGTTGATCAACGTCTGGGTGGACCCCGACGCCTACGCGCCCGGAACCATGAACCAGACCATGTACAAGTAACGCTCCCGTTATACGCCAAGGAGTTTGCTCGGGGAGCCCTCCCTCTCAACCAACCCACAGCCGGCTCACATCAGCCAGCCAGCACACATCAGCCAGCCAGCACACATCAGCCAGCCAGCACACACCAGCCAGCCAGCACACACCAGCCGGCCAGCACACACCAGCCGGCCAGCACGGAACAGCGAGCACACACCACAGTCAAAGGAGGACGTGCCATGGGCAAGGCTCTCGACGGCGTCCGGGTCCTGGACCTGACGCATGTCCAATCCGGACCGTCGGCGACGCAGATCCTCGCGTGGCTGGGCGCGGACGTGATCAAGGTGGAGGCGCCGGGCCGGGGCGACATCACCCGCGGCCAGCTCCGCGACCTGCCCGGTGTGGACAGCCTGTACTTCACCATGTTGAACGCGAACAAGCGCAGCATCACGCTGAACATGAAGAGCGACGAGGGCAAGGCCGTGTTCGGCCAGCTCGTCACCACCGCGGACGTGCTGGTGGAGAACTTCGGCCCCGGCGTGGTCGACCGGTTCGGGTTCACCTGGGACCGGCTCCAGGAGCTCAACCCCGGCCTGGTCTACGCGTCGATCAAGGGCTTCGGCGCGGGCCGGTACGCGCACTTCAAGGCCTACGAGGTCATCGCGCAGGCCATGGGCGGCTCGATGAGCACCACCGGCTTCGAGGACGGCCCGCCGCTGGCCACCGGGGCCCAGATCGGCGACTCGGGCACCGGCATCCACCTGGTCGCGGGCATCCTCGCCGCGCTCTACCAGCGCACGTCCACCGGCCGCGGCCAGCGCGTGCAGGTGGCCATGCAGGACGCGGTGCTCAACCTGTGCCGCGTGAAGCTGCGCGACCAGCAGCGGCTCGCGCACGGCCCGCTCGGCGAGTACCCGAACGAGACGTTCGCCGACGAGGTGCCGCGGTCGGGCAACGCCTCCGGCGGCGGGCAGCCGGGCTGGGCGGTGCGCTGCGCGCCCGGCGGTCCCAACGACTACATCTACGTGATCATCCAGCCGGTCGGCTGGCAGCCGATCACCGAGCTGATCGGCAAGCCCGAGCTCGCCGACGACCCCGCCTGGGCCACCCCGGAGGCCCGGCTGGACAAGCTCGACAAGGCGTTCGCGCTGATCGAGGAGTGGACCGAGCGGCACACCAAGTGGGAAGTGATGGACGCGCTCAACGCCCACGACATCCCGTGCGGCCCGATCCTGTCCACCCGCGAGCTGATCGAGGACGAGACGCTGGCCGAGCTCGGCACCGTGGTCGAGGTCGAGCACCCCGAGCGCGGCGCCTACAAGACCGTGGGCAGCCCCCTGAAGCTGTCCGACTCGCCGGTCGACGTCCAGCGCTCACCGCTTCTCGGCGAGCACAACGGCGAGGTGCTGGCCGAACTCGGCTACCTGCCCGAGCAGCTGACCAAGCTCAAGGCGATGGGCGCGATCTGAGGTCGAGCCGCGCCCGCCACCCCACTCACCCGCACCCCCACACCCGCAATCCGGACGGGACCCGACCACCGACCGCGATCAACCCAAGGAGACGTCATGCCGGACTACGACCGGGCAGCGGTCGAACGGATCATCGCGGCGGTCACCGCCGAGGGCCGCGCCTCGCTGACCGCGCCCGAGGGCAGGCTGGTGTGCGAGGCCTACGGGATCACCACCCCCGCCGAGGGCCTGGCCGCCTCGCGGGACGAGGCCGTCGCGCTGGCCGCCGACATCGGCCTGCCGGTCGTGCTCAAGATCGTCTCACCGGACATCCTGCACAAGACCGAGGCGGGCGGCGTGCTCGTCGGCCTGGCCACGCCCGAGGAGGTGGCCGCGGGCTTCGACACGATCATCGCCAACGCCGTCGCTTACCAGGCCGACGCGGACATCGTCGGCGTGCAGGTGCAGCGGCTGATGACCTCCGGCCACGAGGTCATCGTCGGCGCGACCACGGACGAGACGTTCGGCAAGGTCGTCGCCTTCGGCCTGGGCGGCGTCCTGGTCGAGGTGCTCAAGGACGTCACGTTCCGCCTCGCGCCGACCACCGCCGCCGAGGCCGCGTCCATGGTGGACGGCATCGCCGCGGCCGAGATCCTGCGCGGTGTGCGCGGCGCGCCGCCGGCCGACCGCGACGCGCTCGCCGACCTGATCCGCCGGGTCGGCGACCTGGTCACGGACTTCCCGGCGCTGGCCGAGGTGGACCTCAACCCGGTGCTGGCCACACCGGACGGCGCCACCGCCGTCGACGTGCGGATCCTCGTCGACCACGAGGCCGCGCGCGAGCCGGTGAGGTTCAGCCAGGAGGACATCCTGGCCTCGATGAACCGGATCATGAAACCGGCCGCGGTCGCCGTGATCGGCGCGTCCAACGAGACCGGCAAGATCGGCAACTCGGTGATGCGCAACCTGGTCGACGGCGGCTACCGGGGCGAGATCTACCCGATCAACCCCAAAGCGGACGAAATCCTCGATCGCAAGGCCTACCGCAGCATCGCGGACGTGCCCGGCGACGTGGACGTGGCGGTGTTCGCGATCCCGGCGAAGTTCGTGCCCGCCGCGCTCGAGGAAGTCGGCGCGAAGGGCGTGGCGGGCGCGATCCTCATCCCGTCCGGCTTCGGCGAGACCGGCAACCACGAGTTGCAGCACGAGGTCGTGGCCATCGCGCGCAAGCACGGCGTGCGCATCCTCGGCCCGAACATCTACGGCTACTACTACACACCCGAAAACCTTTCAGCTACGTTTTGCACCCCGTACGACGTGAAGGGCGGGGTCGCCCTGTCCTCGCAGAGCGGGGGCATCGGCATGGCGATCCTCGGGTTCAGCCGCTCCGCCCGGATGGGCGTGTCCTCCATCGTCGGTGTCGGCAACAAGGCGGACATCGACGAGGACGACCTGCTCACGTTCTTCGAGCAGGACGAGAACACCCAGCTCATCGCCATGCACCTGGAAGACCTCAAGGACGGCCGCGCGTTCGCCGAGACCGCCAAGCGCGTGTCGGCGAAGAAGCCCGTCGTGGTCCTCAAAGCCGGCCGCACCGCCCAAGGCGCGAAAGCCGCCAGTTCCCACACCGGCGCACTGGCCGGCAACGACAAGGTCTACGACGACATCCTGCGGCAGAGCGGCGTCATCCGGGCGCCCGGCCTCAACGACATGCTGGAGTACGCGCGCGGCGTGCCCCTGCTGCCGGCGCCGAAGGGCGAGAACGTCGTCATCATCACCGGCGCGGGCGGCTCCGGCGTGCTGCTGTCCGACGCGTGCGTCGACAACGGGCTCTCCCTGATGGAGATCCCGTCCGACCTGGACGCGGCGTTCCGCGAGTTCATCCCGCCGTTCGGCGCGGCGGGCAACCCCGTCGACATCACCGGCGGCGAACCACCGTCCACCTACCGCAACACCATCGCGCTCGGCCTGGAGGACGAGCGCGTGCACGCCCTGATCCTCGGCTACTGGCACACCATCGTCACCCCGCCGATGGTGTTCGCCGAGCTCGTCGTCGAGGTCGTCCGGCACTACCGGGACCAGGGGATCCACAAGCCCGTCGTCGCCTCACTCTCCGGCGACGTGGAAGTCGAAGAAGCCAGTGAACACCTGTACCGGGACGGCATCGTCGCCTACCCGTACACCACGGAGAAGCCGGTCGCCGTGCTCGGCGCCAAGTACCGCTGGGCCCGCTCCGCCGGGCTGCTGTGAAGGGGGAGCCCCGCCTTTAGAACGCTGTAACTCACCGGGAGGTCCGTTGTGGATACACCCAACTCACCCGCCGAACCGCGGTCGGGCGCGGACGTCACCGCACCTCCGCCGGAGGAACGCGTGTGGCGGGCGGGGCGGCTGGAAGCGATGCCCATCAGGAAACTGCCCGACGCCCCGCCCTCCATCCACATCCTGGGCCCGACGGTGTTCCTCGTCGCGCTCGGCGTCGGCATGGGCGAGTCCTACATGTGGCCGCGGCTGGTGCTGCTGTTCGGCCCGGAGATCCGATGGCTGTTCCTCATCGGCGTGACGCTGCAGGCCGTGGTCATGCTGGAGATGGCCCGCTACGCGATGGCGACCGGTGAGAGCATCTTCTTCGGCGCGGCCCGCGTGTTCAAACCGATCATGTGGTTCTTCTTCACCGTCGCGATCCTGGTCTACGTCTGGCCCGGTCACCTCTCCGCCGGGGCCGCCGCCCTGGAGGAGCTCACCGGCATACCGTGGACCGTGTCGGCGTGCGTCGGCCTGATCCTCGTCGGCGTCCTGTTCAGCATGGCCAAGGTGATCTACAACCTGCTGGAGAACGTGCTGTCCCTGCTCATCGGGCTGCTCGTGGTCGGCACCGCCGTAGTAGCCGCGATGGTGGGCACCTGGTCGGACGTGGTGTCCACCATCACCGGCATGTTCCACTTCGGCTACCTGCCGCCCGAGGCGCTCAGCGCGGCCTGGTTCCCGATCATCGTCGGCTCCATCGCGTTCGCCGGCCCGTCGGGCATGCAGCAGATGTGGTACACGCTGCACCTGCGCGACAGCGGCGCCGGGATGGGCGCCCACATCCCCCGCATCCGCGGCCTGCGCCACGCCGGCGAGGAAGAGGCCATGCCCGCGCGCGGGTTCATGTTCGACACCGACGACCCCGCCGAGATGGCGAAGTGGCGCGGGTGGCGGCGCTGGGTCACGTTCGACGCGCTGCTGCTGTTCTGGGGCGTCACGATGCTGGTCACCGTGTCGTTCACGGTGCTGGCGCAGGCCGCCAGCCGAACCAGCCCCGACGTCAAGGCGCTGCTGCACGCGGGGGAGCGGGAAGCCGCGCTCAACGCCATGTCCGACTCGTTCGCCGCGGCGGGCGGCCCCGTCCTCGGTGGCGTGTTCCTCGGGTTCATCGCGCTCATCGGCCTCAACGCCACCCTCGGCCTGTTCGACTCGTTCTCCCGCGGCCAGGCCGACATGACCTACCACTTCGTGCCCGGCGCGAAGCGGTTCCGCATGTCCCACCTCTACGCCGGTTTCCTGTGGGGCGTCATCGCGTTCGGCATCGTCATCCTGCTGTTCGGACCCGCCGACGGACCAGGCGCGATCCTCGACATCCTCGCGTTCCTGTCCACGTTCGCCATGGGCGCCTACTGCGTCGTCCTGCTGCTGGTGAACAACCGCATGCTGCCCAAACCCATCCGGCCCAGGCTGCTCACCAACCTGATCATCGGGTTCGGCGCGGTGTTCTACCTCGGCATGCTGATCTACAGCCTGTTCCGGTTCGGCGTGGTGGTGGGGTGATGCGCGACCGGCTGGAGTTGGCGGTGCCGGGCGCCGTCGTCGGCGCGGTCGGCGGCCTGATCGCCGGGGCGCTGTCGGCGTTCGTCGGCCATCCCGCCGCGTGGGCGGCGGCCACCGCGCTGGCCATGGCCGTGCCGCTCGGGCTCCTCGGCGGCGGCTTCGGCCTGCTCGTCGGCGGCGGGCGGTTCCGGCTCGGCGTGTTCGCACCGGCCGCCCTGTACTGGCTGGTGGGGTTCCCGGCGGCCAGGCTGGTGGCGGAGACCTCGACGGGTTTCCTGCTCGGCGGCGGGTTCACCCCGCCCGACGACGTGCTCGGTTTCTTGGCCTACCAGGGCATCGTCAGCTTCGGCTGGGCCATCGGCTTCCTGTGGCTGCACGAGCGGATCGCACCGCACTGGCTCGACAAGGTGCGTGCGCGCAACCCGTTGGCGCAGCAGTGGTACGAGCGCTACGTGACGCACGCCCGCGTGCTGCGGGAGTCGTCGGCACGCGCCCGACGGAGGCGCGCCGACCGGGACACGACGGCACGGACGAAGTGACCGCCTAGCGAAGGGCTCGCACAGATGGTTCTCCCCACCTGGGTCTGGATCGCGACGTTGATCGGGATCGCCGCGGTGATCGCGTTCGACTTCTACCTCGTGGCGCGCAACCCGCGCGACCCGTCGTTCTCCGAATCGCTGGTGTCGGTCTCGGTGTACGTCGGGCTGGCCGTGCTGTTCGGGCTCGGCGTGCTCGCGTTCGCGGGTCCTCGGTACGGCGGCGAGTTCTTCGCCGGGTGGATCACCGAGTACTCGCTCAGCGTGGACAACCTGTTCGTGTTCGTGCTGATCATGGGTCGGTTCGCGGTGCCGCGCGAGTACCGGCAGAAGGTCCTGATCGTCGGCGTGGTGCTGGCCCTGCTGCTGCGCGCGGTGTTCATCGCGCTCGGCGCGGGGGCGATCGCCCGGTTCGACTGGCTGTTCTACGTCTTCGGCGCGTTCCTGATCTTCACCGCCTGGAAGCTGCTGAAGGAAGGGCCGGGCGAGGACGAGGGCGAGTTCCACGAGAACGCGGCGCTGCGCGCGGTGCGCCGCGTGCTGCCGACGTCCCCGCGGTACGACGGCGCGGCGTTGACCACCCGCGTGGACGGGCGGCGGGTGGTCACGCCGATGCTCATCGTGATGGTCGCGGTCGGCACCACGGACCTGCTGTTCGCGGTGGACTCGATCCCGGCGATCTTCGGCCTGACCAAGGAGCCCTACCTGGTGCTCACCGCCAACGCGTTCGCGCTGATGGGGTTGCGCCAGCTGTTCTTCCTGGTCGGCGGCCTGCTCGACCGGTTGGTCCACCTCGGCAAGGGTCTCGCGGTGATCCTCGCGTTCATCGGGGTGAAGCTGATCCTCGAAGCACTGCACCACCACGGCGTCGACTGGGCGCCGGAGATCCCGATCCTGCTGTCCCTCGGGGTCATCGTCGTGGTGCTGCTGATCACGACCGCGGCGAGCCTGCTGGCGTCGCGCCAGGCCCGGGTGCGGGCCGAGCGGGACGTGCGGCGGGAGGGCGCAGCCGGGTCGTGAGCCGGGGAGCCGGGCGTTGCTGTGGGCTTCGTCCGGCTCCCTCGTCGGGCCTGACCACGGCCGTCAGGAGACGGTGGTGGTCTCTTCGCCCTTGCTGCGCCGGTCGTTCGCGTACTGCTCGATGTCCGCGACGGCGTGGTCGGTCTCCCGGCGCTGGGCGTCCATCGCGGTGTCCAGGCCGAGGCCGATGCGCCTGCCGTCGGCGGAGAACCCGGCGGGACGGGTCAGGGCGTTCTTGAGCTGCTGCCATCCGGGCATGCCTGTGCTCATCTGGTTCGAGTCCTTCCTTGCTCATTCTCGGGTTTGAGCGTTCCTCGGAGTCCGCCCGCGCCATCGCGGAGCGGCTCCACGATCCAGTAGACCGCACGTGCACCAGGTGTACCGGCCGGAGGTGCTACATCCAGAATACAGACTATCGTATACAAAACACTCAAAGCGTGAGGGCCGTCACCTGTACTCGATTCAGGTGGTCTGACCAGGGGTTGGGTGCTCCGAACCGGGGCCAGGGGTGGTGGGCCCCGTCACTCTCAGCGGCCCTCGCTGCCCTCGAGGTGCGCGCGGTAGGCCGTCCGGGTGCGCTCGGTGTGCTGGTTCATCACCCGGCCGGCGGCCTCGGCGTCGCCCTCGGCGATCGCCTTGATCAGCTCGGCGTGCTCGCTCCACGCGTCCTTGCCGCGGGTCAGCGCCAACGGCGCGTAGTACCAGCGGACCCGGCGGTCGACGGTGGCGATCATCTCCGCCAGCACGGCGTTGCCGGACAACCGGGTGATGCGCGCGTGCAGGGCGGCGTTGGCCGCGACGACCCGTTCCACGTCCTTCTGCTTGAGCGCCTCGACGCCCTCGCGCTGCAGCGCCTTGAGCTCGGCGACGTCCTCGGCCGTGGCGTGCTCGGCGGCGAGCTTCGCGGAGTGCGTCTCCAGGACGTTGCGCACGGACAGGAGCTGGTCGGCCTCTTCGTCGGTCGGCGTGTGCACGAACGCGCCCTGGGCCGGGCGCAGGTCGACCCAGCCCTCGGTCTGCAGGCGCTGCAACGCCTCGCGCACCGGCTGGCGGCTCACGCCGAGGTGCTCGGCCAGCTCGATCTCGACGAGGTGCTGACCGGGCTTGAGGGTACGGTTGACGATCAGGTCGAGCAGGGCCTCGTAGACGGCCTGGCGCAACGGTGCGGGCCGCTCGACCTTCCGGGAAGCGGCACTGCTCAGCGATTCGCGGGCCGCGCGACGGGTGGTTCCCGCGCCGATCAGCGGCGCGTTGGGCTGGCTCACGGTCGCCTCCTCGGGCAGGTGTCGGGAATGCCCGATCTTCAGCATACAGATTTTCGTATGCAAAAAGCAATCTGAAGTCACCCGGTCGGGGCGGACGTCACCTGGTGGTGCGCATCGGCCGCCCGGTTGGGCTATCGCTCCCGTAGTTCATACAACATACTGTATGCAATCATCGCGAAGGCGAGGGACGTCATGAAAGTCGCAGTTCTCGGGGCCGGAGCCATCGGCGCTTACGTGGGCGCGGCGCTGCACCGCGCCGGGGTCGAGGTGCACCTCGTCGCACGAGGGGCGCACCTGGAAGCCATGCGCCGCCACGGTGTCCGGGTCCACAGCCCTCGCGGCGACTTCACCGCCGCGCCGCACGCCACCGACGACCCGGCCGACATCGGCCACGTCGACTACGTGTTCCTCGGGCTCAAAGCGCACCAGTACGCCGCCTGCGGCCCGCTCATCACACCCCTGCTCGGCCCGGACACCGCCGTCGTGGCCGCGCAGAACGGCATCCCCTGGTGGTACTTCCACGGGCTCGCCGGCCACCCCCTCGAAGGCGCCCGCGTCGAGGCCGTCGACCCGGGCGGCAGCGTCAGCGCCGTCCTCGACACCCGACGCGCGATCGGGTGCGTCGTCTACTGCTCCACCGAGATCGAGGCGCCGGGCGTCATCCGGCACGTCGAGGGCACCCGCTTCGCCCTCGGCGAACCCGACCGCACCGCCTCCAAGCGCTGCGCGGACCTCAGCGGGGCCATGGTCGCCGGCGGCCTCAAAGCGCCCATCGAACCCGACCTGCGCGACGACATCTGGGTCAAGCTGATGGGCAACGTCGCGTTCAACCCGCTCAGCGCGCTCACCCGCGCCACCATGGCCGAGATGTGCGAGCACCGCGACACCCGCGAGCTCGTCGCCCTCATGATGGCCGAGACCATCGCGGTCGCCCGCGCCGTCGGCTGCCACCCCCGCGTCTCCATCGAGAAGCGCATCGACGGCGCCCACCGCGTCGGCCACCACAAGACGTCGATGCTCCAGGACCTCGAAGCGGGCAAGGCGCTGGAGACCGACGCGATCATCGGCGCGGTCGTCGAGATCGCCCGGCTCACCGGCGTCGCCGCGCCCACCCTGCGCAGCGTGTACGCCGCCATCGACCTGTTGGGGCGCAAGGCACTCACCGCCGCTAGCTGAGAGGACCGACATGTCCCCGATCCTCAAGCCGGGCACCTCGTGGCCCGAGCTGTACGACCGGTGCGCCAAGGCCGCGCCTGAGGCGTTCCACCGCGACCGGCTGCTCAACCACGTCGCCGGCACGTGGCAGCGCATCGGCACGCCCGGTCACGCCACGTCACCCGTGGACGGCTCCACCATCGCCGGGCCACCCCGGCTCGACGCCGCACAGGCCGAGCACGCCGTCGCGGCCGCCGTCGACCAGCACCGCGCGTGGGCCGCCGTGCCGTTGAAGGAGCGCAAGGCCCGCACCCTCGCCGCCCTGGCCGACCTGCACGCCCACCGCGACCTGCTCGCGTTGCTGCTGGTGTGGGAGATCGGCAAGCCGTGGCGGCTGGCGACCGCCGACGTCGACCGGTGCCTCGAAGGCGTCGAGTGGTACGTCGAGCAGATCGACCCCATGCTGCACGGCCGGACGCCGCTGCACGGCCCGGTCAGCAACATCGCCAGCTGGAACTACCCGATGAGCGTGCTGATGCACGCCATGCTCGTGCAGGCGCTGGCGGGCAACGCGGTCATCGCCAAAGCGCCCACCGACGGCGGCGTCGGCTGCCTGACCCTGGCGTGCGCCCTCGCCGTGCGGCACGGCCTGCCGCTCACCCTGGTCAGCGGCGGCGGGCGCGAGCTGTCGCCGGTGCTGGTCGGCTCGCCGGACATCGGCTGCCTGTCGTTCGTCGGCGGGCGTGGCGTCGGCGGCGAGATCGTCACCGGCCTCGACGCCACCAAGCGGCACGTCCTGGAGCAGGAAGGGCTGAACTGCTGGGGCGTGTGGGAGTTCGGCGACTGGGAGGCGCTGCGCCCGCAGCTGCGCAAGTCGTTCGACTACGCCAAGCAGCGCTGCACCGCCTACCCGCGGTACGTGGTGCAGCGGTCGTTGTTCGACTCGTTCCTCTCGGTGTACCTGGAAGCCGTCCGCGAGGTGACGTTCGGCCACCCGCTGGCCGTCACGTCACCGGACGACGACCTGCCGGACCTCGACTTCGGCCCCCTGATCACCGACGCCAAGGCCAAGGAACTGGGCGACGTCGTCGACGAGGCGATCGCCAAGGGCGGCGTGCCGCTGTACCGGGGCTCGCCGGACTCCGGCCGGTTCCTGCCCGACCAGCAGACGTCGGCGTACTTCGCGCCGGTCGCGATCCTGGCGCCGCCGCCGTCCTCGCCGCTGCACCACGCCGAGCCGTTCGGACCGGTGGACACGATCGTGCTGGTCGACACGGAAGCCGAGCTGCTGGCCGCGATGAACGCGAGCAACGGCGCGCTGGTGGCGTCGCTGTCGTGCGACGACGAGGCGGTGGCCCGGCGGCTGGCGGGTGAGGTGAACGCGTTCAAGTTCGGCCACAACAAGGCGCGCTCGCGCGGCGACCGGGACGAGGTGTTCGGCGGACGTGGGGCGTCGTGGCGCGGCGCGTTCGTCGGCGGTCCGTTGCTGGTGCACGCCGTCACCGAAGGCCCGCCCGGCGAACGGCTCTACGGCAACTTCCCGTCGTACTCCCTGTACCCGCCCACCTGAGTCGGAGGCTCGGATGTCTGTCGGCGTGGACCGGATCGTCCGCGACGTGGTCGCGCCCGCCGCTTCGTCCGTCGACCGCGACGGCGCCTTCCCCAGGGCGTCGGTCACGGCGTTGGGCGGGCTGCTCGGCATGACGATGTCCCGTGCGGTCGGCGGGCGCGGGTGCGGGTTGGCCGAGGTGGCGGACGCGGTCGAGCGGGTCGCGGCGGCGTGCGGCAGCACGGGTGCGGTGCTGCGTTCGCACTTCGCGGCGGTGGCGGCGGTGGATCGCCTGGGCGATCGGGCCTCGCGGGCGGCCGTCGCGGCCGGCGGGCATCTGAGCACGGTGGCGGTCTTCGGGCCGGGGTCGCACTTCCTGCTGCCGTCGGGCACGGCTTCGCGTCGTGGTGACGTGGTG
The DNA here is from genome assembly GCF_040656635.1 of Actinosynnema sp. NPDC049800. NCBI lineage: Bacteria > Bacillati > Actinomycetota > Actinomycetes > Pseudonocardiales > Pseudonocardiaceae > Actinosynnema > Actinosynnema sp. NPDC049800. The sequence goes on along the minus strand of NZ_JBFAMT010000047.1, from coordinate 57,719 downwards.
GACCTGCGTGATCGCAAGAGCGGTGTCGTGGCGGCGGGGGAGGCCGACAGCTACGTGTGGTCGAGCGAACCCCTCGCCGCCCACGGCACCACCACGTTGTGGCACGTGCCGGCGAACGCCCCGGGCTTGTTGGTGCCCACCAATCGCCCGGGCCTCGGCCTGCGCGGCACGTCCACCAGCACGGTCTGGGCGGATCCGGCCCACGTCCCCGCGGACCGCCTGCTGGGTTCGGACGGTCGCTCCTTCGACACCGTCGTGCACCACGTGCTGCCTTGGCACGTCGTGCTCGGCGCGTCGGTGGCGTTGGGCGTCATGGGCGGAGCCATCGACGCCGTCGCATCGCACATCGACCCCACCGAGCTGCTCCGCCTGCGTCTGCGCGCGGACGCCGTGCGCGTGCTGCAAGCAGACGCGGTCGCCGCCGTGGACTGGGAACCGGATAGGGCGAGACGCAAGCTGTGCCAGTTGGCGGTGCACGCCGCCGAAGCCCTGGCCTCGGTCACCGACCTGGCGCTGAAGGCATCGGCCGAGATGCCCTGGCCCACCCGGTCCGCCGTGGAGCGCCACTTCCGCGAGGCGAGGGCCCTGAACGCCCACCCGCCGACCGCCGACGCCTTCACCGAGTTCACCGCCCGCGCCGAGCCGGACCACCCCAAGGCGACCCGGCTCGGCGCTTGACCTGCGCTTATCCTGTCCGCTCGATTCACGAACGGGTGAACCTGAAACTCCGCATCAACCAAAACGCCGTTACCGAGGCCGTCGAACGTCGGTTGAAACGAAGAGGAGGCCCGACCAACCCACGGAACGCGCTCAGTGTCCAACTTACGGAACGTGCTCAGTGGCCAACCCGCAGAAGGCGCGTCCGTGACCAATCCGCGGGAGGCACCCGCGGAAGGCGCGTCAGTGCACCCCGAGCACGCCGTCCACCCGCCGCGGGATGCCCAGCGGGTTGCCCTCGCGCAGCTCGGCGGGCAGCAGGGCATCCGGCCAGGACTGGTAGGTCACCGGCGCCACCCACCGCCGGATCGAAGTCGCCCCGACGGACGTGTGGAGCGGGTTGGTGGTGGCCGGCCACGGGCCGCCGTGGTGCATGCCCCAGGCCACCGCGACACCGGTCGGCCAGGCGTTGAAGATCAGCCGACCCACGACCGGCCGCAGCGCCTCGGCGACGCGCCCCGCGTGCTCGTGCTCGGACTCGGCGGCGTGCACGGTGCCGGTGAGCGTGCCCGGCAGCCGGGGGAGGACCAACGCCAGCTCGGCCGGGTCGGTGTAGGTCACCACGACCGCCGCCGGGCCGAAGTGCTCCTCGGTCAGCTTCTCGAGGTTGTCCGCGAACGTCGCCAGCGGCACCTGGAACAGGCGCGGTTCGACGCTCCAGCCCTCGGTGGGCGCGGTGCCCTCGGCCACCAGGTCGGCCAGGCCGGAGGCGGCCAGGCCGTCGGTGCCGGAGCGGTACGAGTCGCGCATCCGCTCGTTCAGCATGGGGCCGCCCGCGGCGGCCGAGACGGCGTCCGCCAGGGCCGGGACGAGGGAGGCCGGGGCGAAGAGCAGGCCCGGGTTGGTGCAGAACTGGCCCACGCCCATGGTCAGGGAGCCGACGAACTCGGCCGCGAAGCCCTCGGGCCGCGCGGCGGCGGCGTCGGGCAGCACCACGGTCGGGTTGACGCTGCCCAGCTCGCCGTAGAACGGGATCGGGTCGGGACGGGCGCCGGCCAGGTCGTACAGGGCGCGGCCGCCCGCGGTGGACCCGGTGAAGCCGACCGCCTTGATCGCGGGGTGCTTGACCAGCGCCACCCCGGCCTGCTGACCGTGCACGATCCCGAACACGCCCGCCGGCACGGCGGAGGCCACGATCCGCGCCGTCTCCCGCGACGTGCCGGGGTGCGACGGGTGCGCCTTCACGATCACCGGGCAGCCCGCGGCCAGCGCGGACGCCGTGTCACCGCCCGCCACCGAGAACGCGAACGGGAAGTTCGACGCGGCGAAGACGCCCACCGTCCCGAGTGGACGGAGCATGCGCCGCAGCACGGGCCGCGGCGGGATGATGCCCGGGTCCGCCGAATCCAGCGTCGCCTCGACGTAGCTGCCCTCGCGCAGCACCTCGCCGAACAGCCGCAGCTGGTTCGTCGTCCGCTTCAGCTCTCCCGTCAATCGCGGCACGCCCAGCGCCGTCTCCGCGTCCGCCAGCTCCACCAGCGCGTCGGCCGAAGCGTCGAGGGCGTCGGCCACGGCGTCGAGCACCGAAGCCCGCTCCACCGCCGGCAACGACGACCAAGCCGGGAACGCCGCCGCGGCCGCCCGGGCCAGCGCGTCCACCTCGCGGTCCGACGTCTCCGGCACCGCCTCGCCCACCGGCTCACCGGTCCGCGGGTTGTAACCCTGCTCGCTCATCGGCCCGCCTCCTTCACCGCGGTGTCGAACTCGGGCGTGCACCACACGCCGCCCAAGTACGTCATGGCCGGGGAGCCGGGATCCGGCGCGCCCGCGGCCAGGACCTCCTCCGCGTACACCTCGGAGTCGTCGGCGGACTTGTACCCCAACGCCTCCGCCTCGCTCAGCGAGAACCACCGCCGCGTGTTGTCCGACACGCCCCACACCACCCGGAACCCGGGCGACGGCGCCGACAGGCACGCCTCGAACAGCCGCGCGCCGTCGTCCGGCGACAACCACGTCGACAACATCCGCGCGTCACGCGGCTTCTCGAAGCACGACCCGATCCGGACCGCGATCACGTCGAGCCCGTACCGCGACGCGTACAGGCTGCCCAACGCCTCCAACGCCACCTTGCTCACGCCGTAGTACGTGTCCGGCTGCGGGAACAGGTAGTCGCCCGCCTCACCCGACCCGCGCTCGTAGTACCCGACCGCGTGGTTGGAGCTGGCCAGCACCACCCGGGACACCCCGGCCCGCCGCGCCGCCTCCAGCACCACGTGCGTGCCGTTGATGTTGACGTCCAGGATCTCCGCCCACGGCCGCTCCAGGCTGTGCCCACCGAGGTGGATCACCGCGTCGACGCCCGCGCACGCCTCCTCCATCGCGGCCTGGTCGGTCACCGACGCCGTGACCAGCTCGACCCGCTCACCGTCGGCGGCGGCCGGCAGCGGCGCGATGTCGAGCAGGCGCAGGGTCCGGTCCGGCGCGGCCAGTCGGGTGCGCATGAGCGTGCCGACTATGCCGGCGGCGCCGGTGATGAGGATTCGCTCGGTCACGTCGAGCCCTTTCGGAATCGGAACGGGAATCAGCGGCCGAACTGGCGCAGCAGTTCGGTGATCGTGCGGGCCGCGTGCAGCAGCGCTTCGACGACCTGGCGCTCGTGGTCCGGGTCGAGCCGACCCAGCGGCACCGAGCAGCTCATCGCGTCGAGCACGGGATTGCGGTAGGGCAGGGCGACGGCGAAGCAGCCGAGGCCCGGCGTGTTCTCCTCGCGCTCGTGCGCGTACCCGACCGCGCGGAAGCCCGCGAGCTGGGCGTGCAGCGCCGGGCGTTCGATGATCGTGTTCGGGGTCAACGGCGTCAGCCGCGCGGGCAGGATCGCGTCGACCTCGGCGGGCGTGCGGGCGGCGAGCAGCGCCTTGCCCAGCGACGTGGAGTGCGCGGGCAGCCGCCGTCCGACGCGGGACACCACGCGCAGGTGGTGCTCGGACTCGCGGCTGGCGAGGTAGACCACGTCCGCGCCGTCGAGGCGGGCCAGGTGGACCGTCTCGTTGATCTCCCGGCGCACCTGCTCCATGACGCGGATGGCGACCTGCACCACCGGGTCGTGGTCGAGGTACGACGTGCCGACGAGCAGGGCGCGCACGCCGATGCCGTACGTGCCGCGGGTGGGGTCGAGCTCCACCCACCCCCTGGCGACGAGCGTCTGCAAGAGCATGTAGAGGCTCGACTTCGGGTAGCTCAGCTCGCGGTGCAGTTCGGTCAGGGTCAGCGGGCGGTCCGACGCCGACAGCACTTCGAGCAGTTCCACAGTCCGATCGGCCGACTTGACCGCGTTCGGCCGAGCGGGTGACGCGGGTCCAGTCACCAAGTCCTCCACGGGAAACGTTCCGGCAACACGCACTTGACACGTCGCTGCGCCGATTCTTACAGTCCGCCCAACACGTTCACAAGTACGACCCTAATTCATATATATGAACAGTACGGCCGTGAACAGGAGTCGCCGTCCATGACACTCTCCCGCCGGTGCGCCACGGCCGTCGCTGTAGTGACCGTTGCGGGTCCGATCACGCACCCGACCTGCGGCTACCGGCCGTCCGACGGAGCGGCGCACCGCCACGCGCCGCCCTCGGCTCGAACGCGCCGCGCGGCGAGGTCGCCCGAGGTCCGCACCAAGTCTCCCGGCGCACGGCTCGGCGTCGAGGCAGACCCCGCCGGAACGACGGCATCCGCCGAACCGGTGAACTCCCGCGAACGGCCCGGGTTGCGCAACTCCTGGACTCGGACCGTCCATTCGCTCAGGGTGTCCCGGTGACACCGGTGGACACCGCCTTGGACGTGGGTGCGACGGCCAGTGGCGGCGGTGCCGTCGCGGCCCACCCCGTGGGGCGATCCCGACCTCGGGGTCGCCCCACGGAACCACACCCGAACCATTGTCACGTCGGCGGGGACTCGCTCATCAGCGCCGATGGTGCCCCTGCTGCTCCACTTCGCCGTCAGTGCGCTCGCCGCCTGCGCGCTGCCGCGCGAGGAAACGCAAAAGTCCTTCCTGCGTGGGATCACCACGGGAGCGATCAAGGGATGAAGGTCTGGGTATGCAACTGGATGGGGTGCTGTTCTTCCCGGTGACGCCGTTCGACGCGGACGGCGCGCTCGCGGAGGACGTGCTGGCCGAGCACGTCGAACGAGGGGTGGCGGCGGGCGCGGGCGGCGTGTTCATCGCCTGCGGCACGGGCGAGTTCCACGCGTTGGAGCCGTCGGAGGTCGAGCGGGCGGTGGCCGTCGCGGTCGAGGCGACCGCCGGGCGGGTGCCGGTGTTCTCGGGTGTCGGCGGCCCGCTGCCGACGGCCAAGCTGATCGCGCGCGCCGCCGAACGGGTCGGTGCGGACGGTTTGCTGCTGCTGCCGCCGTACCTGGTGACCAACCCGCCGAAGGGCCTGGTCAGGTACGTGACGGAGGTGGCGGGCGCGTCGGACCTGTCGCTGATCGTCTACCAGCGCAACAACGCGGTGTTCACGCCGGAGACGGCGGTGGAGGTCGCGTCGCTGCCGACCGTGGTCGGGTTCAAGGACGGGCTCGGGGACATCGACCTCCTGCACCGCATCGTGCTCGCGGTGCGCTCGGGTGTCGACAAGCCGTTCCAGTTCTTCAACGGCCTGCCGACCGCGGAGCTGACCGTGCCCGCGTACCGGGGCATCGGCGTGGACCTGTACTCGTCCGCGGTGTTCTGCTTCGCGCCGGAGATCTCGCTCGGCTTCTACCACGCGGTGCGCAGTGGTGACGACGCGTTGGTCAACCGGTACCTGTTGGAGTTCTACAAGCCGCTGGTCGAGTTGCGCGACAAGGTGCCCGGCTACGCCGTGTCACTGGTGAAGGCGGCCGTGCGGGCCACCGGGCTCGACGTCGGCGGCGTCCGCGCGCCGCTGCTCGACCCGACGCCCGAGCACGTGGCGGAGCTGGAGAAGGTCGTCGCGGCCGGTCGGAGCCTGGCCGCATGAAGATCACCGACATCACCATCACCCCCGTCGCCTTCCGCGACCCGCCCCTGCTGAACTCGGTGGGCGTGCACGAGCCGTGGGCGCTGCGCACCATCGTGGAGGTGCACACCGACGAGGGGATCTCCGGGCTCGGCGAGAGCTACGGCGACATCGGCCACCTCACCCGGATGCGCACGGCCGCGCCCGCGCTGGTCGGCTTGGACGTGCACGCGCTGAACGACATGCACTCCCGGATCGCGGCGGCGCTCGGCGGCGAGGCGGGGTCGGACCGGCACGGGCTGACCGGGCCGCTGACCGTCGAGTCCACTGTGGACCGGGTGTTCTCGCCGTTCGAGGTGGCGTGCTGGGACATCCGCGGCAAGGCCCTCGGCCGCCCGGTGAGCGACCTGCTCGGCGGCGCCGTGCGCGACGCCGTGCCGTACAGCGCGTACCTGTTCTACAAGTGGGCGGGCCACCCCGGCGCGGAGCCGGACGAGTTCGGCGAGGCGCTCGACCCGGCGGGCATCGTGGAGCAGGCCCGGCTGCTCATCGAGCGGCACGGGTTCGGCTCGATCAAGCTCAAGGGCGGCGTGTTCCCGCCCGAGCAGGAGATCGAGGCGATCCACGCGCTGCGCGAGGCGTTCCCCGACCACCCGCTGCGGCTGGACCCCAACGCGGCGTGGACGCCGGAGACGTCGCTGAAGGTCGCCGAGGAGCTCGACGGCGTGGTCGAGTACCTGGAGGACCCCGCGCCGGAGATCGACGGGATGGCGGAGGTCGCGGCCCGCGCGCCGATGCCGTTGGCGACGAACATGTGCGTGATCGCGTTCGAGCACATCGCCCGGTCGGTGGAGGTGGACGCGGTGCAGGTCATCCTGTCCGACCACCACTACTGGGGCGGCCTGTCGCGGTCCAAGGAGCTGGCCGGGATCTGCCGGACGTTCGGCATCGGCCTGTCCATGCACTCCAACTCGCACCTGGGCATCAGCCTGGCCGCGATGACGCACCTCGCCGCGTCCACGCCGAACCTGAACTACGCGTGCGACACGCACTACCCGTGGAACGTCGCGGACGACGTGATCACCACGCCGTTCACGTTCGTGGACGGCGCCATCCCGGTGCCGACCGCGCCGGGGCTGGGCGTCGAGCTGGACCGCGACGCGTTGGCCCGGCTCGCGGAGAACTACCGGACGTGCGGCCTCGTGCAGCGCGACGACACCGGTTACATGCAGGAGCACGACCCGTCTTACGAGAGGAAGCGCCCCCGGTGGTGACCACCGTTGCGCACTTGTACCCCTGGGATGTCGTGGGGGACCCGTCCGCCGTCGAACGGGTCGCGTCGTTGGGGGTGGACGCGGTGGCCCTCGCCGCGTCCTACCACACGGTGCGGGCCGCGACGCCGTTCCACCCATCGCACCGGATGGTGGACGCGCGGCACGCGGCGTTCTACCTGCCCGTGCGGGAGGAGGCGTGGCGGGACAAGCGGTTGGTGCCCGCCGAACCGTCGTGGATGGGCGGTGCGGACTCCTACACCGAGGCTTCGGACGCCCTGCGGGCGGCCGGGTTGCCGGTGTACGCGTGGACCGTGCTGACGCACAGCAGCCGGCTGGGTGACGCTCATCCGGACGTGGCGGTGCGTAACGCTTTCGGTGACCTGTACCCGTACGCGCTGTGCCCGTCGAACGACGACGTGGTCGAGTACGCCCGGACGTTGGTGTCCGAGGTGCTCTCGCTCGGGCGGCCGGACGGGATCGTGCTGGAGGCGTGCGGGCCGCTGGGGTTCTTCCACGGCGGGCACCACGAGAAGACCGACGGCGCGGACTGGTCGGCCGTGCAGCAGAAGCTGCTGTCGCTGTGCTTCTGCGGGGCTTGCGCGCGGCGTTATGACGACCCGGAGGGGTTGCGCGCGCTGGTCCGCGCTGGGGTCGACAACGGTGTCGGCAGCGTGGACGAGGCGTTGGGGGATCGGACTGCCGACGTGCGCGCGGTGCGCACGGAGATCTCCCGTTCGCTGCGGCGCGACCTCGTGGGGTTGATCAGGTCGACGTCGCCGGGCACGCGCATCGCCGCGCACGCGACGGCCGACCCGTGGGGCACCGGGCCGTTCGCCACGGTGGCCGGGGGCGTCGACGCCGACGTCGACGTGCTGACGTTGACGTGCTGGCCGGGCGTGGACGCGTCGCTGCCCGCGATCCGCGCCTTGCGCGCGGAGACCGACGTGCGCACTGCCGCGTACGTGCTGGCCCTGCCGCCGAAGCCGGCGGACGGCGACGAGCTGCTGAAGGAGTGGCTGGCCTACGCGGAGGCCGGCGTCCAGGAGTTCCACCTCTACCACGCGGGCCTGGCCTCCGAACCCCGCCTGGCCGCCCTCCGCCACGCCATCACGGGCCTCGACCAAGCCCTCCGCTGACCCGCGTGTCGAACGTTCAGGTACCCCGAGTTCAACGCTCACGTCGGTCATCCAGGGCGCTGAGCGTTGAATTCAGGGGGTCCTGAGGGTTCGACACGCGGGACCTGGAGGTTCGGCGCGCGGGTTCACTGGATCGGGTAACTGTGAAGAAGGGTGGGCAACCCGCGGGGTGGGTTGGTCCGTCCTTGGGGCATGAGAAGCCTTGGAACCGCTATCGGCGCGGGTGTGCTGCTGGTCGTGCTCGCCGCCTGCGCAACGTCCACGCCCGTCGGTCCGGGCAACGGGCCGACGTTGACCACCTCGGCCGAACCCACCTCGCCCAGCGTCGAGGAGCCGGAGTTCGAGAGCCCCGTGCCGCCGGGCGGCCAGGAAGTGCCCGAGAACCGGATCGACGCGGCCGCCGTCCCCGAGGGCAACCCCACCACCACCTGGACCGAGGGTGACGGCAGCGTGCTCGGCGTCATCGCCCAGGAAGCCGGCTGCGGCAAGGCGAGCGTCGAGATCGCCGAGCAGAACGCCCAGGTGGTGAAGGTGGTGCTGGTCGAGACCACCCCGCTCGACCAGCCGGTCTGCACGATGGACATCCGCTACCCGCCGCTGACCGCGAAGCTCGACGCGCCGCTCGGTGACCGCACGGTCGTCCTGAGCACCCGGCAGGACCAGAAGTAATCCCCTCCGGTGCCCGGTCGGCCTGCCCCCGGTCGGCCGGGCATCGCCCGCTTTGCAACCTCGCGACCCCGAGTACCGTCCTCCAGCTATGAGGAACGTCAAGGTCGCCGTCGCCTTCTCCCTGCTCGCGCTCGCGGGGTGCAGCACCACCACCGACACCGCCCCGCCCGGCGGGTCGTCCACCACGGTCACCACGACGGGTTCGTCGTCTGCCCCGACAACGTTGTCATCCACCGCCGACGCCCAACCGACCGCACCGCCGCCGCAGACCAGCGCCGCGCCGCTGGCCGGCGGGCCGACCGAGGTGTCGGCCACCCAGGTCGACGGCGGCACGCTGCCCGACCACTACAAGCGGCAGGCGTGGACGTCGGCGGACGGCCGCACGGTCCAGGTCGTCGGCGTCGCGGGCGGCTGCCGGACGGCGAGCGCCGAGGTGACCGCCCAGTCCGGCGACCAGGTGTCGATCACCCTCGTCACGACCTACTACCCGCCGCCCGAGGGCGTCCAGTGCACGCAGGAACTGCGCGACGTGCCGCTGAACGTCACCCTCGACGCGCCCCTCGGCTCACGCCGCCTCGTCCTGGAGGCCCGCCAGGACCGGGCTTGACCTTCACGCGGACGTGAAGCTCTACGTTCGGTCCCCATGACGATCTTCACCGGCAAGGCAGTGGTCGTGACGGGCGCGGGCACGGGGATCGGACGTGCCGTCGCACGCGGGTTCGCCGCACAGGGCGCGTCCGTGCTCGCCGTCGGACGGACCGCCGAGACCTTGGCCGAGACCGCCGCCGACCACCCCGGGATCCGCCCGTTCACCGCCGACGTCTCCGCCGCCGAACGGGTGGTCGACGCCGCCGTCACCGAGTTCGGCCGGCTCGACGTGCTGGTCAACAACGCCGCCGTCCCCTCGGGCGACGCGATGGTCGCCACCAACCTGGTCGCCCCGATCCGCCTGGTCGAGGCGGCCCTGCCGCACCTGGAGGACACGCGCGGCGTCGTGGTCAACGTCAGCACGGCCATCGGTCAGCGCGGCTGGCCGATGCCCGGCGGTGAGCTGTACGCGGCGCTGAAGTCGGCGCTGGACTCCCTGACCAGGAGCTGGGCCGTGCAGTACGCGCCGCGCGGCGTGCGGGTGGTGGCCGTCGCGCCGGGTCCGATCGCGACGCCGATGCAGCACGACGAGGCACGGCGCGCAGCGCTGATCGCCCACGTGCCGCTGGGCCGGGTCGGGCAGCCGGACGAGGTCGCGTTCTGGGTGATCCAACTCGCCCGACCCGAAGCCGCGTACACGACCGGTGTGGTGCTGCCCGTCGACGGCGGCGCGCTGGTCGGGTGACTACCCTGCGACGGGTGCGGATCGGCGAACTGGCACGGGCCACCGGCACCTCGACGCGGGCGCTGCGGTTCTACGAGGAGCAAGGCCTCCTCGACTCCGAACGCGCGTCCAACGGCTACCGCCGCTACGGTCCCGACGCGGTCGCCCGCGTGCGAGCCATCCGCTACCTGCTCGACCACGGCCTCACGCTGGAGGACGTCGCCCACTTCCGGCACTGCCTGCACGGCGACGTGGCGAACGCCGAGCCGGCCCCGGAGCTGGTCGCGGTCGCCGAACGCAGGCTCGCCGTGCTGACCAGCCGGATCGACGCGCTGATCGAGGTGCGCGACCACCTCGCGGACGGCGTGCGGCGGGCGCGGGCGGCCGAGCGGGTGAATACCTGAGAAACTTTCGCGTCACGGCTTCCGGTCGGACGGCGGGGCCGCCAGACTCCGATGACGTGAGACGACCTCTCGGCCTGGTGCTCGCCGTCGTGCTCGCGACGACCGCCACCCCCGCGCTGACCGCCACCGCGCTGACCACCCCCGCGTCCGCCGACACCGCCACGTCCGCCGACACCGCCGGGCAGTTCTCCGTGCTGACCTACAACGTCGCCGGCCTTCCGGAACCGCTCTCCGGGTCCGACCCGGCCGAGAACACGCCGCTCATCGGCGCACGCATCCGGGACTACGGGGTGGTCAACGTCCAAGAGGACTTCAACTACCACGCCGCCCTGTACGCCGCCGACAACCACCCGCACCGCACGCCCACCAGCGGGGGAGTGCCGTTCGGCGACGGCCTGAACACCCTCTCGGCCTACCCGTACAGCGACTTCACGCGGGTGAAGTGGGACAAGTGCAACGGCACGGACTGCCTCACGCCCAAGGGCTTCACCTACGCCCGCCTCCACCTGGCCGAAGGCGTCCACGTCGACCTCTACAACGTCCACGCCAACGCCGGCAGCACGGACGCCGACCTGGCCGCCCGCCGCGCGAACATCACCCAGCTGTCCCAGTACGTAGCCCGGAACTCCGCCGGCAACGCGGTGATCATCATGGGCGACACCAACACCCGCTACACCCGCACCGGCGACAACATCCGCGACCTCGTCCGCGCCAACGGCCTCACCGACGCCTGGGTGGAGCGCGTCCGGGGAGGCGTCGAACCCGCCCTCGGGGCGCCCGCGCTGGTGTGCGACCCGGCGAACGTCACCGACACGTGCGAGGTCGTGGACAAGGTCTTCTACCGCGACAACGCCCACGTCGACCTCACCGCCACCGCCTACCGCAACGACCACGCCTCCTTCCTCGACCCGGACGGCGAACCGCTGTCCGACCACTACCCGCACGCCGTCGGCTTCTCCTGGCGGCTCGCCGACCACCTGCGCCTGAGCGAGGAGTTCGGCGGCCCGCACGGCACGCCGTTCACCGACGTAGAGGCCATCCGCCCCGGCACGACGGTGCGCGAGGTGACGCTGAGCGGCGGCGCACGCCTCGACCGCATCGGCCTCACGCTCGCCGACGGCACCGCGCTCGCACACGGCGGCACCGGCGGCACGCCGACCACGCTCACCCTCCAGCCCGGCGAGCACCTGACGACGGCCACGCTCACCCGAGGTCAGCGCGACGGCCGCACCCGGGTCTTCTCCGTCCGCATCACCACCACCCTCGGCCGAACCGTCACCGCCGGCACGCCCACCGCCGACCAGGTCACCTTCACCGCGCCCGCGGGCTGGCACATCGCCGGCTTCACGGGCCGTTCCGGGGCCGAGGTCGACCGGCTCGGCGTGGTCTACACCCGCTGACCCCTCACTCGGCGGTCGCGAAGGACGCCACCCCGTCCCACGCCAGCCACAGGTCCGCGTCGACCTGGTCCTCGTCCGCGACGATCGTGCCCGTCTCGCCGACGTAGAGGCCCAGGTCGCACCGGTGCGCCAGCAGCACCCGGGTCATCCACGCGTGCAGGTCCTCCTTCTCGTCGACGAGCTCCCGCGCGACCGTCCGGAAGTACACCCCGGTCCCGGACGTCTCGATCAAGCTCACCTGGTGGAAACGCGACCCCATTCGCACTCACTCCCCGCATGTGGTTGTATACTCTCTGAATTCGGGACGACTATCTCGTACGTACAGGATGTGCACAAGTCCCGATCGGGTGATGATCGAGGAGAGCGATGACCAGCCCACACCGCAGCGCCGCCCGCATCCAGATCGGCACCACGCTGCGCCGCATGCGCGAAGAGGCGGGCGTGCCCCGGGAGAAGGTGGGCGAGGTCCTGCACTGCACGATGACCAAGATCAGCAACATCGAGAACGCGATCAGCGGCGTCAAGCAGGCCGAGCTGGAGAAGCTGCTGGACCTCTACGGGGCCGACGAGGCGACCCGCGAGGACCTGCTCGCGCTCAACTCCGAGGCGCACCGCCGCCGGCCGAAGAGCAAGATCGGCGGCACGATCCAGCCCTGGCTGCGCCGCATCCTCGACGTGGAGGCCATCGCCACCGAGGCCCTCTACTCGTCGTTCGAGCTGCTCCCCGCCGTGCTCCAGACCGAGGAGTACGCCCGCACCCTGATGACCGGGGTCGGCCTCGGCGGCGAGGCCCTGGAGAAGAACCTCCAGCTGCGCCTGGAACGACGGGCGCTGCTGACCGACCGCGAGCCGCCGCTGCGGTTGTGGGCGGTGATCGCGGAGCCTGCGTTCCGGGCCAACGTCGGCGGCCCCGAGGTCATGCGCGACCAGCTCAAGCACGTGCTCGCCCTGACCGAGCTGGACAACGTCGTGGTGCAGGTGATGCCGCAAGGGGCCGGGGCCCACGCGTTGTCCGGTACTACGCTGACCTTGTTCCGGCTGCCCGAGAAGCTGCCATCGCTGGTCAGCGTCGACACCCCGTTCGGAGACCACTTCGAGGACGGGGCCAACCACGTGGAGAAGACGAGCCGCTGGTTCGACCACACGCGTGCGAAGGCGTTGGGGGTGGAGGAAAGCCGCGAACTCCTGACCCGGATCACGGAGGAGACCACATGACCCTGAAGCCCGGCGAGTGGACGAAGTTCAGCGGCGGCGGCTCGAACTGCGTCGAGGTCATGCGCACGGCCGACGAGGTGCTCGTCCGCAACAGCAACCGGCCTGAAGAAGTCCCACAGCGCTTCACCTTCAGCGAGTGGGACTTCTTCACGCGCGGCGCCAAGCTCGGCGTGTTCGACCTGTAAGACCTGCGAAGGCCGGAAGGGCTACTTCCGGAACGAGATCTGGAGGGTCGGGGCGGAGGTCTCGGCGAAGAAGTCGTTGCCCTTGTCGTCCACCACGACGAACGCCGGGAAGTCCTCCACCTCGATCTTCCAGACCGCTTCCATGCCCAGCTCGGGGTACTCCAGCACCTCGACCTTGCGGATGCAGTCCTGGGCCAGCCGCGCGGCCGGGCCGCCGATCGAGCCCAGGTAGAACCCGCCGTGCGTGGCGCACGCGGACGTCACCTGCTTGGAGCGGTTGCCCTTGGCCAGCATCACCAGCGACCCGCCGGCGGCCTGGAACTGCTCGACGTAGGAGTCCATCCGACCGGCCGTCGTCGGCCCGAACGACCCGGAGGCGTAACCCTCGGGCGTCTTGGCCGGTCCGGCGTAGTACACCGGGTGGTCCTTGAGGTACTGCGGCATCGGCTCGCCCGCGTCCAGCCGCTCCTTGATCTTGGCGTGCGCGATGTCCCGCGCCACCACCAACGGGCCGGTCAACGACACGCGCGTCTTCACCGGCAACGCCGACAGCGTCGCGCGGATCTCCGACATCGGCCGGGTCAGGTCGATGTTCACGACCTCGTCGGACAGGTTCTCGCCGGTCACGTCGGGCAGGAAGTGCGCCGGGTCGCGTTCCAGCTGCTCCAGGAAGATGCCCTCGGGGGTGATCTTCGCCTTGGCCTGCCGGTCCGCCGAGCACGACACCGCGATGCCGACCGGGCAGGACGCGCCGTGCCGGGGCAGCCGGATCACGCGCACGTCGTGGCAGAAGTACTTGCCGCCGAACTGGGCGCCGATGCCGAAGTTCCGGGTCAGCTCCAGCACCTGCTGCTCCAGGTCGACGTCCCGGAACGCGTGGCCCGCGGCGGAGCCCTCGGTGGGCAGGCCGTCGAGGTAGCGGGCGGACGCGAGCTTGGCGACCTTCAGGTTCTGCTCGGCCGACAGACCGCCGACGACCACGGCGAGGTGGTACGGCGGGCACGCGGCCGTGCCGAGCGAGCGCAGCTTCTCGTCCAGGAACTTGGCCAGCCGCGAGGGGTTCAGCAGCGCCTTCGTCTCCTGGTACAGGAACGTCTTGTTGGCCGAACCGCCGCCCTTGGCCATGAACAGGAACTCGTACTTCGGCTCGACGCCGGGCGCGGTGAACAGGTCGATCTGCGCGGGCAGGTTGGTGCCGGTGTTCTTCTCGTCCCAGAAGGTGACCGGCGCCATCTGCGAGTACCGGAGGTTCAGCTCCTGGTAGGCCTCGAAGATGCCGCGCGACAGGGCCTCTTCGTCGGTCCCGCCGGTGAGCACGGACTCGGTGCGCTTGCCCATCACGATGGCGGTGCCGGTGTCCTGGCACATGGGCAGCACGCCGCCGGCCGAGATGCACGCGTTGCGCAGCAGGTCCATCGCGACGAACCGGTCGTTGCCGCTGGCCTCGGGGTCGTCCACGATCGCGCGCAGCTGGGCCAGGTGCGAGGGCCTCAGCAGGTGCTGGATGTCCCGGATCGCCTCCTTGGCCAGCAGCGTCAACGCCGAGGGCTCGACCTGGAGGAACGTCCGGCCGGCGGCCTCGACGACCGACACCCCGTCCGGCGTCACGAGCCGGTACTCGGTGTGGTTGTCCTTGGCCAGCGGCAGGACGTCGGTGTACTGGAACGTCGGTGCCAGAAGGTTCGACGGGGTCACGTCGCGGGCTCCCTTGCGCGCTTCGGGTTCCGCCGAACTTATACCGATCGCGCTCCCGAGTCCGCACGACGTGGTGTGATTCGCGTCGTGGTCGACAGCCTCACCAAGCGCCGGCTCTCCGCCGCCGCCCTCGACGCGTTGGTCCGCCGGGCACTGGGCGTCCCGCTCGGCGCGCACGTCGAGCTGACCGACGGCATGTTCAACACCGCGTACCGGCTCACCGCGGCCGACGGTCGAGAGACCGTGCTGAAGGTCGCGCCACCGCCGGACGTGCCGCTGCTCACCTACGAGCGGGACCTGATGCGCACGGAGGCGTTGGCGTTCGGGCTGATGGCGGCACGCGGCCTGCCCGTGCCGGAGGTGCTGCTCCACGAAGACGACTTCCTGCTGATGACGGCGCTCAAGGGCGAACCGTGGTCGGCCGCGCGTCCCCGGCTGACCGACGCCGAGCACGGTGCGCTGCGCCGTGAGCTGGGCGCGATCGTCCGCGAGCTGCACACCATCCGGGGTGACGTGTTCGGCTACGCGCAGGGGCCGAACGCGGCGACGTGGCGCGAGGCGTTCACGAAGATGGTGGACGCGGTGCTGGCCGACGCGGACCGGTTCGGCGTGGAGCTGCCCGACGTGCGACCGGCGGTCGAGGCTCGCGCGCACCTGCTGGACGAGGTCACCGAGCCGGTGCTGGTGCACTTCGACCTGTGGGAGGCGAACATCTTCCTCGCCGACGGCCACGTCGAGGGGATCATCGACCCGGAACGGGCGTTGTTCGGCGACCCGTTGGCGGAGATCGCGACGCTGGCGCTGTTCACCGACCTGGACGACGACTTCAAGGCCGGTTACGGCTACGCGGGGTTCAGCGGGGCCGAGGAGACCCGGATCGCGCTCTACCGCGCGTACCTGTGCCTGGTGATGATCGTGGAGGGCGTGCCGCGCGGTTATGCCGGCGAGGAACGCGAGGCGCACGTGCGGTTCTTCCGCGAGAAGCTCGCGGAGTACCTGGGACTGTAGAGAAATGCGGAAGGCCGGGCCGGCCCCCGACCGCCCCGACCTTCCTCAGCGTGCGAGCACCTCCGCGCAATGGGGCGGAGGTGTCGCTTGGCTCGTGTAACGCACGACCGTGCCGTGACTGGCGTCACAAGTCAATCCCGCGCAGCGGTGACCGACCCCTGAATCGTCGCTGTATCGCGTCAGCTCAGCTCGCGTAGGCCCGCAGCTTGGCGGCCCGCTCGCCCTGCCGCAGCTTCGACATGACCTCCCGCTCGATCTGCCGCACCCGCTCCCGCGACAGGCCGAACTGCTTGCCGATCTGGTCCAGCGTGCGCGGCTGGCCGTCCTCCAGGCCGTAGCGCAGCCGGATCACCGCCTGCTCGCGCGGGTCCAACGTGGCCAGCACCCGGCGCAGGTCGTCCTGCAGCAGCCCCGAGATGACCGCGCTCTCCGCGTCCGTGGCGTCGGAGTCCTCGATGAAGTCGCCCAGCGGGGCGTCCTCCTCGGTGCCGACCGGCATGTCCAGGCTCACCGGGTCGCGGGCGTGGTCGAGCAGGTCGACGACCTTCTCCGGCGTCAGGCCCGACTCCTTGGCCAGCTCCTCGTTGGTCGCCTCACGGCCCAGCTGCTGGTGCAGGTCGCGCTTGATCCGGGCGAGCTTGTTGACCTGCTCCACGAGGTGGACGGGCAGCCGGATCGTGCGACCCTGGTCCGCCATTCCCCGCGTGATCGCCTGGCGGATCCACCAGGTCGCGTAGGTCGAGAACTTGAAGCCCTTGGTGTAGTCGAACTTCTCCACCGCGCGGATCAGGCCCAGGTTCCCTTCCTGGATCAGATCGAGCAGCGGCATTCCGCGACCGGTGTATCGCTTCGCAAGCGAAACGACCAACCGGAGATTCGCTTCGAGAAGGTGGTTCTTTGCCACGTGGCCATCGCGGATCAAAGCGCGCAGTTCCCGCCGGCGGTCCTCCGGCAGCTCCGGATGCGTCTCCAGCTTGTGCTGCGCGAAGACGCCCGCCTCGATCCGCTTGGCGAGCTCCACTTCGTCCGCCGCGGTCAGCAGCGCTGTCTTGCCGATCCCGTTCAGGTACACCCGAACCAGGTCTGCGGCGGGTCCCTGGGCGTCGAGGTCCAACTCGGCGCTCGTGGTGGTCGTCTCGTTCCCGACCTGACGGTCGAGGAGCTTCGGGACGGTCATGGAGCTCCCTCCCCCTTGTGTCGCGGGCTGGCAGTGCGGTCGTGTCGCACACTCCGCGCTGCGCTGCGCGGCACACCTTTCGGTGTCTGACACTGGTGGAAACGCGAACCGGGGCGAAATGGTTCCCGCTTCCCACGACCAGAAGACGTCACTGCCGTCACAGCGGTTGCGCCGCGAATCCTGAGGATTGGCTGAGAAGGATCTAGAGTTCCACCAACACGGTGAACGGACCGTCGTTCACACTCCGCACCGACATCATCGCGCCGAACCGTCCCGTTTGTACTCGGGCGCCCTTCCGGCGCAGTTCCGAGACCACCTCCGCGACCAACGGCTCGGCGTGCGCGGGCCGTGCGGCGGCGGTCCACGACGGCCGCCGCCCCTTCCGCGTCTCTCCGTAGAGTGTGAACTGGCTCACCACGAGCAGGGGCGCACCGGTCGTGGCGCACGACTCCTCGTCCCTCAGGACGCGCAGCTCGTAGAGCTTTCGGGCCATGACGTGCGCCTTGTCGGCGTCGTCGTCCACGTGGACGCCGAGCAGGACCAATAGGCCCGGTTCCTCGATCGCCCCCACGACCTCGTCGTCCACGGTGACCGACGCCTCTGTGACACGCGCCACAACCGCTCTCACGCGGGCACCACCATGCCGTGCCGGACGAGGTCGCGGACGATCGGGAGAGCCGACTCGGCGAGCGCGTCGGCGTCCAGGTCGTGGGCGTAGGCCAGCAGGGTGACCAGGTCCTCCAGCGGCAGCGCGCCCCGGAAGCCCGCGAGCAGCTTCGCCGCGGTCTCGTCCAGCTCGTGCTGCCAGCCGGGGCCGTCCACGCGGTGCAGGCGGCGCACGACCGCCTCCCAGCCCTCGTCGGTGGGGGAGGAGACCTCTTCCAGCAGCACGGTCTCGGGCACGGTGAAGCGGGTGCCCAGCAGCTGGGCGTTGTCGGTGGCGCGCAGCCAGGCGACGCGGTCCAGCCAGGCGGCGGACTCGGGGCCCAGCGGGTCGTCGAAGGCGTGGCGGAGGTCTTCGCACACGACCTCGGCGTGCTCGGTGTCCGTGCGGCGGAGCGTGACGAAGCCGAACCCGATGCCCTCGACCTCGTTCTCGGCGAACCAGTCCAGCCAGGCGGCGGCCTTGGCCCGGCCTTCGGCGCCGCGCGGGTCGACGCCCGCGTCACGCAGCCACGTGCCGACGTAGAGGGCGGGGTCGGCGACGTCGCGCTGCACGAACCAGGCGTCCACGCCGCCGCGCGGCAGCCACGCGGAGACCCGGTCGGCCCAGTCCTCGCCCTTGCGGTGCAGCCAGGAGGCCAGGAGCTGGCCCACGCCGCCCTCGTTGAGGAACGAGGGCATCTGGCGCACGACCAGGGCGCTGGCGTCGTCGCCGGCGAGGCCGGAGTCGCGGTAGGTGTAGTCGACCCGGGGCGGGCCCACGACGAACGGCGGGTTGCAGACGACCTGGTCGAACCGCCGGCCGCGCAGGGGGCCGAACCACTCGCCCTGGCGGAGCTCGACGTCGACCTCGTTGAGCCGGAACGTGCCCGCGGCCAGGGCGAGCGCGCGCTCCGACAGGTCCGTGGCGGTGATCCTGCGCGCGTGCCTGCTCGCGTGCAAAGCCTGGACGCCGCAGCCGGTGCCCAGGTCGAGCAGGGTGTCGACCTGGCGGCGCGACGTGGCGCGGGCGAGGCTGATGGACGCGTGGCCGACGCCGAGCACGTGGTCGGCCGGGACGGGCCCGCCGCGCTGGTCGGCGTCCTGGTCGGCGACGACCCACCAGGAGCCCTCGTCGTCGCCGTAGGGGCGGATGTCCAGCCCGGCGCGCAGCCCGTCGCCGTCACCGCGCAGCACCTCGGCCTTGACGGCGGTGTCCAGGTCGACGTCCGGGAGCGCGGCCCGCACGGCGGCCTCGGGCTCGGTGTCGCCGAGCAGGAACAGCCGGACCAGGGTGCCGAGGGCGCCCGCGTCCCGGGTGGCCCGCCGGGCGGCCTCGGGTTCGCCGCGGCCGAGCGCGGCGTGGGCCTGGGGCCCGAGCACGTCGACCACCCCGTCCGCGTCGTAGTCGGCGGCTCGGAACGCCTCGCGCAGCCGGGTGGTCAGGTCGGCAGAAAGATCAGGGAGCACGCCGTCATGGTCTCGCGCCCCACCCCCGGCCGCCTGACCAGCCCACCCGAACGCCCACCCCGCCCGTTCCGAACGCGGGACACGCCGGACCTGAGGGTTGGACGCGCGGGCGCCGAGTGTCGACCCGCGCGTGAGTCGAACGCTCAGGTCCCGCGTGTCGACCACCAGCCGCCCTGAGCGGCGACCGCCCGCACCTCGACCCGGCCGCGACCCGCCTCCCGGATCGCCGCCTCCACCCCGGCCGGCACGGCGTCCGGCGCCGCGGCGACGGCCGAGGTCAGCTCGACGCCGAGCGGTTCGAGTTCGGCTTGGACCTGCTGCTCGGCGGGCCGGCGGCGCTCAGGGCGTGATCGCCAGCGTGATGGCCATGGCCAGCCGCTGCTCGGGGTCGTCCAGCGGCAGTGACGTCACCGCCGCCATCCGCTGCATCCGGTAGCGCAGCGTGTTCGGGTGCACCGACAGCACCCGTGCGGCCTCGCGCGAGTCGCCCTGAGCCGCCAACCACGCCCGCAGCGTCGCGGCGTACTGCGTGCCGTGCTCGGCGTCGTGCCGCACGAGGTCCGCCACCGGTCCGCGCGACGGCAACCGCCCGGCCTCCGCCACCGCCGCCAACCGCCGCAACAGCACCCGCGCCCACGCCTGGTCGTACACGATGGGCTCGCCCTCGGACAGGGCCAGGCACTCGTCGGCCTCGCCCCGGGACGCGGGCAGCGACGCGGCGTCCGCCCTGCCACCCACCCCGGCCAGCACGACGGCCTCCGCGGGCAGCTCGCGCCCGAGCGCGCGCACCCAGTCCACCGCCACCGCCGGATCGTCCCCGCACGGCAGCACGGTGTAGAGCACGTTGCCGAACAACGCCGACCGCCCAGGCCGTGACCAGCCGAAACCCGCCGTCGCCCGGGAGAACGCCAGCAGGGCCGCCCCGTGCTCGCCCTCACCGGCGTGCGCCTGCACGGCGATCACCCGCAGGTCGGTCGACGGCAACCCCAGCCGGGCCAGGCCCGCGGGCGAGCCGGAGTCCAACGCCTCGATCACCAGGTCCGCCTCGGCCTGGCGCTCCAGGTCCGCCGACGCCCGCGCCCGCAGCAGGTGCAACGCCGCCGTCCGCGCGCCGTCCACCAGCGCCGCCGCGCGCACCGCGTCCACCGGGTCGTCCACCTCGACCCACACCGAACCGAGCAGCTCGCGCCCGGCCCGCACCGCCACCACCAGCCGCCCGCCGAGCTGGTCGGTCAGCTTCGGCACGAACAGCGGCTCGTCGGACCGGGCCAGGTGGGTGAACACGCCGTACGCGTCCAGGGCCTGCCAGGCCTCCTCCGGCACCCGCCTGCCCAGGATCGTCTGCACCCGAACCGGGTCGACGCCCTGCTGGCGGTAGGAGTACGCCAGCACCCGCGACTGCTGGTCCTCGATCGTCACGGGCCCGCCGACCACCGCCGCGATGACGTCCGCCACCGCGAACAGGTCGCCGGACCCCTGCCCGCCGAGCACGAGGGTCTGCGCGACGTTCGCCAACTGCCCCCACGGCACCGACGGGTCCACCAGCAGCACCGCCGCCCCGGACCTCTTCGCGGCGGCCAGCACCCGCTCGTCCAGCGGCGGCGCGCCGTGCAGCACGACCGCCGCCGCCGACGTGCCGCCGACCAACCGGGCCGCCGCGGCGGGGGAGGGCACGCCCAACCCGAGCAGCACGTCGTCCGCCGCGGCCGTGGTGTGCTCCGCCGGATCGTGCAGCGCCACCCCGCGCAACTCCACGTCACGCCCGCGTGGCGCGCAGCTCAGGTGCGTGCCGAGGCTCCCCAGCACGTCCACCAGGCGATCAAGGGCGACCACAACGGGATCCTAAGGTCACCGGCACGCCCGCGCGGCGGTTGCGGCGGGCCGGCGGAACAGCAAGCAAAAACACACCGGGCAGGTATCCGTCCGGCGCACGCGGTGGGACGATGGGGGCATGGTCAGTCCCGAGCGCGACGGCACACCGGTGCTCATCACCGAGGCGGCGCCCTCCTACGAGGAGCAGCACGCCGCGCGCAAGCGCAAGTACGCGATCATGATGGGCGCCCGCATCCCGTGCCTCATCCTGGCGATGGTCTTCTACCAGACCTGGTGGCTGGCCCTGGCCCTGATCGTGCTGTCCGTGCCGCTGCCGTGGATGGCCGTGCTGATCGCGAACGACCGGCCTCCCCGCAAGGCGGAGAAGGCCAGCCGGTTCGTCAAGGAGCACCGCGCCATCGAGGCGCGCCCGCATCACATCATCGAAGGCTGACGCGCCCCCGAGGGCTGCGCGCCGACCGCGGACACCGCCCGTGCCGCCGCGCGCACCCCGCCCAGCAGCGCGTCCACGCGTGACGCACCGGACAGCCACGCCGTGAGCAACCCGGCGTCGAACGCGTCACCGGCGCCCGTCGAGTCCACGCACTCGACGTCCTCGGCCGGCACGGACACCACGCCGTGGGAGTCCACCCAGCTCGCGCCGTCCGCGCCGGAGGTCAGCGCCACCGCGCCCACCACGTCCAGCAGCGCCGCGGCCGACGACGGCTCCGCCGACCCGGTGAGCGCGACCAGCTCCTCGGTGTTGGGCAGCAGCAGGTCGACGCCGCGGATGTCGTCCAGGAACCCGTCGTAGATCAACGCCGACGACTGCGGGTCGACCGACGTGGTCAACCCCGCCTCACGGGCCGCGCGCAGCACCGCCAGCCCCGCGGGCCGCGACGACGCGTCCAGCAGCACGTACCCGGAAAGGTGCAGGTGGGAGGCGTCCCGCAGCAACCCCTCGTCCAGGTCGCCGGGCGAGAAGCGGGCGTTCGCGCCCCGGTCGGGCAGCATGCTGCGCTGACCGGTCTCGTCCACCAGCACCACCACGCAGCAGGTCGCCGCCTCCAGGTCCACGGCGAACGCGCACCGCACCCCCGCCGACGTCAGCTCGGCGTGCACCTGACGGCCGGCCGAGTCCGCGCCGACCCGCGCCACCAGCACCGGCGACGCGCCGCACGCGGCCAGCCACACCGCCGTGTTGGCGCCCGCGCCACCGGGCTCGATGGTCACGGCCGCCCGCGAGTCGCCGCCGTGCACGATCGGGCCCGCGTGCCGGGCCACCACGTCCAGCCCGGCGTCGCCGACGACGACGATCCCGTTCACGCCGCCACCTCGCCGAGGCGCGTCCGGACCACGAGCCCGCTCACGCCGCCAACTCCACGGCCACCGCCGCGGCCAGGGTGGCGTTCGACACGACCAGCGCCTCGTTGGCGTCCAGGCTCACCCCGCCGCTCGCGGTGTGGAAGTGCTCCAGCAGCACGGGCGTGACCTCCTTGCCGTGCACGTTGCGCTCGCGCAGCAGCTCCAGGCCCTCGGACAGCAGCCGTTCGTGCAGGTCGGCGTCCATCTCGAACTCGACCGGGATGGGGTTGGCCAGCAGCACGCCCGCCGTGCCGGGCGCCCCGCGGTGCGCCGCGACCACGGCCGCGGCGTCGGACGCCGAATCGACCCGCCACGGCACGCCGAACTCCGACTCCCGCCGGTAGAACGCGGGGAAGCGGTCCGTGCCGAAGCCGATCACCGGCACCGAACGGGTCTCCAGCAGCTCCAGCGTCGCGCCCATGTCCAGGATCGACTTCACGCCCGAGCACACCACCAGCACCGGCGTCGTGGCCAGCACGTCCAGGTCGGCGGACACGTCCCACGTCTCGCGCGCGCCCCGGTGCACACCGCCCAGGCCGCCGGTGGCGAACACCCCGATGCCGGCGGCGTGCGCCAGCGCGGCCGTGCTCGCGACCGTCGTCGCGCCGTCGCGCTTCAGGGCGTACGCCGCGCCCAGGTCCCGCCGCGACAGCTTGACCAGGTCGTTGGCCGGGTCGCAGACGTAGTCGAGCTCGGCGGGGGTCAACCCGATCTTGGGCACGCCGCCGAGCACGGCGATCGTGGCGGGCACCGCGCCCGCGGCGCGCACCACGCCTTCGAGTCGTTCGGCGACCTCGCGGTTGCGGCCGGGCGGTAGCCCGTGGGACAGGATCGTGCTCTCCAACGCGACCACCGGCCGGTTCTCGGCCAGGGCGGATCGGACCTCTTCGGTGACGCTCGGCTTGCTCACGAGGGGCCATCATCCCAGGTACGCTGTTCGCGTGAGCACGCAGACTCTGCCCGAGGTGGAGACCCGGCCGGAAGGCACGGACCACACCGGGGACGACACCCCGAAGATGTTCCACTACGTGCGCAAGGCCAAGATCGCGGAAAGCGCGGTGATGGGCACGCACGTGGTGGCGTTGTGCGGCGAGGTGTTCCCGGTGACGAAGTCGCCCAAGCCGGGCTCCCCCGTCTGCCCCGAGTGCAAGAAGATCTACGACGGCCTGCCCAAGGGCGGCGGCGAGTAGGACCCGCTAGGACGGCCCCGGCGTCGAGCCGCCGGGGCCCGACCCGTGCCCGCTCACCGGCGTCTCGCGCGCCGCTCGGCGCTCCACCGGCAACGGCACGGTGTGGTTCGCGTCCGCGGGCGACGGCGCGGTGTGCCTGACCTCCGCCGGAGGCGGCGGACCCGGCCGCGCCCGCTTGTCCTCGTCCGAGCGGATCCGCTCGGCGACCCGCTCCAGCTCCAGCCGCTGCCACCGCCGCCGCTGGCGCCGGGTCATCCTCGCCGGCCACATCTCCTGCAACGCGCTGTTGAAGTACGCGCCCAGCGTGATCGCCAGCCCGATCAGGTAGGCGAACAGCAGGAACGCGATCGGCGTCGCCAACGCCCCGTAGGTGTACCCGGTCGTCGTGATCCACCGGATGTAGAGCCGCAGCCCGATGGACGACAGCAGGAACACCGCCATCGCCAGCACGGCGCCCGGCACGAGCCGGTGCCACGGCAGCTTGTTCGGCAGCGACAGCTTGTACAGCGTCGCCAGCGCCAGCACCAGCAGCACCGCCATGCCCGGGTAGTAGAACGCGCTCAGCCACGACTCGATCGTCGGCTGCCAGGAGTCCGGGAACACCTGCGGCAGCAGGTCCGGCCCCAGCGCCACCACCGGCAGGCCGATGATCAGCAGCACCAGGCTCGCCATGTACAGCAGCAGCGCGAAGATCCGCTGCCACACCTCGTTGCGCACGCCGTACTGGTCGTGCGCGGCGGTGATCGCGTCCACGAACGACGACATCGCCGACGAGCCGGCCCACAGCGAGATCAGGAACCCGACCGAGACGATCTCGCCCTTGCCGGTGGTGAGGATCTGGTCGACGGTGGGCACGATCACCCCGTTGACCACGTCCGGGCTGAAGATCGTCCGGCAGGTGGAGATGATCCGGTCCTTGACCGCGCTGACGACCTCGGGCCCGAACCAGTCGCCGAGGTAGCCCAGGCTGCCCAGCAGCCCGAGCAGCAGCGGCGGGAACGACAGGACCTGCCAGAACGCCGCCTCGGCCGCCTCGGAGAAGATGCTGCCGTCCCAGGCCTTGGACAGCGTGCGCGCCAACAGACGCAGGGGCCCCTTGCGACCCGCGCTGCGTGCTGTCTCGTCCCTCGGCGAACCCATCGCAACATCAAGCATGGTGCATGCCGGGTGATTTCGCGGCATCGGCGACCGTGCGTCGCGGGCGGAGCGGGTAGGCTGTCGATGCCCTCGACGGTCACCCGCACCGAGGGCATTTGCGTGTCCACCACCGCAACACCGCCGCACGGTCCCGCGGCACCGCCGCTGATCAGCGCAGAAAGGGTTCGAGGTTGTCGCAACCGCAAGTCGCCACGACCCGTCCCCTTCGTGCCTGGCAGCGCCGCGCGCTGACCAAGTACCTCGCCGCCCGGCCCAAGGACTTCCTGGCCGTCGCCACGCCCGGCGCGGGCAAGACGACGTTCGGCCTGCGCGTCGCCGCCGAGCTGCTGGCCGACCGCACGGTCGAGGCCGTCACGATCGTCACGCCCACCGAGCACCTCAAACACCAGTGGGCGCAGGCGGCGGCCGAGGCGGGCATCGCGATCGACTCGAACTTCCGCAACACCAACGCGATGACCTCCCGCGACTACCACGGCGTCGCGCTGACCTACGCCCAGGTCGCCGCCCACCCGATGCTGCACCGGGTGCGCACGGAGAACCGCAAGACGCTCGTGCTGCTCGACGAGATCCACCACGGCGGCGACGCCAAGTCGTGGGGCGACGCGATCCGCGAGGCGTTCACGCCAGCGGTGCGGCGGATGTGCCTGACCGGAACGCCGTTCCGCTCGGACGACTCGCCGATCCCGTTCGTCAACTACGAGCCGGGCCCCGACGGCGTGCAGCGCAGCCGCGCGGACCACTCCTACGGCTACTCCGACGCGCTGCGCGACGGCGTCGTCCGGCCGGTGATCTTCCTCGCCTACTCGGGCGAGGCCCAGTGGCGCACCAGCGCGGGGGAGGAGTTCTCCGCCCGGCTCGGCGAACCGCTGACGCAGGAGCAGACGGCGCGGGCGTGGCGGGTGGCGCTCGACCCGACGGGCGAGTGGATGCCGTCGGTGCTCAAGGCCGCCGACATGCGCCTGACCCAGCTGCGCCAGGGCGGCATGCCGGACGCGGGCGGCCTGGTGATCGCCACCGACCAGACCGTGGCCAAGGCCTACGCCGAGATCCTCAAGCGCACCACCGGCCACGACGCCACCCTCGTGCTGTCCGACGACCCGAAGGCGTCCGGCCGGATCGCCGAGTTCGCCGCCTCGCAGGACCGCTGGCTGATCGCGGTCCGCATGGTGTCCGAAGGCGTGGACGTGCCGCGGCTGGCCGTCGGCGTGTACGCGACCAGCGCCTCGACGCCCCTGTTCTTCGCCCAGGCCGTCGGCCGGTTCGTGCGGCAGCGGGCCAGGGGCGAGACGGCCAGCGTGTTCCTGCCCAGCGTGCCGGTCCTGCTCGGGCTGGCCAGCGAGCTGGAGCAGCAGCGCGACCACGTGCTCGGCAAGCCGCACCGGGAGAAGGACGGCTGGGACGACGAGCTGCTGGCCCAGGCCAACCAGGCCAAGGACGAGCCGGGCGAGGAGGAGAAGGCGTTCACCGCGCTGGGCGCCTCCGCCGAGCTCGACCAGGTGATCTACGACGGCTCGTCGTTCGGCACGGCCGCGTTCGCGGGCAGCGACGAGGAGCAGGAGTACCTGGGGCTGCCGGGCCTGCTGGAGCCCGACCAGGTGCGCGCCCTGCTGCGGCAGCGCCAGGAGAAGCAGCTGGTCGAGGCCAGCAAGCGCCAGGTCGCCGCGCCGGCGCCGCCACCGGCCGCGACCCGCCCGGCGAGCGTGCAGGAACGGCTGGCGCAGCTGCGCAAGGAGCTCAACACCCTCGTGGCCATGCACCACCACCGCACGAAGAAGCCGCACGGCAAGATCCACAACCAGCTGCGCGAGTACTGCGGGGGCCCGCCGACGGCGATGGCCAGCATCGAACAGCTCGAGGAGCGGATCGCCACGCTGCGCTCGTGGTGACCTTTGTTGTGACCTGCCGTAACCGGTTACTGCATTAGACGTAGTCAGATGTCCGTTCGGTTACCTCGTCGTTAGCGCATCGTGCCTACTTTACCGGTCAAGTGTGCTTCCGGTCACCGCCTGTCCCGGCATACGTTGTGCGCCACAACATTTACGCTCCTGCGTGAAAGGGATGGCGGATGCGCAGCAAGAGCCTCGCTCTCATCGCCCTTGGCACCGGCCTCGCCGTTGCCATGACGGCATGTGGCGCCAACACGTCCGGCGGGAACACCCCCGCGTCGGACACCAACACGAACAGCGGCTCGGGCGGCGCGAAGGTCGGCGTCATCCTCCCCGAGACCGCCAGCTCCGCGCGCTGGGAGGGCTTCGACAAGCCGCTCCTGAAGAAGGCGCTGGAGGCCGAGGGCCTCCAGGCGGACATCCAGAACGCCCAGGGCGACGTGCAGAAGTTCTCCACGCTCGCCGACGGCATGATCAACGCCGGCGTCAAGGTGCTGATCATCGCCACGCCGAACAGCGAGATCGGCGCGACGGTCGCGAAGAAGGCCGAGGCGCAGGGCATCCCGGTCATCGACTACGACCGGCTGAACCTGGGCGGCAGCTCGAAGTACTACGTCTCGTTCGACAACGAGAAGGTCGGCGAGCTGCAGGGCCAGGGCCTCGTCGAGGGCCTCGCCGCGCTGGCGCCGGGCAAGAAGCCGGCCGAGATCATCGAGATCGAGGGCGCGCCGACGGACAACAACGCGACGCTGTTCTACAACGGCCAGCAGAAGGTCCTCAAGCCCAAGTACGAGGCCGGCGACCTGAAGCTCGTCCAGTCGAAGCCGATCGACAAGTGGGACAACCAGGTCGGTGGCACCACCTTCGAGCAGATCCTGACCGGCAACGGCCAGAAGGTGGACGGCGTCGTCGCCGCCAACGACGGCCTCGCGGGCGCGATCATCACCGTGCTGAAGAAGTACGGCCTGAACGGCAAGGTCCCGGTCACCGGCCAGGACGCCACCCCGGAGGGCCTGCAGGCCATCCTGCGCGGCGACCAGTTCATGACCGTGTTCAAGCCGATCAACGAGGAGGCCGAGGCCACCGCCAAGCTGGCCGCCGCGCTGGCCAAGAACGACACCGCCGCCGCGGACAAGATCGCCACCGCGTCCGTCAACGACCCCACGGGCAAGCGTGAGGTCAAGTCCGTGCTGCTCACGCCGCAGCTGATCACCAAGGACAAGGTCAAGGTCGTCATCGACGCCGGCTTCGTCAAGGCGTCGGAGGTCTGCGTCGCCGACCTGGCCGCCGTCTGCACCGAGCTCGGCATCAAGTAAGTCAAGGCTCGCGCCGGGGCGGGGTGTGCCAGACGCACCCCGTTCCGGCGCGCCCACCCACGTGTGGGGCTGCACCCGAGAACGGGTTGGACCCCTTCAGACGGGTTAGACGGAGGAATTCCAGTGAGCGAGCCGATCCTCGAGCTGCGCGGCATCAACAAGAGCTTCGGTCCCGTGCACGTCCTGCACGACATCGACTTCGACGTGCACCCGGGCCAGGTGACCGCCCTCGTCGGCGACAACGGCGCGGGCAAGTCGACGTTGGTCAAGTGCATCGCGGGCATCCACCCGACCGACTCCGGTCAGGTCCTGTTCGACGGCGAGGAAGTGCACATCCACGGCCCGCGTGACGCCGCGCACCTGGGCATCGAGGTCGTCTACCAGGACCTCGCGCTGTGCGACAACCTCGACATCGTGCAGAACATGTTCCTCGGCCGGGAACGCGGCAAGCTGGGCATGCTCGACGAGGCCGACATGGAGCAGGCCGCCCGCAAGACGCTGACCTCGCTGTCGGTGCGCACGGTCAAGTCGGTGCGCACGCAGGTCGCGTCGCTGTCCGGCGGCCAGCGGCAGACCGTGGCCATCGCCAAGGCCGTGCTGTGGAACAGCAAGGTCGTGCTGCTGGACGAGCCGACCGCGGCGCTGGGCGTCGCGCAGACCCGCCAGGTCCTCGACCTGGTGCGCCGGCTGGCCGAGCAGGGCCTGGGTGTCGTGCTGATCAGCCACAACATGAACGACGTGTTCGAGGTCGCGGACCGCATCGCGTGCCTGTACCTGGGCCGGATGGCGGCCGAGGTCAACACCAAGGACGTCACCCACGGCCAGGTGGTCGAGCTGATCACCGCCGGCCGCTCCGGGGACCTGGGCATCGCCCGCCCCGAAACCGCGACCATCTGATGCCTGCCTCGGATCGACACCGGCACAGCAAAGCTCCCCACGACGAGGAACGCAGCATGTCCAACACCACGAGCGAGACCGCACCGGACGCGCCCCAGGGCGCGGCGATCTCCGACTTCGGCATCGACACCACGTCCCAGTCCACCGGCGAGGCGGTGCGCGACTACGCGGCCCGGCTGCGCGGCGGCGAACTCGGCTCCCTGCCCGCGCTGCTCGGCGTGGTCGTGCTGCTGATCGTGTTCAGCTCCCTCGCGGACACCTTCCTCACCCTGGGCAACATCGCCAACCTCCTCGCGCAGGGCGCGAGCGTCGTGATCATCGCCATGGGCCTGGTGTTCGTCCTGCTCCTGGGCGAGATCGACCTGTCCGCGGGCACCGCGTCCGGCGTCACCGCCTCGGTGATGGCGCTGCACCTGATCCACGGCGGCAACCTGCTCGGGGGCATGGGCGACACCGTCTTCTACCTCTTCTGCGGCCTGCTGGCGCTGGCCGCCGTGCTGGCCGGGATCATGCGCATCTGGGCGGGCGTCGCCCTGTCGGTGGTGGCACTGGCCGTCGCCCTGATCGGCGTGCCCGCCAACCCGTGGGTCGAGATGCTGCTGGCCGTCTGCGTCGGCGCCGCCATCGGCTGCATCACCGGCTTCCTCGTCGCCCGCGTCGGCATCCCGTCGTTCGTGGTGACCCTGGCGCTGTTCCTGGCCTGGGGCGGCGTCATCCTCCAGTTCATCGGCGAGGGCGGCACGCTCGGCCTGCGCGACGACATCATCTTCAACGTCGCCAACGGCAACCTGAGCACGGCGGGCTCGTGGGCGCTGTTCGTCCTCGCTGCGGGCGGCTACGGTGCGGTCGTGCTCGGCCGCCACTTCAGCAGGTTGCGCCGCGGCCTGGTCGCGTCGCCCACCCCGATCGTGCTGGTCAAGGTCGGCGCGGTCCTCGTGCTGGGCGCGGTGGCCACCTACGCGCTGACGCTCAACCGCTCCAAGAGCGACCTCGTGGTGATCACCGGCGTGCCGTTCGTGGTGCCGATCGTGCTCGTGCTGCTGGTCATCGGCACGTTCGTGCTCGAACGCACCCGCTACGGCCGGCACGTCTACGCCGTCGGCGGCAACCAGGAAGCGGCCCGCCGCGCCGGCATCAACGTGGCGCAGATCCGGATGAGCGTGTTCGTGATCGCCTCCTCGATGGCGGCCATCGGCGCGATCGTCTACTCCTCGAAGGTCGGCTCGGTCGACCCGAACGCCGGTGGCGGCAACACGCTGCTGATGGCGGTCGGCGCGGCCGTGATCGGCGGCACGTCGCTGTTCGGCGGCAAGGGCAAGCTGCGCGACGCGGTCATCGGTGGCGCGGTGCTCGCGATCATCCAGAACGGCATGGGCCTGCTCGACCAGCCCGCCGCCGTGGTGTTCATCGTGACCGGCCTGGTGCTGCTCCTGGCCGCGAGCGTCGACGCGCTGTCCCGCCGCCGGGCGGCGTCCGCCGTCCGCTGACGTGAGCACACCGACCGCGGGAGCCCGACCCGACGAGGTCCGCAGGCACAACCGAACGGCGCTGCTGCGCCGACTGCACGTGGACGGGCCCTCCACCAGGGCGTCGCTGGCGGCTGAGCTGGGCCTCAACCGCAGCACGATCAAAGCCCTGGTGGACGGCCTGGCCGAGTCCGGCGTGGTGGCCGAACGCGTGCCGGCGCAGCGCTCCGGCGCCGGCCGGCCGTCACTGCTCGTGCTGCCGCAGCCGCACGCGGCCGTGGTGATGGCCATCGACGTCCGCGTCGAGCAGGTGGCGATGGCCATGGTCGGCCTCGGCGGCGACATCCTCGGCCGGGACTCGTGGAACCTGCACCACCGGTCCCGCGACCCCGGCGAGGTGATCACGCACATCGCCGACTCGGCCAAGCTCCTGGCCGACGAGCTCGACGTGCGGGCGGTCGGCGTCGGCGTCTCGGTGCCCGGTGTGGTGCGCCGCGCCGACGGCCTCGTGCACGAGGCGCCGAACCTGCACTGGACCGACGTGGCGTTGGGCGAACGGCTGTCGTCGGTGCTCAAGGTCCCCGTCCAGGTCGGCAACGACGCCGAGCTGGGCGCCTTGGCCGAGCACGTGCGCGGCGCGGCCCGCGGTTCGTCGGACGTGGTCTACATCTCCGCCGACGTCGGCATCGGCGGCGGCGTGATCTCCAGCGGCCAGCCGCTGCGCGGCACCGGCGGGTACGTCGGCGAACTGGGGCACATGGTCGTGCGCCCCGGCGGCCGTCGGTGCTACTGCGGCTGCCAGGGCTGCTGGGAGACCGAGGTCGGCGAGGCGGCGCTGTGCCGTGCCCTGTCCCTGCCGGAGGACGCGCCGCGCGGCACGGTGGTGGCGGAGCTGCGGTCGCTGGCCGGCTCGCCGGACAGCGTCGCGCACCGGTTGGGCGAGTTCACCGAGTGGCTGGCCATGGGGTTGATCACGGTGGTCAACATGCTCGGGCCGGAACTGGTGGTGCTGGGCGACTTGTTCACCGCGCTGCCGGAGTCGTTGGTGGACCAGCTGCGGCGCACCGTGCAGCAGCGGTCGTTGGTGTCACGCGCGGTCGGCGGCACCAGGATCGTCTCGTCGCCCCTCGGCCGTGACGCCAAGCTCGTCGGCGCCGCCGAGCTCGCCTTCGAGCCCGTCCTGGGCGAGGTCTGACCACTCCCGGACCGCTCGTCGGATGATCACCGTCTCGGGGTGGTCGGGCCCGAGCACCCTGACGTGGTCGGCGAGCAGTTCCCGCGTCTCGGCCACCGCGGTCGCGAGGTCCCCGGACTTCAAGCGGGCGAGCGCGAGGTTGAACCGGGTCATGAGGGTGTCGGGGTGGTCGACGCCCAGGACGCGCCCGCGATCGACGACGAGCCGGCCGAACTCGCCGACGACCCGATCGTGCTCGCCCGCCATCCCGCGCCACGCGGCCAGGTTGTAGCGGGCGGTGAGGGTCTGCGGGTGGTCCGGCCCGAGCGCGCGGACGTGGTCGGCCACCACCCGTTCGAACTCGGCGATCGCCCCCGCGTGGTCGCCCGCCGCGGCCCGCCACCCGGCCAGGTTGTGCCGGGTGCCGAGGGTGTGCTGGTGGTCGGGGCCCAAGACCTCGATCCGGTGGGCGAGGATCCGTTCGAGCTCGGCGATCGCCCCAGCGTGATCGCCGCTCCGGGCGAGCCAGTGCGCGTGGTTGCTGCGCGCGGCGAGGGTGTTCACGTCGTCGGGACCCAGGATCCGGGTCGTGTCGGCCACCAACCGCTCGTCCTCGGCGACGGCCTCGTCGTGCCGCCCCGCCCGGCCGGTCCAGGTGGCGATCTCGTTGCGCGCGGCCAAGCCGTCCCCGTGGTCGGGCCCGAGGTGGTGCTCAGCCTGTCGTCGCAGCTCGCGGAAGTAGTCGATGGCGTCGGTGTGCAGGCCCGCCTCGCCCAAGGACCTGCCCGAGTGGAACAGGATCGCGTGGCCCGTGGGCTGCCAGAGCGCCGGTGTGGTGTTGGTGTGGAGGGCTGCCGCGGCGGACCGCAACGTGCCGGCCAGCGCGCTGTTCGCCTCGTACCCCGGCCAGGTCAGCAGGAGCGCGTCCGCGGCGAGGTGGGCCAGGGGAGTGAGGCGTGCCGGCTCGACGGTGTCGCGGACCGCGCGCTGGAGCAGGGCGTGCGCCTGGATCGTGCTGCTGTCGAGCGTGATGAGGCTCAGCCGGTGCAGGCAGCCGAGAGCGTCGTGGACGTCGTCGGCGCCGGCGGCCAGGTGCGCCAGGACGTTGCCGGCCGTGAGCACGGCGACCGGGGTGCCTGCCGGGTCGAGCAGGCTGACGATCTCCAGCAGTGGCCGCGCGAGCCCTGCCGGGCGCAGCGCGTCGGCGCGTTCGATCGACAACGACCAGGTCGCCGCGACCGTGGCCCGGTGCTCGTCGGGCAGTTCGCCCTCCTCCGGCAGCACCTGGGCCAGGGAACGGCGGTCGGCCAAGCGCTTGCGGTAGTCGGCGACGGTGAGCAGCGGCTTGTCCGCGATGAACGCCGCCGCCTGCGCCAAGGCCAGCGGCAGGTGGCCCAGGTCGTCCGCCAGGGCCGCGAGCTGGTCGTGGCCGGGGAGCTTCGCGGTCAGGTAGGCCAGTGACTCGGCCTCGGTGAACACGCCCACCTCGACCAACCGGCGGTCGTCGCGGGACAGCGCGGCGTCACGGCGCCGGGTCGTCACGACGACCTGGCCGGTCGGGGTGTTCGGCGGCCACAAGCCCTTGAGGTCGGCGGGGTCCTGGACGTCGTCGAGGACGACCAGCCACCGCCGGCCGGTCGAGCTGAGCCACGTCTGGAAGGCGGCCGCCGCGTCCTCGGGCGTGCCACCGGGATCGAGCCGGACCCGGCCGGCCGCGTCCGCGTAGGCGCTGATCACGGCGACCCGCGTCACGGCGGCGATCCACACCACCAGGTCCACCGACTCGTCCCGCCACACCGCGTGCGCGTGGCGTGCGGCCACCTGGGACTTGCCCACACCGCCCAAACCGGACAGCACCGCGGACGTCCCGGCCAACCGGGACTCGGCTTCCCGGTGCTGGTACCGGTCCGCGACCGGCGGCAGCACGCCGACCCGCACGGGCCACGTCACCGGCGCTGCCGGCGGCAGGTGGAGGTGCTGGGTGTTCCCGTCACCGACCTGCACGCCGACGTTGTCGTGGACCTGCACGGCGGAGCTACTCGCGGCCGAAGTTCAGCGTCATCGTGTTGCCGTCGCCGACCTGCACGCCCTGGTTGTCGTGCACGTCGATGCGGTACTTGGCCGCGGCGTCGGGGTCCGCCAGCGCCAACACCTCGCGTGCGGCGGCGACCAGCTCGACATCCGACCCGGCGTCCGCGGCCGTCAGGGCGGCCGTCAACTCCTCCGGATCGGTCGGCACCTCCGTCACCCCACCGCGGCGCAACGCGCGCCGTGTCAGCGACTTCAGGCCCTGGTACGCGTCTTTCACGGCGGTCGAGGCCGTGTCCGTCACGCCCGCCACCGCACCGGCGGCCAGCGCCGCCACCACCAGGTCGACCGACTCGATCACCACGCACCACTCCCGCCCGCGTCCGTCACCACCAGTATCGGCGAGACCACGGCGAGCGCGTCCGCCGAAATGAGGGGGGCGGGGATCCTCTCGGATCCCCGCCCCGGACGGCTAGGGTGCTACGGGTCCCGTGCCTGGGACCCGTGGTGTTCAGCCCTGCTGCAACTCGGCAGCGAGCTCACGCAGCTTGGTGCTGTGCTCACGGGCGTGGTGCCCGCAGAACAGCAACTCGCCCCCGGAGGGGAGCACGGCGCGAACCTGGGCAGCAGCCCCGCAGCGGTCGCAGCGGTCGGCAGCGGTCAACGCGGGGCGGGTGAGCGTCGTAGTCATGGAAATCTCCCTCCGTCCCGGCACCGGGGATCGGTGCCCTCACACCTAGCTGCGACCACTTCGCATCTGGCGGGTGCGCCGTGTTCGCTGCCTTCACTCTTGCAGACGTTCGGGCGGAAGTCAGTGTTCCCCTGACCGTGGCGACCCGCGTCACTCCTCATTTACCCGGCGCCCGGGTGGTCGGAACCTGTCGGTTCCACCGGTTCGATCCGCCCGTGCTCACGTTCCGCTGTCGTGGCAACGGATTTCCGACCTGCGAATACGGCGTTCGACGCACCCTTGATGCTCCAGAAGGGCGGTTCGCGGCCGGCGGCGCTGTGACGGGTAACACTTTGGTCAGCCCAGAGCGAACACGGCCTCGCGTTCCACGATCCGGACATGATCCGTCCGGTTCACGGGCCGCTTCACCGCCCGTTCAGATGGTCAGGCGCCGCCCGTCGAACCGGGTCAGGCCGAACGACGCGTCCTCGTGGTTGACCCGGACGTGGTCCCGCAGGATCCCGATGCCGACCGCCTCGCCCAGGAGCACGGCCTCGGTGAAGTCGGTCCGCCAGTGCACGCCGGCCATGTTCCGGGCGGTCGCGATGTTCGCCGCCACCTTGTCCAGCTCGCCGCCCACGGTGAGCGCCTCGCCACCGGTGAAGGGCACGAGGGCGGTGCCGTCGGCGTTGGCCACGACGGGGTCGGGCAGCACCCACGACTCGTCGAACCACGCCTTCAGCACCGTGACGCACGCGCCGGCGACGGTCGCGTGACCCGAGCCGTAGGACGGGTGCGTCGGCGAGCCCTCCGGGAACGCCTGCGGCAGCAGGTACGAGCCGTGCTTCTCGTAGGAGAGCTTGACCGCCTCCGAGTCCAGCACCTCGCGGTCGATCATGGCGTAGTCGCGCATCCCGGACAGGTGCGCGTGGACCCGGCCGCCGAACGCCTCCGGCCGCAGCCTGCGGTGCACGTACCACTTCTGGAACCACATCGCCTTCAACGCCCGCGTCGCCACCTCGGTCACCAGCGACAACAGGTGCGGCGCGCCGTAGGTGCCGAAGCCGACCTGGTTGGCCGAGTGCCGGTACGGGTTGCCCGCGTCGACCGGCGCGCCCAGGTCCAGCAGGATCAGCGCCGCGTTGAGGTAGGCCTCGTACAACGCGTCGAAGTGCACGTAGTTGGCCACGTCACGGCCGTTGCGCAGGTACCGGCGGTTGACGTGGTCCCGCTTGATCGGCTTGGTGGTCGCGCCCTCCTGCACCGCGCGCCACGCGTCGAAGTCGGTCAGGAAGTCGCGGTTCGGCCGCACGGTGTCGTGCAGCTGCTGGACGCGCAGCGTGCCGTACTGGATGTCGCGCAGCAGGAACTGCGACAGGAACGGTCCCCGCAGGTCACCGCGCGTGCCGCCGCGGAAGATCGTGGCGGGCGTGACGCGGCCGTCGACCTTCGGCGCCCGGTAGTCGCTCAACCGCGACAGCTCGTCGGCCGCCTGCGCGATCAAGGGGTGCCGGTCGTACTCGCCGAACGGGACGTCCCTGGTCAGCGCCATCCAGTACAGCTCGACCGCCTCGGCCGAGTTGCGCGCGCTGTCGATGCGCGGCGCGGGCGGCAGGGCCAGCGACTGCGGGTCCGGGCCCTCCAGGTCGAACGCCAGGCCGGCCTGCGGGTTGGTGAGCTTGACGCCCCGGCCCAGCGGGATGCGCTCGAAGTCCTCCGTCCGACCCGTGGACAGGGCCCTGAGCAGCGTGTTGTACGCCTCCGGGCGCACCTCGCCCGCCTCGTCGTGCGGCAGGCCCTTGCTGTAGTTGGCGACGTGCGGGTAGTCGCCCTCCTCGCCGTTGTTGACGTGCTCCGGCCACGGCTGCCGGTCCAACGCCTCGGCCGAGGCCAGGCGCGAAAGGCGTGCTTCAGTGCGACGTTCACTCATGCGAATTCCCCCTGCTTCGGCGCGCCCCGTGCCGCCCCCCGGCGGCCGCGCCACATCCAGAACACCACGGAGAGTGATCGACGGCAGCGGCCATTCGGGTGAAGAAGCGCACAAAAACCAGGGCCCCTCGACCGAACGGTCGAGGGGCCCTGGCTCTGCGTGATCTTCAGCCCGGGTACTAGTCCAGGTAGTCGCGCAACACCTGCGACCGCGACGGGTGGCGCAGCTTCGACATCGTCTTCGACTCGATCTGCCGGATCCGCTCGCGCGTCACGCCGTAGACCTGGCCGATCTCGTCCAGCGTGCGCGGCTGGCCGTCGGTGAGGCCGAACCGCAGCCGCACCACACCCGCCTCGCGCTCGGACAACGTCGCCAGCACCGACTGCAGCTGGTCCTGCAGCAGCGTGAACGACACCGCGTCCACCGCCACCACGGCCTCGGAGTCCTCGATGAAGTCACCGAGCTGGCTGTCGCCCTCGTCGCCGATCGTCTGGTCGAGCGAGATGGGCTCCCGGGCGTACTGCTGGATCTCCAGCACCTTCTCCGGGGTGATGTCCATTTCCTTGGCGAGCTCCTCCGGGGTGGGCTCGCGGCCCAGGTCCTGGAGCAGTTCGCGCTGGATGCGACCCAGCTTGTTGATGACCTCGACCATGTGCACCGGGATGCGGATGGTGCGGGCCTGGTCGGCCATCGCGCGGGTGATCGCCTGGCGGATCCACCACGTCGCGTACGTGGAGAACTTGTAGCCCTTGGTGTAGTCGAACTTCTCCACCGCGCGGATCAGGCCGAGGTTGCCCTCCTGGATCAGGTCCAGGAACGCCATGCCACGACCGGTGTAGCGCTTGGCCAGCGAGACCACGAGCCGGAGGTTCGCCTCCAGCAGGTGGTTCTTGGCCCGCTCGCCGTCCCGCACGATCCACCGCAGGTCGCGGCGCATCTGGGGGGTCAGCTTCTCCTGCTCGTCCTCGGCGCGGCGCACCCGCTCGGCGGCGTAGAGGCCGGCCTCGATGCGCTTGGCGAGCTCGACCTCCTCCTCCGCGTTGAGCAGGGCGACCTTGCCGATCTGCTTGAGGTAGGCGCGGACCGAGTCGGCCGAGGCGGTGAGCTCGGCGTCCTTGCGGGCCTGCCGCAGGGCCTCCGACTCCTCCTCGTCCCAGACGAAGTCGCCCTCGCCGGGCTTGGCCTCCTCCTCGGCGGGCTCCTCCTCGACCGGCTCGTCGATCAACTCGACGTCGTCGACGAGGTCTTCGGCGTCTGGAGCGCCTTCGAGGTCCTCGGGCTCCTCGCCGTCCTTCTTCACCTTGCCAGGCGCGGCAGCGGCGGCCTTGGCGGCCGTCTTGCGCGGCGCCCGCGTGGCCGTCTTCCCCGCCGCGGCGGTCTTCGCCGCCGGCTTCTTCGCCGGGGCCTTCCTCGCCGAGGTGGCCTTGGGCGTCTCCTCGGCGTCAGCCTTAGCTGCCTGAGTCGTCTTCGCGGCTGCCACGTACGCCCTTTCGCGACTGTCGATCAAGGCCGACCGAAGGGCGCGAACCTCGGTCGCCTGAGTACGGGGGATCCCCCGCCGGATCGTTCGTCAGCGGGGCACCGTTCCATTGTAACGACGAGAATCGCGTGCCGTTGCCCCCCGGCGTCATCCGAGGTGGTCCGGCACGCGTTCTCGCAGGTGGAACGCCGCGTAAATCAGTGCCGGAGACCTTGCGCGGCGGCCACGGCGGCGCCCACGATGCCCGCGTCGTTCTTCAGCGCGGCGGCCACCACCTCGGTGCGCACCTCGAGCAGCGGGAGCCACTTCTCCGCCTTCTTGCTGACACCGCCGCCCGCGATGACCAGGTCCGGCCAGATCAGGTCCTCCAGCACGTTGATGTACCGGGACACGCGGGGCGTCCACTCGGCCCACGTCAGGCCCTTGTCCTCCTTCACCGAGGCCGCGGCGCGCTTCTCCGCGTCGTGGCCGTCGACCTCGAGGTGGCCGAACTCGGTGTTGGGCACGAGCTTGCCGTCCAGGAACAGGGCGCTGCCGATGCCCGTGCCGAACGTCAGCAGGACCACCAGGCCGTCCCGGTCGACACCGGAACCGAACCGCATCTCGGCGATGCCGGCCGCGTCGGCGTCGTTGAGGACGACGACCTGGTCGGTCGGCCGGCCGAGCCGCTCGGCGAACAGCGCCGCGGCGTCCGTGCCGATCCACCCCTTGTCGACGTTCGCGGCGGAGTGCGCGACACCGTGCTTCACCACGCACGGCAGGGTGACGCCGACGGGACCGTCCCAGTTGAACTTCTCGACGATCTCGGCGACGACGTCGGCGACCGCGTCCGGGGTCGACGGCTGGGGCGTGGTGATGCGCAGGCGCTCACCGTCCAGCGCCCCCGCTTCGAGGTCCACGAGCCCGCCCTTGATGCCGGAACCGCCGATGTCCACGCCGAACCCGCGGGTCATGCCCATCCCCGTGGCCCTTCCTACTCGATTCAGTAACCGTGGCCGCAGACATTAGCCTGCAGGTCTCCGATAGTCCCGTGAGAGTGACGCAGGAGGAACAGTTGCGTTTCGATCCGCGCTCATTGGTCGATGTCGCCGTGCTCGTGGCCCGCGAGGCGGGCGAGCTGGTCGTGACCACGCGCGATGCCGCCGTGACCGATGTCGACACCAAGAGCAGCGCCACCGACGTGGTGACCGCGGCCGACCGCGCGGCCGAGCAGCTCGTCCGGCAGCGGCTCGCCGAGTTGCGGCCGGGTGAGCCCGTAATCGGGGAGGAGGAGGGCGGCAGCGCCGCCCTGGAGGGCCTGACCTGGGTCGTGGACCCGATCGACGGCACCGTGAACTACCTCTACGGCATCCCCCAGTACGCCGTGTCGATCGCCGCGCAGGTCGACGGCGAGTCCGTGGCCGGTGCGGTGGTGGAACCCGTCGGCGGTCGGGTGTGGACGGCGGCGCGGGGCGGCGGGGCCTGGTTGGACGGTCGGCGGCTCCGGGTCTCCGACGCCACCCGATTGGACCTGTCCCTTCTGGGTTACGGCTTCGCCTACCGGGCGGAGCGGCGGCAGCGGCAGGCGGACGCGTGGGCGGGCCTGGCGACCAGGGTGCGGGACATGCGGCGGGCCGGTGCGGCGTCGTTGGACCTGTGCGCCGTGGCGGCGGGCCGGCTGGACGCCTACGCCGAGCACGGCCTCGGCCGGTGGGACTGGGCGGCGGGCGCGCTGGTGGCCCGTGAGGCGGGCGCGGTCGTCCACCTGGCGGGTGAGGCCCCGGAGCTGGGCGCGGACGCCACCCTCGCCGCCGCGCCGGGCATCGCCGACGCCCTCTTCACCGCTCTCGTGGAGTGCGGCTTCGGCAAGGTCTGACCACCCGCGTGTCGAACCTCCGCGTCCCGCGGGCGCTGAGCGTTCGACACGCGCGGGGTGGCGTGGTCAGCAGGTGATGTCGCGGGCGCCCTTGAGGTTGTCGGCGTTCAACGAGAGCGGGGTGGAGCCCTCGGCGGCCTGGCCGCCCTGCTGCTCCGGCTGCTGCATCGCCCACTCCGCGAGCTGGTCGAGCACCTTGCGGGCGTCGCTGTTCGGCTTCACCTCGCTGAACTTCTGCCCGATCGCCACGTCCACCGTCGCGTCCTGGCGCTCGTCGCGCACCAGCTCGAGGCAGGGCTCGACCAGGCTCAACGTCCGCGCCGCGCCCGCGCCGGGCGCGCCGAACCGGATCTGGCCGCGGCAGTCCATGTCCTGCGCCGGGTACACCGGGTCGTTGCCCGGCTCGGCCGCCTGCTTCATGCCCAGCTCGGCCAACGTCGTCGCCACGAACCGCGCCTGGTTGCGCTGCGTGCTCGCGTTGAACACGCGGAACTGCACGCTGCCGACCGGCACCGGGTCGGTCCGGTCCAGGGCGTCGTGCGCCAGCACCGTCCCCAACGCGGGCACCGGCTCGGCCGCCGGCGCGACGGGCGCGCCCGACGACGGCGCCGGCACCCCGCCGGGCGGGTTGCACTTGATCGCCGCGTCCACGTCGCCCGCGTCCGTCAGCACGCGGTTCCACACCACGACGGCGGTCACGGCGAGCACCAGGAACAGGACGAGCGCCGGCAACGGTCGCCGCTTCCGGTACCGCGACGACCCGCTGCTCCCCGTACCGGGTCGTCCCACGTCCGTCGACCTCCCCTGGCGCAGTGTTGACAGTGATCAGGCTATGCCGCTCCTCACCGCCCCGCGTCTCGGGCGGGGTTGTGGCGGGGTGCGATCACCCGGTCGCGGACGGTCAACGCCCTGGTCTGGCGGCGGAGCACGGGAGGACCGGGTGGGTGGTGCCCGTCCAAGCCTATCTGGCCAGCGTGGGAAGGGCCTGTCACCCGTCTGCTCAATTAGGGGGAACCCGCTGCGCGACCGCCCGATCAATGAGCTACCCTCTCGGCGCTCCGCGCACCGCCGGACACCGGAAAGCGTCGACGAACAGGGGGTTGGCGCCCGGCCGCACGAGCGAGACCTCCGTCACTGGGGACGGAGGGCACAAATAGGGGCGCTGGTGCGTTAACCAGCGACACGAACAGTCTCCGTTGACCGCAGGGGTGAAAGAAGTATGGCGACCGACTACGACGCACCGCGTCGCAGCGAGGCGGACGAACTCGCTGAGGACTCCCTCGAGGAGCTGAAGGCGCGGCGCAATGAAACGCAGTCCGGGGTCGTCGACATCGACGAGGACGCGACCGCCGAGAACTTCGAGCTGCCGGGCGCCGACCTGTCCGGTGAGGAGCTCACGTTCAAGGTCCTGCCGAAGCAGGCGGACGAGTTCACGTGCTCGAAGTGCTTCCTGGTGCACCACCGCAGCAGGCTGGCCGAGGAAGTCAACGGCCAGTACATCTGCCGCGACTGCGCCTGAGGCACGTCCACCGGGCACGAACCCGCACGACACCGCACGACCAGCACCACCGCCGGATCGACCGGCACGGCGCCACCGCACGACCGGCGCCGCGGCACGACCGAACACGCACCTACGACCAGACCTGGGCGCTCACCCCCACCGCCGGGGTGGCGCCCAGTCCCCGTTGCCGACCCACGTCACCGATCGCGCAGCAACGCCGCCAGCTCCTCCGCCGACCGCACGCTGAACAGCCAGTACGGCGTCGGGTCCGCCGGGTCGCGCAGCTCGACCTTCACCATCGGCCCGACCCAACCCCGGTGCGTGACGAACGCCATCGGGTCCAGGTTCGGGCCCATCGCCTTCCGCTTGTCCTTCGAGTCGAACACCTCGACCTCGCCGAGCAGCTCCAGCGGCACGTGCGCCGAGGCGACCCGCAGCTCGCCGCCGGACACCTCCACCTTCGCCGAGCCCATCCGCACGATCAGCAGCACGGCCAGCGGCACGGTGATCACGTACGGCAGCCACGACCGCACGCCGGGGAACCCCATGTGGATCTCGGCGGCCAGCAGCACGGCCGCGGCCAGCGGCAGCGGCCAACCCCACCAGGGCACGTACAACCGCTCGCGGAACGCGATCGGGGCGGTCACAGCAGTCTCGCTCACGCCACCAGGGTAGTCTCGCGCGCCGTGCCCAGCGTCGAGGTCCTGTTGTCCCGGCTCGATCCCGCCGTGCCGCTCCCGGCCTACGCCCGACCGGGTGATGCCGGCGCCGACCTGGTGACCACCACCGACGTGGTGATCGAACCGGGGGAGCGCGCGGTGGTAGGCACTGGTGTCGCGATCGCGTTGCCGGAGGGGTACGCGGGGTTCGTGCACCCGCGTTCCGGCCTGGCCGCGCGCGTCGGCCTGAGCGTGGTCAACACCCCGGGCACGATCGACGCGGGCTACCGGGGCGAGATCAAGGTGTGCCTGGTGAACCACGACCTGCGCGAGCCCGTAGTGCTGACGCGCGGTGACCGGATCGCCCAGCTGGTGGTGCAGAAGGTGGAGCACGCGGTGTTCCGCGAAGTCGACGAGCTGCCCGACTCCGCACGGGGCGCGGGCGGCTACGGCTCTACAGGCGGGCACGACGTGCTCGCCCGGACGGAGGGGTGAAGGCGATGTTCGGAAAGCGCCGCAAGCGCGGTAGGCACTCCGCGAACCGGGGGACGGCGCAACCCGAGGTCGAGTTCGACGGCGTGGAGGAGGTCGAGGACGGGCCGTTCGACTCGACGTGGGCCCCGGACGACGGCCTGAACCGGCTGGACCTCGGCTCGATCCGGCTGCCCGTGCCCGAGGGCGTGCAGTTGCAGGTGGAGATGGACCCGGCGGGCGCGGTGCGGGCGGTGCACCTGCTGACGACCGTCGGCCAGCTCACCGTGAGCGCGTTCGCCGCGCCGAAGCAGGACCGGCTGTGGCCGGACGTGAGCGGCGAGATGATCGCCCAGTTCAAGAGCGACGGCTTCCGGATCCTGCGGGAGAACGGCGAGTGGGGCGAGGAGATCACCGCCCGCAACAACGAGGTGCACCTGCGGGTGGTCGGCGTGGACGGGCCGCGGTGGATGCTGCGGGGCATCGCGGCGGCGCCGACGGAGGAGCAGAGCGCCCAGGCGACCGAGGCCCTCTACGCGTTGATGCGGGACACGGTCGTGGTGCGCGGCGAGCAGGCGATGCCGGTGCGCACGCCGTTGCCGATCGAGCTGCCCGAGGCCATCGCCCGGCACATCCAGGCGCAGCAGCAGAGCTAGTACAGCCAGTCCGCCGCCGACGCGGAGCGGTAGGCGTCGAGCGCGGCGCGGCCCAGGGACTCCCGGTCCGCGCCCAGCGCCGCCAACGTCGTCGTGCGCAGAGCGGCACGGGGGAGCGCTCCGACCCACGTCCGGGCGATCTCCACGGGGTGAACGGGGTCGTCGGTGCAGGCGGCGACCCCCACCGGCGCCGTGAGCCCCGCCAGTTCGGCCACCGTCGGCGCGGACGACCCGGCGGCCTCCCGCAGCACGTCGGCGAGCCGCGAGCCGTACCGGGGCCACGCCCGCCGCAGCTCGTCGCCGAGCCACCCGTCGACGCCGGTCAACGCGGCCTCGACGCCCTCCGACTCCACCACCGAGGCGCTGGCCCGTGCCGCCGACGCCGCGGGCGCGCCGTCCGCCGGGCCGTTCCAGGCGGGCAGCGCCACCAGCAGACCGGCGCACCGCTCGGGGTGCCGCACCGCCCACGCCGCCGCCACGTGCGCGCCCAGCGACACCCCGCCCACGACCAGCGGCGTGCCGTCCCAGGCGGCGTCCAACGCCTCGACGTGCTCCCGGACACCCCGTGACGCGGGCGCGACCAGCACCAACCCGGCCTCGGCCAGCGGGCGGGCGAACACCGAGGACACGAACACCTCGTCGGAGGCGGTGCCCGGCAGCAGAACGGCACGTGACGAGCTCATGACGGCAGATCCTCCCCCAGTCGGATACCCGGTCGGGTGCACCCGGTTACGCTGGCTGTTGGACGGGCTTCGTCGTCGAGGCCCCGCGCATTCCAGGAGTCGGGGATGACTGGTACTGGGGGTGGCTACTGGCGCCGCCTCGTGCGTCGGCTGACCACCGACGTCAGCGAGTTGGACGCCGACGACCTGTCTCGAAAAGCCGAGGCCGTCGGGGCCATCCGAGCGTGCGACTGCAAGTCCGGGCAAGAGGTGACGGTGTTGGGCCGGTTGCGCAGCGTGGAGCTGTGCCCCCGTGACGCCGCGGCCACCCTGGAGGCGGAGCTGTACGACGGCACCGAGGGCGTGACGCTGGTCTGGCTGGGCCGTCGTCGGATCGCGGGCATCGAGCCGGGTCGCACCATCAAGGCCAGAGGCCGGATCGCGGTGCGCGACGGGCGCAAGGTGCTCTACAACCCCTACTACGAGTTGCAGAACGCTTCATGACACAAGTGAACGAGTCCGAGAAGCAGCCCACCCTCCTCGAGCAGATGGGCGGCGTGAGCGGCCTGCTGTTCTCCTCGTTGCCCGTCGTGGTGTTCGTGCTGGTCAACGCGTTCGCCGGGCTCATGCCCGCGATCTGGAGCGCGCTGGCGTTCTCGGTCGCGATCGGCGTCGTGCTGGCCCTGCGCAAGGGCTCCGTGCAGCCGGCCGTCTCGGCGGTCTTCGGCGTCGGCATCGCCGCGTTCATCGCCTACCGGACCGGCGACGCCAAGGGCTTCTTCCTGTTCGGCATCTGGCAGAGCCTCGTCTACGGCGGCGGGTTCATCCTGTCGATCCTGGTCAGATGGCCTCTCGCGGGCGTGATCTGGTCGTTCCTCAACGGCCAGGGCCAGGCGTGGCGCAAGGACAAGGCGAGCGTCCGGGACTACGACATCGCCACCCTCGTGTGGGCGCTGGTCTTCCTGGCGCGGTTCGTGGTGCAGCGGTGGCTCTACGACGAGGCGTCGGTGGGCTGGCTGGCGGCGGCGCGCCTGGCCATGGGCTACCCGCTGATGGCGGTGGCGCTGATCGCCACGGTCTGGGCGGTGCGCCGCTCGGACAAGCGCCTGAAAGCCACCCTCGCCCGCGAGGAGGAGGAGAACCGGGCCGCCGAGGAACGCCTCCGCGCCCAAGCCGAGGCCGACCACGAGCCGACCATCTACGACCGGCTGCTGGACTCCTCCACCGACAACCCCAACCCCGCGCCCGCCCGGGCCGAGGAACGCTGACTCATCCGACCTGCGCCCCACCGGTTCCGCGGCACACCAGCCGGCCCGGTGGGGCAGGTCCGATCCCCCTCGCGACTGCGCCGATCGCTAACCTTGATGGGTTCGCGCACGTCGTGTGGCCAGCCGTCTTCGGAGGGG
Source organism: Actinosynnema sp. NPDC049800 (assembly GCF_040656635.1). Taxonomy (NCBI): domain Bacteria; kingdom Bacillati; phylum Actinomycetota; class Actinomycetes; order Pseudonocardiales; family Pseudonocardiaceae; genus Actinosynnema; species Actinosynnema sp. NPDC049800. The sequence continues at coordinate 12,920 of NZ_JBFAMT010000047.1, read as the reverse complement.
GTCGCGTGAAATTCTTCGACAGGGAACCCACCACGGTCGACATCGCGCAGAACCTGCTGGACGCCGCACGCCAGTGGCCGCTCGGCTCGCAGGAGCGCGCCAACCTGTTGGCCGAAGCCCAGCTCATCGTGTCGGTGGACATCATGACGCACGGCAGAACGGCGTTCGGCGAGATCAACCACCCGCGATAAGGTCGGCCATCCGACGGTGCGGCCATCGGTCTGACCAGCCACAACCCGATTGCTGCGCAGGGGTCTCCGCCAAGGGGACCCCTGCTTTTGTCCTGCCGGCGTGCACCGACGGGAACGAGCCGCTCTCCCACCGCCTGTGGACAACCGAGCAGGTACAGAGCCGGTCGGCGGTTCTGCTCGAAACCACCGGGTCAGGCCGCGACACCGACGAAGTCCGCCAGCCTGCGCAGGTCGGCCTTCACCGAACGTCGTTCGCGTTTCAGCATGCCCCGAAGCATCGAGTGGACCCTGCCGGTGAACAGGAGCTGTTCCGGGGCGGCCATCCTGGCCAACGTGAGCGCGTCCAGCGCTTCGCGGTCCTTCCGGCGCAGGTAGTAGGCCCAGGCGACGGTGATGAGGTGCGAAGTCCTGCGCTCGGACAGTTCGGGGGGCAGGTTGTCGTACGGCACACGCTCCGCTTCCGCGATGGCTCGACCCGGATCGCCCAGTTCGAGTGCGAGCCAGACGCGGTGGATGGCGATGTTCGTCGGCCCGAACGCGAGCCAGAAGTCGTTCCGGTCCCCGATCTCCTCCGCTGCCCGTGAGGCTTCGCCCAGGTAGTCGTGCGCGGCCCGGTGGTCGCCGAGCGTGGCGGCGCCGACTGCGCCTTTCAACATGAGCGACCCGTACATGCTGTACGACTCCGGAACGTCCAGATCCCGTCGGAGCGCGTCGGCCGCGGCGACGGGCGCGTCGGTCGACTCCGTGAGCCGGCCCGCGTGGCGGAGGACGACCGCCAGTCGCCACGCCCCGCCCGCGATCAGCAACCGGTCGTCCGACTCCTCGGCGGCGTGCATCGAACGCTCGGCGGCGACCCAGGGCAGGTGCGGCTCGCCCAGCCGATCCAGCATCCCTGACGTCACCCGGTACACCAGGGCTTGCAACTTCGACGCTTCCCGCCGTTGGCGCTCGTCCTCGGCGTCGTGCACCAGGTGCCAGGCGTCCGCGATCATGCCCGGGACGAGCGGGGCCATGTCGGACCACCGCTCGGTCTGCGAATGCAGGAATGCTTTTTCCACTCGGATCCGAAGGTGTTCCGGTGTGACCGGTTTCCGATCCGGAACGCCGAGCAGCGGGGAAATGCCGTTGTAGCGCAACATCGCGGCTTCGATGTCCGGAACAATGGCCGGGGCGGTGCCGAGGGAATCCGTGCGCCGCGCTGTCGTCCGGAAAGGACCCGGCAGCAGCGCTGACGGCGAAACGCGCAGTGCCTCGGCCACGGCCACGATGGTGGACAGCTTGTCCACCTCCCGTTTGCCGTTCTCGATCTGCCTGAGCCACTCGGTGGTGCGCCCACCCACCAAGCCGCACAACACTTCCTGCGTCATGCCCTGGCGCTTGCGGTAGTAGGCGATGCGCTCACCTACCGTCGCCTCGTTGTCCTGCCGCATACGCCCAGAGTACCCATCCGAAACCGCGCCGAGGACACCCCAACAGAGATTTTGGGTTGATCGCGGAAAGGGGAACTAGCGTTCCTCTCAGGCGAACCGATGGCGATGGCGATCGCCTGGGCGGAAGTGAGGTCGTGGTGCAGAGCAGCACACCGGATATTCGACAGGCCACCTTGCAAGCGGCCCTGGACTACGCCGCCCTCGGGTGGCCGGTCGTGCCCGGAGCCATCTGGCGCGGGGGACGCTTCGCCGATCCGGTCGACGGTGCCCCTGTCCTGAGCCCGCACCTGCGGCCGCTCGCGGACGCGACCACCGATGCCGACCTGGTTCGGAGGTGGTGGTCGGCGCCCGGCAGGTTCGTGCCGAACATCCTCACCCCGGTCTCGGCGAACCTCGGTGTGTTCACGGTCTTCGCCACCTTGGCCGAGGCCGTCGCCCGGCACCCGTGGTTCGGCGCCGACCCGACGCCGGTGTTGGCGATCCAAGGCATGCCGCTGACCTACTTCCTCGTCAGGCCGCCAATGCCGGTGGTGCTGCTTAGCGACCACGCGAGCGTGGTCGACCGTGGCATGCCCCTGCCTTTGCCGCCCACGTCCATCGGGGGAACGGAGGTGCTGTGGCTGATCACTCCCGAAGAAGCGGGCAACACCCTCGTGACCGGTGACGACCTCGCCGACTTCATCCACCACGTCGAAAGGAAGACCGCGTGAACGAGCCGACCCGAGTCGAGTGGACCGTCGACGTGGGAAAGGCCTTCACGGCGCTGATGCACGAGGTGGCGCGCGAAGACGCGCCCCGGTTGTTCGCCATCGTGGAGGAGTACGGAGAGGGTGAAGACGCCCGGGTCGCGGGTTATGGCCTGGCCTACGCAGACCGTGCCGAGTCCAACTCGGTCGAGGGCGATTTCCGCCTCAGCTCGGAGTGCGCCGAGAATGCCCGGACCTGGTACGAGATCAGCACGGATGAGACCGTGCGGCGAGTGCACCTGGTGTGGTTGGACCAGACCACCACCTAATGGCTGCGCGGGGGTCCTCGCCAAGGGGACCCCTGCTTTCATCCTGCCGGCGGGCACCGACGGGAACGAGCCGCCCACCCGTCGCCTGTGGACAGCTCCACCGCCTGTGGACAACCCGGACGCGTCAGTAGCCCAGAGCCGAACGGATCTCCTGCTCCACGTCCGCCGCCGCCACGAAGAGCAGCTCGTCCCCGCCCTCCAGCGTGTCGTCCGGCGTCGGCACGATCACCCGGCCGCCCCGCAGGATGGTCACCAAAGCGGCGTCCCGGGGCAGCGCCAGGCCGTTCACCGGCGACCCCGCGAGCGGTGTGTCACCTGGAAGCGTGATTTCCACCAGGTTGGCCTGGCCCTGGCGCAACGTCATCAGCCGCACCACGTCCCCGACCGTCACGGCCTCCTCCACCAGCGCGGACAGGATGCGCGGCGTCGACACGGCCACGTCCACCCCCCACGACTCGGTGAACAGCCACTCGTTCGCCGGGTCGTTCACCCGCGCCACCACGCGCCGCACCGCGAACTCGGTCTTCGCCAGCAACGACACCACCAGGTTGACCTTGTCGTCACCGGTCGCGGCGATCACCACGTCGCACAGCTGCATCCCCGCGTCTTCCAACGACGACAGCTCGCACGCGTCGGCCTGCACCCACTCGGCCTGCTCCACGGTGTGCGGCTCGAAGTGCGTGCGGTCACGTTCGATCAGCATCACCTGGTGCCCGTCGGACACCAGCTCGGCCGCGATGGAACGACCCACCGCACCGGCACCCGCAATCGCGATACGCACTCAGCTCTCCTCGGGCGCGTGAGCCGCAGCCGCGGCCACGTCGGTCACGGTGCCGGACAGGGCGGCCACGTACACCTGGTCGTCCTCCTGCAGCACGGTCTTCGAGTCCGGCAGCACACCCGTCCCGAACCGCATCACGAACGCCACCCGGCACCCGGTGGCCTCCTCCAGGTCGCGCACGGTGCGCCCGACCCAGTCCTCGTGCAGCTCCAGCGGCAGCACGGCCACCGTGCCCGACGGGTCGCGCCACGCGGTCGCCGTGCCCTCGGGCAGCAGCATCCGCAGGAACCGGTCGGTCGACCACGGCACGGTCGCCACGGTCGGGATGCCCAGCCGCTCGTACACCGCGGCGCGCTTCTCGTCGTAGATCCGCGCGACCACCGCCTCCACCCCGAACGTCTCCCGCGCCACCCGCGCCGAGATGATGTTGGAGTTGTCGCCGCTGGACACGGCCGCGAACGCGCCCGCCCGCTCGATACCGGCCTCGATCAGCACCTTCTGGTCGAAACCGTTGCCGACGACCTGCTGGCCGTGGAAGTCCGGGCCGAGTCTGCGGAAGGACTGGGCGTCCTTGTCGATCACCGATACCTGGTGGTCGAGGCGCTCCAGCGCCTTGGCCAGGGACGAGCCCACCCGGCCGCAGCCCATGATCACCACGTGCACGAAAGCCTCCCCGAACGACGCTTACGGAGAACCTACCGTCCCTGATCAGTGAACGAGAGCGGTGCGTCCGGCGCCGCACGCGTCCCGCACGGCCCAACGCCTCGAACACCTGAGCGAATACCGCGCCGGCCACGCGCGTGACCACGCGTTCGAGCCGCCACCCGGACCCGCGACGCACGTCACAAGCGACCCGGCGCCCACCGGACGACGACGCCCGCCCGGTCACCACCCCTTACGCTCTCGACCCGTGTCCAAGCTCGCAACCGCGGCCAAGCGCCTCCTCGTCGGCAGGCCCTTCCGCAGCGATCGCCTAGCCCACACCCTGCTGCCCAAGCGCATCGCCCTGCCCGTGTTCGCCTCGGACGCGATGTCGAGCGTGGCCTACGCGCCCGAGGAGATCTTCCTCGTGCTCTCGGTGGCGGGTCTGTCGGCCTACGCGCTGGCGCCGTGGGTCGGCGTGGCGGTGGTCGTCGTGATGCTCACGGTGGTCGCGAGCTACCGGCAGAACGTGCACGCCTACCCGTCCGGCGGCGGCGACTACGAGGTCGCCACGGTCAACCTCGGCCGCAGAGCGGGCCTCACCGTGGCGAGCGCACTGCTCGTCGACTACATCCTCACGGTCGCCGTGTCGATCTCGGCGGCGGCGGCGAACATCGGCTCGGCCATCCCGTTCGTCGCCACCCACAAGGCCGAGTTCGCGGTCGCCGCGATCGTCCTGCTCACCGCCGTCAACCTGCGCGGCATCCGCGAGTCCGGCAGCGCGTTCGCCATCCCGACCTACGCGTTCATGGTCGGCGTCCTGTTCATGATCGGCTACGGCCTGTTCCGCGGCCTCGTCCTGGGCGACGAGATGCGCGCCGAGAGCGCGGGCCTGGAGCTGCGGGCCGGGGACGACCACCTGATGGGCCTGGCGTTCGTGTTCCTCGTCCTGCGCGCCTTCTCGTCCGGCAGCGCGGCGCTCACGGGCGTGGAGGCGATCAGCAACGGCGTGCCGGCGTTCCGCAAGCCGAAGTCGCGCAACGCGGCGACCACCCTGCTCATGATGGGCCTGATCGCGGTCACGATGCTGATGGGCCTGATCGTGCTGGCCCAGCTCACCGGCGTGAAGATGGCCGTTGACCCGGCGCACCAGCTCGTCAACGCGCCCGAGGGCTACGAGCAGAAGACGATGGTGGCCCAGATCGCGGGCGCGGTGTTCGAGGGCTTCCCGGTCGGGTTCTTCTTCATCACCACGGTCACCGCGCTGATCCTCGTCCTGGCCGCGAACACCGCGTTCAACGGCTTCCCGGTGCTCGGCTCGATCCTCGCCCAGGACCGCTACCTGCCGCGCCAGCTGCACACCCGCGGCGACCGGCTCGCGTTCAGCAACGGCATCGTCTTCCTCGCCGGCGCCGCGATCGTGCTGGTCATCGCGTTCGACGCCGAGGTCACCAAGCTCATCCAGCTCTACATCGTGGGCGTGTTCGTCTCGTTCACGATGAGCCAGACCGGCATGGTCCGGCACTGGAACCGGCTGCTCAAGACCGAGACCGACCCCAACGCCCGCCGCCGGATGCGCCGGTCGCAGTCGATCAACGCGTTCGGCCTGGCGCTCACCGCCTCGGTGCTGGTCGTCGTGCTGATCACGAAGTTCACGCACGGCGCGTGGATCGCCATCGCCGCGATGGCCGCCCTCTACGCCCTGATGACGGCGATCCGCAGGCACTACGACCGGGTCGCCGAGGAACTGCGCCAGCAGGAGCGGCAGAAGCTGCTGCCCGCCCGCAACCACGCCATGGTGCTGGTCTCCAAGCTGCACATGCCCACCCTGCGGGCCCTGGCGTACGCGAAGGCCACCCGGCCCGACATGCTGGAGGCGGTCACCGTCAACGTGGACGACGGCGACACCCGCCGCCTGGTGCGGGAATGGGAGAAGGAGAACTTCAAGGTGCCGCTGAAGGTGATCGAGTCGCCCTACCGCGAGATCACCAAACCGGTCCTCGACTACGTCAAGCGGGTCCGCACGGACAACCCGCGCGACGTGGTCACCGTGTTCATCCCGGAGTACGTGGTGGGCCACTGGTGGGAGCAGTTCCTGCACAACCAGAGCGCGCTGCGGCTCAAGGGCAGGCTGCTGTTCCAACCGGGCGTGATGGTGACGAGCGTGCCGTGGCAGCTGGCCTCATCCTCGAAGGTGACCGACAAGGACGACGTGGTCGCGCCCGGCGCGATCCGACGCGGCCTGGACAAGCGCGGCCAAGACAAGGACGGCAAGTGACGGCGACCTGGAAGCAGCGGCTGATCGAGGTCGAGGTCGGCGCGGTCGCCCACGGCGGGCACTGCGTGGCCCGGCACGAGGGCCGCGTCGTGTTCGTCCGGCACGCGCTGCCCGGCGAACGGGTGGTCGTGCGGATCACCGAGGACACCGGCGGCTCGTTCTGCCGCGGCGACGCCGTCGAGGTGCTGGAGGCCTCGCCGGACCGCGTGCCGGCGCCGTGCCCGTTCGCCGGTCCCGGCCTCTGCGGCGGCTGCGACTGGCAGCACGCGTCGTGGCAGGCCCAGCGCGAGCTGAAGGCCGCCGTGGTCAGCGAGCAGCTGCACCGCCTGGCCAAGCTCGACTGGGAGGTCATCGTCGAGGACCTGCCCGGCGGCCCGGAGGACTGGCGCACCAGGATGCGCATGGCCGTCGGCCCGGACGGCCGCCCCGGCTTCCGCGCCCACCGCAGCCACCAGGTCGTCCCCGTGGACGACTGCGTGATCGCCGTCCCGGGTGCCCTGGACGACGTGGTCCACCACACGTGGCCGCCGAAGTCCGAGCTCGTCGTCACCCGCGACGCGGGCGGCCGGACGCACGTCACCGAGATCGGCCCGCCCATCATCCGCCGGGGCCGCCCCGTCCCCGGCCCCTCCCGCCTGCGACAAGGCAGCGGCACGGCCACCGAACTGGCCGCCGGCCGCACGTGGAACCTCCGCGCGGACGGCTTCTGGCAGGTCCACCCCGCCGCCGCGGACACCTTCGCCAAGGTCGTCGGCGACTGGGCCGACTGCCGCCCCGGCGACCGCGCCTGGGACCTCTACGGCGGCGTCGGCCTGTTCGCCTCCGTGCTCGCCGAGCAGGTCGGCCACCGCGGCTCCGTCGCCGTGGTCGAGTCGTCGTACGGCGCCGTCGCCGACGGCCGGCTCAACCTCTCCGACCAGCCGCAGATCAGCTGGCACACCGGCCGCACCGAAGCCGTGCTCGAATCACCCGAGTTCACCGACCTGCCACCCGACGTCGTCGTCCTCGACCCGCCGCGCAAGGGCGCGGGCAAGGTCGTGGTGACCGCGATCGCACGCAGCCGACCCTCCCGTGTGGTCTACGTCGCGTGCGACCCCGCAGCGCTGGCCCGCGACATCGCCGCCTTCGCCCAGCACGGCTACGAGTTGGCCCAGCTCAGGGCGTTCGACGCGTTCCCGATGACCCACCACGTGGAATGCATCGCCCTGCTGACCCCCGCACGCTGACAGGCGTCTCAGCCTGTGGTCCGTAGACTGACCGGACGAATCGGGGGACCCGAACCACAGGGCGAGGTGGAGCGAGTGACGCTGCTGGAATCCGTGCACGGACCGGCGGATCTGAAACGGCTGGGACCTGACGAGCTGCCCGCGCTCGCCGACGAGATCCGGCGTTTCCTGGTCGACAAGGTCTCCCGGACCGGCGGGCACCTCGGTCCGAACCTCGGCGTGGTCGAGCTGACCATGGCCGTGCACCGGGTCTTCGACTCACCGCACGACTCGGTGGTCTTCGACACCGGCCACCAGAGCTACGTGCACAAGATCCTCACCGGCCGCCGCGACGGCTTCGACACGCTCCGCCAGAAGGGCGGCCTCTCGGGCTACCCCTCCCGCGCCGAGAGCGAGCACGACGTCGAGGAGAACAGCCACGCCTCGACCGCCCTGTCCTACGCCGACGGCCTGGCCAAGGCCTACCAGCTCGGCGGCCAGCGGCGGCACGTCGTCGCGGTCGTCGGCGACGGCGCCCTGACCGGCGGCATGTGCTGGGAGGCGCTGAACAACATCGCCTCCGGCACCGACCGACCCGTCGTCATCGTGGTCAACGACAACGGCCGCTCCTACTCGCCCACCATCGGCGGCCTGGCCGACCACCTCTCGTCGCTGCGCCTGCAGCCCGGCTACGAACGCGCCCTCGAGCGCGGCAAGAACGCCCTGCAGGGCACCCCGTTCGTCGGCAAGCCCGTCTACGCCGCACTGCACGCCGCCAAGCGCGGCATCAAGGACGCCCTCAGCCCGCAGGCCATGTTCGAGGACCTCGGCCTCAAGTACATCGGCCCCGTCGACGGCCACGACCACGCCGTCCTGGAGTCGGCCCTGCGCCGCGCCAAGTCCTTCGGCGGCCCGGTGATCGTCCACACCGTCACCCGCAAGGGCAACGGCTTCGCGCCCGCCGAGAACCACGAGGCCGACCAGATGCACGCCACCGGCGTCATCGACCCCATCACCGGCGAGAACATCGGCCCGTCCAAGCGCACCTGGACCCACGTCTTCGCCGACGAACTGGCCACCCTCGGCGGCGAACGCCCCGACCTGGTCGCCATCACCGCCGCCATGCGCGGCCCCACAGGCCTGGACAAGTTCGCCGGCCTCTACCCGGAGCGCTGCTTCGACGTCGGCATCGCCGAACAGCACGCCATGACCTCCGCCGCCGGCCTCGCCATGGGCGGCATGCACCCGGTCGTCGCGATCTACGCCACCTTCCTCAACCGCGCGTTCGACCAGCTCCTGCTGGACGTCGCCATGCACAAGCAGGGCGTCACCGTGGTCCTCGACCGCGCCGGCATCACCGGCCCGGACGGCGCCTCCCACCACGGCATGTGGGACCTCTCCATCTGCGGCCTCATCCCGGGCATCCACGTGGCCGCCCCCCGCGACGCCGCCACGCTCCGCGAAGAACTCCGCGAGGCCGTCCGCATCTCCGACGGGCCCTCCGTCATCCGCTACCCGAAGGCCTCCGTGGGCCCCGACCTGCCCGCCCTCGAACGCATCGGCAAGGTCGACGTCCTGCACCGCTCCGGCTCCGACGTCCTGCTGGTCACCGTGGGCGCGTTCGGCGAACTCGGCCTGGCCGCCGCCCAGCGCCTCGCCGACCAGGGCATCGGCGTCACCGTCGTGGACCCCCGCTGGGTCTTCCCCGTCTCGGACGACCTGGTCGCCCTCGCCGCCGACCACCGCCTCGTCGTCACCGTCGAGGACAACGGCCGGCACGGCGGCTTCGGCTGGGCCCTGGCCGCCGCCCTCCGCGACAACTCCGTCGACACCCCGCTCCGCGACCTGGGCATCCCCCAGACCTTCCAGGAGCACGGCGAACGCAGCGAGGTCCTCTCCGACATCGGCCTGACCGCCCAGGACGTCTCCCGCCGCATCACCGAGTGGGTCGTCGCCGCCGAGCCCGCGGAAATGGGCGCGACGGTCGAGAAGTAGCCCGGTTACCCTCCTCCCGCCCGGTCAGCGGCTCGGACGGCACTGCCGAACCCGAGTCCCGCGATCGCAGCCGGGCGAACCTTTCAGAGAGGCGCGTTGCCAACGCGGCGGGTTGCGACACCCAAGCCGCGACCCCGGTCGACCACGGGGCGTGGGGCCCTGCGAGCCCCGTGCTCCCGCCCACCGCCCCACGACCGGGGTCGCGGTCCGCGCAACGCAGGAGGAGGACCGGTGAAGCACACCCTCATGCCGTGGGAACGCGGTGTGGTCTTCCGGCACGGCGAGCTCGTCGAGGTCCTGGGCCCCGGCCGCCACCGCCGCAGCTTCCGCCACCAGGTCCGCCACCTCGACATCCGCCCCCGGTCGCAGACCCCCGGCTGGCAGGACATCCCGACCTCCGACGGCGTCCTGATCCGCGTCACCCTCGTCCTGGTCTGGTCGATCTCCGACCCGGCCCAGCACGTCCAGGCCGCCGCCACCCCCGAGGTCGAACTCCACCTCGCCACCCAGATCGCCCTGCGCACCGCCGTGCTGACCCGCACCCACGACGAGGTCGACCCGACCCGCCCGGCCATCGCCGCCGAAATCCTCGCCGCCGTCACCACCCGCGCCACCGACCTGGGCATCGACCTGCGCGAAGTCGCCGTCCGCGACGTCGTCATGCCCACCGAACTGCGCAAAGCCGCCCTGTCCGAACTCCTGGCCCGCTCGGAAGCCCGAGCATCCCTGGAACGCGCGCGCGGCGAGACAGCAGCCCTCCGCACCCTCCTCAACGCCGCCCGCCTGGCCGAGGACCACCCGGCCCTCCTCCAACTGCGCGCCCTTCAATCCGCCAACACCGTCGTCGTCGAACGCAACCGCTGACCTCGTCCACTGACACGCCCTTGCCCACGCCCTTCCCAAAGGAAGGGCTTCGTGTCATCCCGCCGACCTGGCTCCGCCCTACCGCGCGTGTCAAGGGGGCCTGTGCACCGATACCCATCCCCTCCACCGATGCCTGCCCCCTTGATACGTGTGGTAGCCCGTAGGGAGGTCGGTGGGATGACACGAAACCCGCACCACAACGGACCCGGCGCGTACCCACCCACCGGCCCGTCATCCTGCTGATCTGCCCGTCCGGCGAGGACTCTTTTGATCTTTCCCACGCACCCCGCCCCACCCACCGCTTCGCCCCGCCTTGCCCCTCAACAGCACCTCGACAGCGGCCCGACAGCTTCACGCTAAGCACCTTCTCAGGGATGTGTGGCACCTTTGTGGGGTGCGGATCCTGGTAGTCGAGGACGAGGTGCCGTTGGCCGACGCGATCGCGCGTGGCCTGCGGCGCGAAGGCATGGCGGTCGACGTCGCCTACGACGGCGAGACCGGCCATGAGAAGTCGACCGTGACCCGGTACGACGTGGTCGTGCTCGACCGCGACCTACCCGGCATGTCCGGCGACGAACTGTGCAAGGAGATCCTCAGCTCGGGCGCCCTGACCAGGGTCATGATGCTCACCGCCAGCGCCGGCGTGGACGACCGCGTCGCGGGCCTGTCCCTCGGCGCCGACGACTACCTGGCCAAGCCGTTCGCCTTCCCGGAGCTGGTCGCCCGCGTCCGGGCCCTCGCCCGCCGCGCCACCCCGGCCACGCCGCCGTTGCTGACCGCTCGCGACGTCGAGCTCGACCCGGCCCGCCGCACGGTGCGCCGCGCCGGCCAGCCCGTCGACCTGACCCGCAAGGAGTTCGGCGTGCTGGAGGTGCTGCTGGCCGCCAAGGGCTCGGTGGTCTCCAGCGAGGAGCTGCTGGAACGCGTGTGGGACGAGAACGCCGACCCGTTCACCACGACCGTCCGCGTCACCGTGATGACGCTGCGCAAGAAGCTCGGCGAACCGGGCATCATCGACACGGTGGTCGGCTCGGGCTACCGCGTGCCCACGGCAGGTTCCGCTGAACTCTGAGCTGGCCCGCAGGCGCGGACCCGGGCTGCGGACGCGGCTCACCCTCCTCGCGACCGGACTGGTCGCGTTCGTCAGCGGCCTGCTGCTCCTGCTCGGCTGGCTGCTCGTCGGCCGGGTCATCGCCTCCTCGCCCCGCTTCGCCGAGGGCAGCACCGTGGTCGTCGACGGTCGTGAGGTCGCGGCTGACGCGCTGATGGACCTGCTCGGCGAGCAGGCACGGGACGACGTGCTGCGATCCGGCTCGATCGCGTTCCTCTGCGTGGTTGCCGCGGCGGCACTGCTCGCCTGGACCATCACCGGCCGCGTGCTCCAGCCCGTGCACGACGTGACCGACGCGGCCCGTCGGCTGTCCGCCGAGTCCCTCGGCGAGCGGCTGCGCCTGGCCGGTCCCCGGGACGAGGTCGCGGAGCTGGCCGACACGTTCGACGAGATGCTCGACCGGCTCCAGGCGGCGTTCGAGTCGCAACGGCGGTTCGTCGCCAACGCCTCCCACGAGCTGCGCACACCGTTGGCCGTGATCCGGACCGAGCTCGACGTCACGCTCGCCGACCCGGACGCCGACGACGCCGAGCTGCGCCGCATGGCGGGCGTGGTGCGTGCCGCCACCGAACGGGCCGAGCAGCTGGTCAGCGCTCTGTTGCTGCTCGCGCGCACAGATGGGCTGGGATTGGCGGTGCGCGAGCCGGTGGACCTCAACGCCGTGGTCGAGTCCGCGTGGCGTGCCGTGCGGGGGGAGGCGGAGGAGCGCCAGCTGCGGGTCTCGTTCCTCACCGCGCCGGCGCCCGCCGTCGGCGACCCGGCGTTGCTGGAGCGGATCGCGGGGAACCTCCTGGAGAACGCCGTGCGGCACAACCTGCCCGGCGGGTGGATCGAGGTGCGCACCGAAGGCGGCCCCGAGTGGACGTTGCTGCGGGTGTCGTCGTCCGGGCCCGTCATCGCTCCGGACCGGGTGGAGGAGCTGTTCGAGCCGTTCCGCCGGGGTGGCACGGACCGGACCGCGCGCACCGGCACCGGGCTCGGGCTGTCCATCGTGCGGGCCGCCGTCGCAGCTCACGAGGGTCAGGCTCACGCCGTGGCGGTGCCCGGCGGAGGGCTCTCGGTGGCCGTGCACCTGCCGTCCACGCCGCATGGAAAACTAGTCTGAGTGGTCCCGATCACACATGATCCGGTTTGAGGGTCGCCGCAGGGGGTACTACCTGCGCAGACGTGCCTCCCGACCCCGATTTGTCTCCGCGTTGGGCGGGGTGTAACTTTCTCTCTGCCAGCGCGGAACGGGCCGGAGAGAGACCGGAACGGAGCGCGGCGAACATCAGCCCCGGATCGAGTCGCTGCACAGCGACGAGCTACGGTGAGCGCGTGTTCTTTGAGAACTCAACAGCGTGCCGAATAGCCAGTAAATTTATGAACCTCGTCAAGAGGTTTCCTTTGAGATTGTTACTGGACAACT
>NZ_JBFAMT010000046.1:0-74787 GCF_040656635.1 Actinosynnema sp. NPDC049800 | reverse complement strand
CTGCCCCGCCCTTTACAATGTTGTTGCGGGGTTTTAAGCCGCCCCCCCCCCCCCGACGCGACCTCGCGGGGGTGGTCCGGTCGGGGCCGCCCCCGTTCACGTGCTCAGCTTGAGTAGACCTTGGGGTCCAAGGTGCCGATGTAGGGCAGGTCGCGGTAGCGCTCGGCGTAGTCCAGGCCGTAGCCGACCACGAACTCGTTCGGGATCTCGAAGCCGACGTACTTCACCGGCACCTCGACCTTGACCGCGTCCGGCTTGCGCAGCAGCGTGCAGACCTCCAGCGACCGCGGCTTGCGCGACGCCAGGTTCTTGAGCAGCCACGACAGCGTCAGACCGGAGTCGATGATGTCCTCGACGATGATCACGTCGCGGTCCGCGATGTCCCGGTCGAGGTCCTTGAGGATGCGCACCACGCCGGAGGACGAGGTCGACGAGCCGTAGGAGCTCACCGCCATGAACTCGAGCTGCACCGGCACCGGCAACGCCCTGGCCAGGTCGGTCATGAACATCACCGCGCCCTTGAGCACGGTGATCAGCACCAGGTCGTTCGCGCCGTCGGCCGGGTAGTCAGCCGCGACCTTGTTGGCCAACTCGGTGACCTTGTCGCTGATCTCCTGCTCGCTGATGAGCACGGAACTGATGTCGCCGTCGTACACGGACGGTTCCCCTTTTGTCATGACTGCACTGGTTCCACTCGCAGCCTGCCATGCGCGCGCCGCGCCACAAAGCCGCCGGGCAGCCACACGCCGCCCTGCCCGCGCCACTCGCTCACCAGCGCGTCCACCCGGCGCAGGTGCGAGTCGGACAACTCGGGCACGTTCTCCTCCAGCAGCCAGCGGCGCAGGACGCGGCGGCGCAGGGCGGTCGGCAGGCGCCCGACGTCGGCCACCGACCGGCGGTCGCCGTCGAACGCCTCGGCCAGCTCGTCCAGCGCGTCGTTGTCCTCGCGCAGGTGGGCGGCGGTGCGGGCGAGGGCGTCGGCCACACCGCCCTGGAGCACGTCCTCCAGCAGCGGCAGGACCTCGCGGCGCAGGCGGACCCTGGTGTAGCGCGGGTCCTCGTTGTGCGGGTCGCGCCACGGCGTGAGGCCGAGTTCGTCACATGCGGCCTCCGTCACGGCCCTGGAGACCCGCAGCAGCGGACGGCCCCACGGCGGGTCGTGCGCGCGCATGCCGGCGATGCTGCGCGGCCCCGAGCCGCGACCCAGGCCCAGCAGGACGGTCTCGGCCTGGTCGTCCCTGGTGTGGCCGAGCAGGACCAGCCCGCGCTCCGGTCTCAGCGCGGCGTACCTGGCCTTGCGCGCGGCGGCCTCAGGTCCACCCGATCCGGTGACCTCCACCCGGCGCACCTCGGCGACCAGGCCGAGCTCGCGGCACGTGCTCGCGGCCCGTTCGGCGACCTGCGCCGAGTCGGCTTGCAGGCCGTGGTCCACGACGACCGCGCGTGCCCGCGTCAGCCCGGCCGTGACGGCGGCCAGGGCGAGCGAGTCCGCGCCGCCGCTGACGGCCACCGCGACCGGGTCGGGCCGGTGTTCGGCGAGGAAGCGCTTGACGGCCGTGCGCACCTCGGCGAGCGGTCCGTTCACGGTTGGACGCGACGCAGCCAACCGGCCGGGTCGGCGATCTCCGCACGCGTCGGCAGGGTGTCGGCGCTGGTCCAGACGGTGTTGAAGCGGTCCATGCCGACCGCGTCGACGACGTGCCCGGTGAACGCCGCGCCCTCCGCGTACTGGCGGACCTTCGCCTCCACGCCGAGGAGCGTGCGCAGCACGCGGTCCAGCACGCCACCGCCCTGGCGGCGGGCCGTGAAGCGCTCGCGGATCGTGCGGACCGACGGCACGACGTCCGGGCCGACCGCGTCCATCACGTGGTCGGCGTGGCCTTCCAGCAACGTCGACAAGGCGATCAGCCGGTCGAGCACCTCGCGCTGGCCGGGACTCTGCAGCAGCTCCACCAGGCCGCCCGACTCGCGCAACCGCTTCGGCAGGTCGCGCAGGCGTGGCGCGGAGCCCTCGTCCATGCTGCCGAGCAGGGTGGCGACCAGGCCCGCGAAGTGCTCGGCGAGCCACGGCACGGCGGTGAACTGGAGGCGGTGGGTGCCCTCGTGCAGGCAGACCCACATGCTGAAGTCCTCGCCGGAGACGTCGAGGGCCCGTTGGGCGCCGACGATGTTCGGCGCGACCAGCAGCAGCCTGCCGCCCTCGGAGAACGGGTCGTACTGGCCGAGCACCCGGCCGCTGAGGAAGGCGATGACGACGCCCGCCTGGACGCCCGCCGTGCCCGCGAGGACGCCGCTGAGCGCGCCGGACTGCTTGGGCAGCGCGCCGTCGGTGAGGGCGGCGAGGCCCTGCACGGCGGCGCGCACCCACGCCGGCCGGTCGACCACTTCGCCCTGCTGGAGCGGCATGCCGTGGCCGAGGCCGGTGAGCTCGCGGACGTGCACCTCGGCGTCCACGGCGAGTTCGCGCAGGCGGTGCACGGCGATGTCGGCCTCGGCTCTGGGCACGATCGGGCCCGGCCGGACGAGCCTGGTCGCCGTGGTGACGGCCAGGGCCCAATCGACCGGGGCACTGCGGTCCTGCGTCGCCGGGTTCACGCCCCTGACGCTACCTGCGGGGACCGCCCGGCCGACACTCCCGCGTCCACGTCTTGAGCGTTCAGCAGCCGCAGGTCCGGAGGGCGGCGGCCATCTCGTCAAGCGCGCCGCGCACCAAGGAGTTGTTCTGCTCGGGGCTCAACGACATGAACGCGAACACCAGCAGCCTGCCGTCCGCGTCCACCACCACGCCCGCGAGCGTGTTCACCGAGGTCAGCGTGCCCGTCTTGGCCCGCACCCAGCCCCGGCCGCCCGCGCCCCACTGCTCGTACCGGGTCGCCAGCGTGCCGCTGCCGCCCGCCACCGGCAGGGCCGTGAGCAACGGCCGCAGCTTGGCCGTCTTCGGGTCGGACGCGTCCGGCTTCGCCGCCGCCACGAGCACGTCCGCCAGCAGCTTCGCGGGCACCTTGTCGTTCGGCGACAACCCGCTGCCGTCCACGATCGTGGACGTCGACAGGTCGAACCCGTTCTCGGTCAGCACGTCCCGCACCGCCTGGGTCGCGCCCGCGAACGACGGCTCCAGGCCGCGCGCCTTGGCCACCTCCCGCGCCATCGTCTCGGCCAGCACGTTGTCCGAGATCTGCATCAGGTTCTCGACCAGCTGGTCCACCGGCGCGGACTTCACCTCGCCGAGCACCTCCGCGGCGGGCGACGCCACGCCCGCCGCCACCGCGGGCACGCCCAACCGCTGCGCCAACGCCTGCGCCGCCACCGCCGCGGGGGTCGCCGTGCGCGGCGTGTCGTACTTCGTCGGGTCGCCGCGCCCGCCGTCCAGCATCACCGGCTCGATCGGCGCCACGTACCCGTTCGGCACGTCGCTGGGGTCCCAGCCGGGCGCGGTGCCCGGGCCCGCGTACCGCGACACGTCGTACTGCACCTGCGTCACCTGGCCGCCCGACGCGCGCACCTGCGCGGCCAGGTCGTCGATCGTGGCCGCGCCGGGGTAGACCGTCGTCTCGCCGGCGGGCCGGGACGACAGCGTCGGGTCGCCGCCGCCGACCAGCACGACCGAGCCCGGCTGCGCCCCGCGCACGACCTTCGTCGAGAACTGGGCCCGGTGGTCCAGGGCCAGCAGCGCCGCCGCGGCGGTGAGCACCTTGATCGTGGACGCGGGGGTCTGCGGCGTCGTCTCGCCCTGGTTCCACAGCGGCGTGCCGGCCACCGGGTCCACCACCACGCCCGACAACGGCGCCAGCAGCCCGTTCGCGGCCGGACCGGCCAGCACCGCGCGCACGCCCGCCGCCGTGGCCGGCTTGCCGTCCGCGCCGACGCCCTTCATCGCCAACGACACCGGCGCGGGCGGCAGCGGCGCGGCGGTCGTCGGCACGGGCGTGGCGTCGAACCACCCCTGCTGCGTCCCGACGAGCGCGGTGCCGGCGAGGGCGACCACGAGCAGCGCCGCCGCACCCAACACGAACGGGCGCTTCCGCCGCGTCGGAACCGACGGCTCTTCACGTTCCGTGATCGGTTCAGGGACCGGTTCAGGTTCCGACTTGATCTCGGTCGGCGGCGCGGGCGAGGGCGGCGCGACGGGCTTCGGCGGCACCCTCACGGGCTTGGCGGGCACCGGCGCCGGCATGCGCACGGTGGGCGGGTCAGGCCGTCTGACCTGCACCGTCGGCGGCTCGCGGTCGACCTCGTCACCGTCAAAGGTCGGCCACGATGGCTCGTCGGGCACGCAGTCCTCCGCGGTCGAGTACGGGCAACGTCACACCCTCGGCAAGGGGTTGACGAGACGACGTAGTCCACACTAGTGGCGTAACGAACGGCGAAGACGAGCGAGGACCGCGCAGTGGAGTTCGACGTCACCATCGAGATCCCCAAGGGGGTCCGCAACAAGTACGAGATGGACCACAAGACGGGGCGCATCCGGCTGGACCGGACCCTGTTCACGGCCACTCAGTACCCGGCGGACTACGGGTTCGTCGACGACACGCTCGGTGAGGACGGCGACCCGCTCGACGCCCTCGTGCTGGTCCAGGAGCCGACGTTCCCCGGCTGCCTGATCCGCTCGCGCGCGATCGGCATGTTCCGGATGACCGACGAGAAGGGCGGCGACGACAAGCTGCTCTGCGTCCCGGCGGAGGACCCGCGCTCGGAGCACCTGCGCGACATCCACCACCTGAACGAGTTCTACCGGCTGGAGATCCAGCACTTCTTCGAGGTCTACAAGGACCTGGAGCCGGGCAAGAGCGTCGAGGGCGCGACGTGGGTCGGCCGCACCGAGGCCGAGGCCGAGATCGTCCGCTCGTACCAGCGGCTGAAGGACGCCGTGGCCCGCGGCGAAGACCACTGAGCTGATCCGCGAAGAGGCCCGCCCCCGGTTCCGGGGACGGGCCTCTTGCGCTTTCGGGCGTTGCCGAGGCGTCAGTGCGCCGCGATCGGCGCGGGCTTCTCGCCCTGCGCGTCCTGCACCCGCTCCAGGCCGGACCGGTTGGACAGCGGCACCTCGCGCAGGAACCAGATCACCGCGAACCCGATCGCCGTCACCAGGCCTCCGACCAGGAACACCAGGTCGATCGACGAGGAGAAGCCGTCCAGGAACGGCCGCGCCAGCGCCGGGTCGAGCTTGGTCAGGAACTCGGTGTTGTCCAGGTCGAACGCCGGGCCGCCGCCTTGCAGGCCGGCGGCGAACTCGCGGTTCTCCGGCCGGGCCAGCGCCGCCTGGAAGTCGGGCGTGGCCGCCGCCGAGCGCAGCGCGTCGCCGATCTTGTCGCCGACCGTGCTGAACAGGATCGACAGGAACACCGCGGTGCCGACCGTGCCGCCGATCTGGCGGAAGAACGTGGCCGACGAGGTCGCCACGCCCATGTCGCGCGGCTCGGCGTCGTTCTGGATGGCCACCAGCAGGGTCTGCATGCACAGGCCGAGCCCGGCGCCCAGGAAGAACATCAGCGCCAGCGGCTGGTAGATCGGCGTGTCCGTGCCGACCGTGCTGAAGACGAACAGCGCGGCCGTGATCAGCCCGAACCCGATGATCGGGAACACCTTGTAGCGGCCGGTCTTGGCGGTGATGTTGCCGCTCGTGCCCGCCGCCGACATGATGCCGAGCGTCAGCGGCAGCATCATCAGGCCGGACTCGGTGGCCGAGTAGCCCTTCACGATCTGCAGGTACAGCGGCAGCGAGACCATGCCGCCGAACATCCCGACGCCGAGCAGGAAGTTGATGACGTTGCCCAGCGCGAACGTCTGCCGCTTGAACAGCCGCAGCGGGAGCAGCGCCTCGTCGCCCATCCGCCTCTCGGTGAGCACGAACCCGACCAGGCCGAGCACGCCGATGACGTACATGGCGATCGAGGTGCCCGACGCCCAGCCCCAGCCGCGGCCCTGCTCGGCCACGATCAGCAGCGGCACCAGGCCGGTGGTCAGCAGGCCCGCGCCGACGAAGTCGATGCGGTGGTTCACCCGCTGGTGCGGGATGTTGAGCACCTTGGCCACCACGACGAGCGCGACCAGCGCGATCGGCACGTTGATCAGGAACACCCAGCGCCAGCCGGCCGTGCCCAGGAACGACTCCATGCCCGCGAACAGGCCGCCGACCACGGGGCCCGCGACGCTGGAGATGCCGAACACCGCCATGAAGTAGCCGGTGTAGCGGCTGCGCTCACGCGGCGAGGTGATGTCCGCCAGGATCGCCATGGCCAGCGACATCAGACCGCCGGCGCCGAGGCCCTGCACCGCGCGGAACGCGGCCAGCTCGTACATCGAGTTCGCGATGCCGGACAGCAGCGAGCCCGCCAGGAACAGCGTGATCGCGGTCAGGTACATCGGCTTGCGGCCGTAGATGTCGGACAGCTTGCCGTACAGCGGCGTGGAGACCGTCGCGGTGATCAGGTACGCGGTCGTCGCCCAGGCTTGCAGCGTCTGGCCGTGCAGCTCGTCCGCGATGGTCTTCATGGCGGTGGCCACGATCATCTGGTCGAGCGCGGCCAGGAACAGCCCGAGCAGCAGGCCCGACAGGATCGTCAGGATCTGCCGGTGGGTGAGCAGGGCCGCGCCGGGTGGCGGCGCGTCCGCTCGGGTTGTCGTTTCCGACATCACTTCTCCTCTTCTGAGCGCGGCCCCAGTCCGCTCTCAGCGATGAAATCCGGTAGCGCCTTCTCGTAGTCCCCCACGAAGCGCTCGAAGTACTCGATGAACTGGGTCCACTCCCGCGGGGACCAGTCCGTGAACAGGCGGGCCAGTGCGACGTTGCGCTGCGCGCGGCGTTCGGCGAGCAGTCGCTCGCCCGCCTCGGTCACCGCCAGCACGCTCGCCCGGCCGTCCTCCGGGTCGGCCCGGCGTTCCACCAGGCCGTCCTTGACCAGCGTCGCCACCTGGCGGCTGACCGTGGACGGGTCGGAGAACACCGCCTCCGCCAACGCGCCGGCCCGCGAGGGGCCGAGGTGGTTGAGGTTGGCCAGCAGCACGAAGGAGGCCTTGTCCAGGCCGGCCTTGCTCATGTGCGCGGCGACGCAGGCGTGCATCTTGTTCATCCGCACCAACGCCATGCCGAGCCGGTCGGCCATGGCGAGCTCGTCGAACCGCACCTCGTCACCCACCGGGGTCGCCATCGCACACTCCGTTTGCTTGCATCAACCAACTAGTTGCTGAGTACAAGCATGCGCTCGGACGGGTGACATGGCAAACGAATTGCCGGTGACTCGGGTCTCATGGTTACCGGCGGGTAGCATCAGCGGCCATGAGCGCTGACCACTCGTTCGTCGCCGACGCGATGAAGCAGGCCGTGCCGTGGGTCAAGACCGTGGGCGTGGAGTTCACCGAGGTCACGGGCGACCGCGTGGTCGCCGCGCTGCCGGACCGCGAGGAACTGCGCAACCACGTCGGCGGACCGCACGCGGCGATGATGTTCGGCGTCGCGGAGACCGCGTCGGGCGCCGTGGTGATGGCCGCGTTCGCGCCGCACCTGGCCAAGGCGACCCCGTTGGTGGTGCGGTCCGAGATCACCTACAAGAAGCTGGCGCTGGGCGACCTGCGCGCCGAGGCGGTGCTGGGCCGGTCCGCGGCGGAGGTCGTGGCCGAGCTGGAGGCGGGCACGCGGCCGGAGTTCCCCGTCGCGGTGACGATCACCGACGCGAACGGCGTGACGACCGGCGAGATGACCGTTGTGTGGACGCTGCGCCCCAACCGCTGACCCGGCCCGGCGCCGCTCGCGGGTAGGTTCGGGCGCCGTGAAGGTGGACCGGCTGGAGATCGAGTACGACCCCCGCACCGTGTCGGCCGCGGCCCGGGCGGCGGCCGACGAGGGCTGCGACGGCTTCTGGCTGGCCGAGACCAGGCACGACCCGTTCCTGGCGCTGGGCCGCGTGGCCGGGCAGGTGGACGGGCTCGACCTCGGCACGGCGATCGCGGTGGCGTTCGCGCGCAACCCGATGAGCACCGCCGTGCAGGCCAACGACCTGCAGCTGCTGTCGGGCGGCCGGTTCCACCTCGGCCTGGGCTCGCAGGTGGAGCCGCACGTCACCAAGCGGTTCGGCATGCCGTGGTCACGGCCCGCCGCGCGCATGCGCGAGTTCGTGCTGGCGCTGCGCGCCATCTGGCACAGCTGGGCCACCGGCGAGCGGCTGAGGTTCCGCGGCGAGTTCTACACCCACACGCTGATGACGCCGTTCTTCGACCCCGGCCCCAACCCGCACGGCCCGCCGAAGGTGTGGCTGGCCGGCGTGGGCGAGCTGATGACCGAGGTCGCGGGCGAGGTGGCGGACGGGTTCCTGTGCCACTCCTTCACCACCGAGCGGTATCTGCGCGAAGTGACGCTGCCCGCGTTGGCGCGCGGCCGGGCCAAGGCGGGCAAACCCCTGGCGGGGCTGGAGATCAGCGGGCCGTCGCTGGTGGCGTGCGACGAGCGGGGCGTGGCCGAGGTCAGGCGGCAGATCGCGTTCTACGGCTCGACGCCCGCCTACCGCCGGGTGCTGGACCTGCACGGCTGGGGCGAGCTGCACGAGGAGCTGCACCACCTGTCCCGGCGGCAGCGGTGGGACGACATGGCCGGCGCCGTCACCGACGAGGTCCTGGCCGCCTTCGCCGTCGTGGGCGCGCCCGCCGCGGCGAAGGCCGAGCTGACCCGCCGCTACGGCGACGTGATCACCAGGATCGCGGCGCCGGTCGTCAGGACCGGATGAGGTGCCGCCCGCTCGGCTCGTCGCGCATCACCCAGTGCCGGAACAACTCCGCCCGGACCCGCGCCACGGTCCGCCTCCGCACCCAGCGCCGACGCCCGACGCGTGCCGCGAGCACGGCCAGCGGCAGGGCCAGCACCGTCAGCACGACCATCGTGACCATCGCCATCACCTCCACGGTGGCAACGACACGGTGACCCACGGCTGACGCCAATGGTGAAAAGGTCACCCCGATGGAGCAGCGTCGTCGACCCGACGGTAGCGGGCAAGGGCCCGACGGTAGCGGCACGGGAACGAACACGTGCCCCGGACGTGGCGAAGGCCCCGGACGGACGCCCGGGGCCTTCGCATCTCGCGAGCCGCCTATCGGAATCGAACCGATGACCTGCTCATTACGAGTGAGCCGCTCTGGCCGACTGAGCTAAGGCGGCGAGACGCGACAACTATAGCCGACCCCTCCGCCGTCACCGAACGGGGGGATGGTCGTTAGAGCGACAAGTGACGGTGCTCACGTGAGCACCGCACGACGACCGCCGCTGTCCTGGAGGTCCGACCACATGCGCCTGATGGCCGTGCCCGTCGCCGCCGCGCTGGTCGCGCTCTGCGCCGCACCCGCCCTCGCCCAGCCCACGACCACGCCGGTGCCCGGTCCGCGCGACCCGGGCCAGCCGCCGGTGTCCGCCGGACCGGCGCCCCGCACGCACGCGATCGGCGACGCGGGCACCGGCTTGGCGGTGGTCAGGCTCGCGCCGGACTCGACGCCGACGAACACGATCCTGCCGGGCTTCGGCGAGCAGCTGCCCAAGCAGTCGGCGGCCGAGATCGGCGTCGGGCTCGCCTCCGCCCAGGCCAACACCGAGGCGTTCCTGTCCTACGAGCGGTCGATCGCGCAGGCGTCCCCGCTCGGCTTCGCGGTGCAGGGCCGGGCCCCGCAGACCCCGGGCACGCTGGTGCAGACCGCGTCGCCGGACAACGCCGCCCCCGTCACCGGCGGCCTCACGCCACCCGCCACCCCGCTGGACACCCTGCTCAAGGTCGGCCTGCTCGACGGCAGCGTGCACGCCCGCTGGCACGACGAGCTGGGCCCGTGCGTGCAGCCCCTCGCCGACGCCAAGACCTCCGTCGCGTCCCTGAGCGTCCTCAACGCCATCCCCACCCTGCCCAGCACGCCGGACCTGACCGGCCTGCTCACCGGGGGCGCGCCGAAGCTCGACGCCGCCGCCGAGCAGGCCCTGATCGACAACGTCAAGCAGCTCACCGCGCCGCTGAGCCGGCTGGGCGGCCTGCTCTCCGGCACGCCCGACACCGGCGCGGACGGCTCGCTGCTCAGCCTGCCCGAGACGCTCAGCGCCCGCTCCACCGTCGACCTGGTCGACCTGCCCGGCAGCCCGAACAAGGCCGTGCGGTCGACGTCCACGCTCCAGGCCGCGAGCGTCCGCCTCCTCGCCGGCACGGCGGCGGAGATCCGCATCGACGTGGTCGGTCAGCCGACGCTGGTCGCCCTGTCCACCGGCGACCGGGCCACGTCCGGGATCACCTACACCGCGCCCGTGCTGCGGGTCAGCCAGGGCGGCAAGGAGCTGGGCACGCTCGACGCGGCCAACCCGAAGCTGGACGTGCCGATCGGCGTCGCGCCGGGCCTGGAGCTGCCGCTGGTCGGCGCCGTGGCCGACGGCCTGCCCAAGCTCGACATCGGCGTGCTGCGGTTGCAGGTCGCCCAGCTCAACCAGAAGGACGTGGTGATCGACGGCCCGCTCCAGCAGGGCGGTCCCACCATCAACGGGTTCATGCTCGGGGCCACCGCGCGCCTGCTCGACCTCCAGCTGCTGCCGACCGACGCCCTCGGTCTGCCGAACCTGCCGGCGGCGCTGGCACAGGTGTCCCTGGGTGAGCAGATCGTGCGCGCGGCGGCCCCGAGCGGCGGCGTGGTCTGCGCTCCGTCGCAGCCGCCGCCCGGTGGCGGCGGGCAGGCCGCGCCGCCGAAGAAGGGCGAGCCGCTGGCCTACACGAACGCGGCCTACCGGACCGTCCCGATCTTCTGGACGGGCACCGCGCTGCTGCTGGTCGGCGTCGTCCTGGTGGCCGCCCTGCCGACCCGTCGCCCGGTGCGGCGCACCGACCCGGGCACGCCCGACCGCACGTCCACCGCGTAGCGCGTCACCCCATGTCCGCGAGCACCGGCCGGGGTCGGTCGGCCGGGAGCAGCAGCCGCCGGTCGCGGTCGGCCTCGTACCGCAGCCGTTCGGCGGCCAGGAAGCACCGGTTCAGGCCGGTGCGGACGTCGAGCGCGTTGGCCCCGGTCTTGATCACGTAGAACAGGCCGATGTTCACCAGCGCCACGGCCGCGGCGTACACGTAGGTGTCGTTGAGCACGCCCTGGACGATCAGGACGGCGAACGTCCACACCGTGATCGCGTAGAACGTGATCGTCGGGCCCCACTGCCGGAAGCCGTCCAGGCCGGTGATCTTCTGGTGCTCGGGCGGCACGGTGCTCAGCCCGTGCCGCCTGGCCCGCGCGAGCTGCTCCGTCGCGAACCGGGCGCAGAGGATGTTGGAGAACAGCACCCCCGTGTAGCCGACCGCGGTCCCGATCGGCCACCAGCGGACGTCGACCAGGTTCACGCCCAGGATGAGCCACGAGGCCCAGATGGACATGATCCTCATCCACAGCTCGGCGCCGAACCGCAGCACCGGGCGGGGCGCGCCCGGCGAGTCGGCGACCCGGGTCGTCAGCCCGCTCAGGATGTTCTGGTAGTAGCGGGCCGACGCGAGCGCGAAGCTCACGCCGATGATCCGCGCGGGCAGGTTCTCCCACACCCGGCCCAGCTCGTAGCCCGGCCGGCGCAGGTCGTCGAGCAGCGGGATGACATCGGGCCGCGCGCCGAGCAGCCGCAGCACGAGCTGGTCGGCGGGCCCCAGCACGTCGATGCCGATGTCCCGGAGGAACCAGTAGACGCACACGGTGAGGCTGAGCGCGAAGCTGATCGACGACAGCACGGAGAACGTCAGCAGCCACCGCGCGTGCATCGACCGGCGCGGGTCCGCCAGCACGCCCTGCGCCTTGCGGAGCCGGTAGATCCGCCGCCTCTTCTTCGGCTCGCGCGACGGCGGGAACAGCGACGACAGCATCGCCACCACCGACTGCCGGTCGTCCGGGATCGCGTGGGGCCGCAGCTGGGGGTCCTCGACCAGGGCGGCCTGCGTGACGTCCAGCTCCTGCGCCAGCACCTGGCCGAGGACCCGGTAGACGTCGGGGTCGTCGGCGGCGATCGGGAAGACCAGCAGCCGCCGTTGCGGCCGCACGTCGATCAGGTCCTCGATGAACCGCGCGAGCAGCGGCGCCTGCCCGTAGAAGCGGTCCGGGATGGTGCCGTCGCGGTTCTCGCCGACGTCGCCGAGCGCGATCAGGATCCGGCCGAGCGAGTACACGTCGGCCTTGGTGACGTCGTCGCCGTTCTCGCGCACCTCCGGCGCGACGTAGGCGCCCTGCCCGCTCTCCAGGCCGCCGACCGCGCCGCTGTAGAGGTAGTTCCGGCCGAAGTCGACGAACGTGACGTCGTACTCGCCGCCGCCCGCGCCGGGGTCGCGGCGCCGCACGATGATGTTCGTCGGCGACAGGTCCTCGTGCCGCTTGTCCCGCGAGTGCAGCTCGGCCAGCGCGGTCACCAGCGGCAGGCCGATCTTGCGGATCATGTCGAGGCGGACGTTGCCCGCGGGCGAGCGGACCGGGGCGCGCCGCCAGCCCAGCGCCACGGTGGCGGAGTCGTCCTTGATCCGCTGGATCTCCTCCGCCAGCGTGTTGCCCTCGGCGAAGTCCATCAGGATCCAGTGCGACGTGCTCGCCCAGACCCGCACCATGTGCTGGACCGGCCTGCCGTCGACGTCGAGCGCGTTGTGGTCGCGCGCGTAGGTCCGGGTCTTCTCGGCGATCACCGGGATCTTCGAGTAGGGGAACAGCACGCACTTGAGCGCGAACCGGATCCGCCGACCCGCCGACTCGTCGGGCAGCCCGCGCAGGATGAACGAGGTCGAGCCGTGCCGGTGGAACTCGAGCTCCGCCTCCCGGATCCGCTGCCACTCCCGCACGGCGCGCTCGTCGGACCGGTCACCGGCGTCGGGCGCGTAGAGGCCGAGCAGCGCGGCGCGCACGGAGGCGTCGCGCACCAGCTGCCGGCACAGGCCGTCGCAGTCGTGCGCCTCCGGCTTCCCGCCGGGGCCGTTGCCAGACCGCGCCGAGTCCTCCATCGTGATGAGCGTCATCAGCAGCACGGAGAGGTAGCCGTGCGTCTCGGCGTCCCGCCGGGTGTGCCCGCCGACCCGGCCGGTCTTGAAGTTCCCGCACCAGCGGGTCAGCGAGTCGACGGCACGCAGGCGCTGCACGCCGACGTCGAGCTGGAAGGACAGCTTGTCGGGCGGGATCGCGGCCAGCAGCCGCCGCCAGTCCTCCACCGCCGGGCACAGCTCGCGGATGCGGCGCAGCCGCGCGGTGTCCGCCGCCTTCGCGTCGAGGGCCGTGATCTCGCGAAAGACCTGCCTCAGGGTCTCCACGTCGGGCTGTCGGGCCGGTGGCGTCCCGCTCACAACGCCGGCTCCCCGGCCGCCGGGCTCGGGCGCACGACCGTCAGCCTCGGCACCACCTCCGCGTCGACGCCCTCCAACGCCAGGTGGAGTATGCGGTACGCCGAGCGCGCGCCGTCGAGCAGCTTGCCCCGGTCGACCTCGTGCCGCTTCACCTCGGGCGTGCCGGGCAGCGGCGCGAGGTCCAGCACCGCGGGCGACGGGTCCGGGTCCCGCCGGCTGCGGGCCAGGTACGGCCGGTCCTCGGTCAGGTACTCCGCGGTCGAGGCCGTGAACCCGGCGCCGAGGCCGGGGCGCATCTTCTCCAGGTGGCGCGCGACCAGGCGGTTGACCACCGACACGCCGTTCTTCGGCGGCGCGATCGGCCTGGTGCTGAACGACAGCACGTGCGTGCACCCGTCGTCGACGGCGGCCCGGAACGGGTGGAAGCGCAGCACGCCGCCGTCGATGGCGCGGCTGCCCCGGAAAGTGGTGGTGCCCTTGATCGCCAGGGGTAACCAGGTGCTCGCCCGCAACGCCTCCCGCAGGTCCTCCGGTGAGGAGAAATCGCTGACGTCGAGCGTGCGCAGCGCGTCGACGTCGGTGACCATGACGTGCAGCCGCTGAGGGGACGCGATGATCGCCGCGTAGTCCAGCGGCTTGCGCCGGACCAGCACTTCCTCGAACACGTAGGCCAGGTTCATCGGCCCTTCGCGCCGCAACACCCGGCGGAAGTCGAGGAACACCGGATCGGTCAGGTCGTCGAAGTAGATGGACAGCGGGAACCAAGTGCGCCTGGTGATGAAATACGCGCCGTTGACCGCGCCGGACGAACACGCGTACACGTCGTCGAACGCGTCGGCGAAACCGAGGTCCTCCACCGCCGTGAGCATCGCGCCGGAGACGACCCCGCGCAGTCCGCCGCCCTCGATGGCGAGCCCGACCTTGAACCCGTCCTCGCGCGCACCGGGCTTGCTGCCCGCCGCACGGCGGGCGCGCAGCACTTCAAGCACGGGGTGGGTCGGAGACCACGGCAGTCCGGCGGGCGGACGCGCCGCGAGCGGGCGCACGCCGAGCAGCGGCAACCGGGGGCGTCGACCATTGATCCGAGACATGCGAAGACCTCTCCGGAGAGCACTGCTACGAGATCAACGTAGTAGAGCGCCGCCCACTCCGGCCCGGGTCGAACCGCCATCACCCGAACGTATTATCCGAACGATTCGACGACCGAATCCATCACCACGTCGTGGCGCCGAAATAACCTGTCCACCTGGAAAAGGACCGCCCCACGTCCGCAATTCTGCGGTTGTCCCGTCGTCTTATCCGATCAATTCCACCCGAATCGGCAACAACGCGGGCCCGCCGTCGCGGGCGAACCGGTCAGCCCCGCTGGAGCGTGGTGAGCATGGCCTCGATGGCGATCCGCGGCTTCACGTTCAGCTCCAGCGCGGTCCGGCAGTTCAGCACGGCCTCCAGCCGGCGCAACGTCGACTCCGGCGACCACTGCGCCGCCGCCGCACGCGCGTCCTCCGCCCGGTCCGGGTGGTTGAGCACGGCCCGCGCGCCCGTCGCGGTCACCAGCACGTCCCGGTAGAACGCGGCCAGGTCGACCAGGGCCTGGTCCAGCGAGTCCCGCTGGGTCCGGGTGGCCCGCGACTTCTGCCGCTTCTCCAGGTCCTTCAACGCGCCCTTCGCCCCGCGTGACGCGGCGGCCGTGCCCTTGCCCGTGCCGCCGGCGCCCATGGCGGTCTCCAACGCCTCGCGCTCGGCCACGTCACGGCTCTCGTTCGCGGTCTGCGCGTCGCCCTCGGCGGCCGAGACGAGCTGGTCGGCGCACGTGAAGATGTCCGCGGGCCGCCGCAACGCGGTCGGGATCCGCAGCACCGCCTCGCGCCGCGCCCGCGACTCCTCGTCGGTGGCCAACCGCCGCGCCCTGGCCACGTGCCCGCCGCACACCGAGGCCGCCCACGACGCCACCTCCGGCGCCACGCCCTCCTGCTCCAACGCCGACGCGATCGCCGCGGTGCGCGGGGTCGCCAGCGACACGATCCGGCAGCGCGACCGGATGGTCACCGACACGTCCTCGGGGTGGTCCGACGGCGCGCACAGCAGGAACACGGTCCGTGCCGGAGGCTCTTCCACCGCTTTGAGCAGCGCGTTCGCCGCGCCCTCGGTGAGCCGGTCGGCGTCGGCGATGATCACCACCTGCCACCGCCCCGACGTCGGCCGCCGGGCCGACACCTGCACCAGCGACCGCATCTCGGCCACCGAGATCGACAGGCCCTCGGGCGCGACCACCCGCACGTCGGCGTGCGTGCCGGCCACCGTCGTGTGGCACCCGGCGCACGAGCCGCAGCCCGGCCGGTCGTCCACGGCGACGCACTGCAACGCGGCGGCGAACGCCCGTGCGGCGACCAGGCGCCCCGACCCGGGAGGCCCGGTGAACAGCCACGCGTGCGTCATCGCGCCCGACGCCGGCGTGCCGCCCGCCACGATCGACGCGGCGGCCTCCGCCGCCGCCGACAGCACCGCGACCGCCTCCGGCTGGCCGACGACGTCGCCCCACACACCACCGCTCACCAGGCGACCGTACCGATCCGTCAGGGCGTCTCCGCCACCGGCTTGACCGGCATCCTGGTCCGCCGGGCCAGCAGCGGCAGCACGGCGGTCCGCACCCGGGCGGCGACCTCGTCCTCGGTGCCGTCGGCGTCGACCACGACGTACCGCTCCGGGTCGGCCGAGGCCATGTCGGTCAGCAGCTTCTGCACCCGCCAGTGGTGCTCGACGGTGTCCAGCGTGCCGCCGGAGGCCCGCACCTTGGGCGGCATCCGGTCCAGCAGCACGGTCATGTCCGGCCGAAGCCGGCCGGTGGCCCAGTCGACCAGGCCCTCCACCTCGCGCGGCTCCACGCTGCCCGCCGCGCTGAAGTGCGCCAGCGGGCTGTCGACGTACCGCTCCATGACGACCAGCGCGCCGTTGTCCAACGCGGGCCGCACCTCGCGCTCCACCACGTCGGCCCGCACGGCCGCGGCCACCAGGGCGTGCGCCCGCACCCCGGCGAGGTCTGCGGTGGTCAGCAGGTTGCGCAACCGCTGCTCGTCCAGGTCCGGGTCGGAGGCGAGCACGACCTCGCGGCCGGTCTCGCGCAACGCCTCGGCCAGCCGCCTGGCCTGCACGGACGTGTCCTGCCGGGTGTCGCCCTCGACCGCGATCAGCACGCCGGCGGTCCGCCGCGCCCGCCCGCGCAGCGCCGCGAGCAGGTCGGACAGGAAGGGCTCGGAGCGCCGGTTGTCCATCTGCCGGTAGGCGATCAGCCCCAGCAGGGCGGCGATCACGCCCGCGCCGAACAGCACCGGCCGGGTCCCGTCCACCACCATCGGGTGACCGAAGACCGTGACCGTGCGCTTCTGCACCAGCGTGACCAGCAGCGGAGCGGTGGCCGACGCGGCGAACAGCACGATCTTGAGCAGCGACTGGAGCAGCGCCACGGTCCGGCCGCGCATCGCGTCCTCGACCTGCGAGCCGACGATGGTCAGGCCGGTGAGGAACGCCATGCCCGCCGACGCGCCGACGCACGCCACCGCGACCAGCGCCACCCACAGGTGCGGCGCGAACGCCACGAACAGCAGGCTCACGCCCGCGACCAGGATCGTCACACCGAACAGCCGGTCGTACGGCAGCCGCCGGGCCATCCGCGGCGCGGTCGCCATGCCCAGCGCCAACCCGGCGAACACGGCCACGAACAGCAGGCCGAACGTGGAGTCACCGCCCAGCAGCGACAGCGAGTACGGGGTGGCCGTGCCGATCACCGCGCCGGCCGCGGCGAACGCGCCGATCATGCCGATGACCAGGCCGCGGACCAGCGGCGTGCGGGCGGCGTACTTCATGCCGTCGCGCAGCATGGCGAAGAAGCCGGGCGCCTCGCCGTTCTCGCGGGTGCGCTTGACCGCGGCGATCCGGCCGGACAGCTCCGGGATGCGGGTCGCCACGATGATCGCCGACGTCACGTACAGCGCGCCGTTGACCATGACCGCGATGGTCGCGATGCGGAACTCGAGGTCGCTGTTCTGCAGGCCGAGGTAGCCGGGGATGCCGGAGATGATCGAGTACAGGCCCGCGCCGGAGATGACCGAGATGCCGTAGGTCATCACCAGGCCGAGCTGGTTGGCCGTCTCCACCTGGTCGGGCCGGCGCAGCAGGTTCGGCACCGCCGAGTCCTTGGCCGGGATCCACAGCATCGCGCAGCAGCCGACCAGGAAGTTCGCGATGAACAGCCACCACGCCGTGCCGACCAGCGCGATCGAGATGAACAGGCCGCCGCGCAGCAGGTCGCAGACCACCATGATCTTGCGGCGGTCGAACCGGTCCGCGAGCACGCCGCCGAGCGGGGCGAACAGGATGCCGGGCAGCAGCTGGGTCAGCACGACCAGGCTGAGCGAGAAGCTCTGCCACTGGTAGCTGTCCATCATCTTGGTGACGAGGCCGGTCAAGGCCAGTAGTGACAACCAGTCACCAACGCTGCACAGATAGGTGACACCCCAGAGCCTGCGGAACGGCCGGATCGCCAACACGCTGCGAATCCGGTGGCTGGTCGAGGCCGCTGTGCCGCCGTCCTGGATGGTGCTCACCCCCGCCGATGGTGCAGGCGGTAAGGGTAGCCGGACCGATTCACCCGTCTGACCACATCCGCCGTTCGGGTGACCTGAGCGACATCAGCGCACGAGGTCGACCACGGCTTCGATGATCTCACGCACGACGTTGAACAGCAGCCCGCTGAGCGCGGCCAGCACCACCAGGCACCCGATCAGCCCGCCCTTGCCCTTCTTGGGCGCCTGCGGCCCTGAGGTCGGGCCCGCCACGTCCTGGTGGGGCTGACGACGGGCCAGCCCGGCGTGCGGCACGTGCGCCGCGGGCTCGCCCGACACCTGCTGGGCCGGAGCGCGCACCGGCTTGCGTGCCGCCGCACGACGGTTCGGCGCGACGTACGCCGGTCCGGGCTCCGGCACGGGCGCCGGCGTCGGCGGCGCGATCGGCGGCACGGCCTTCGCCACGTGGTGCTCGCCCGTCACCAGGCCCGCGAGCGGGTCCGGGAACAGCGGCGGGGGCGGGGGCGGCTGCGTCCCGTCGTAGCCGGACCGACCGGCGTCGAGCCGGCCCGCGTCGGAGTCGCCCACCGCCCCGCCTCCCCTAGCTCTTGGTCTTCGCCGGAGCCTTCTTCCGCGCGGGCGCCTTCTTGGCCGCCGGTGCCTTCTTCTTCGTCGTCGGCCCCTTGGCCCGCTTCTCGGCCAGCAGCTCGGCCGCCCGCTCGTCGGAGAGGCCCTCGACGCTGTCGGACTTGCGCAGCGACGCGTTGACCTCGCCGTCGGTCACGTACGGGCCGAACCGGCCCTCCTTGACCACCATCGGCTTGCCGGAGACCGGGTCCGCGCCCAGCTCCTTCAACGGCGGCGCGGCGGCGGCCCGGCCCCGCTTCTTCGGCTCGGCGTAGATCTTGAGCGCCTCGTCGAGGGTGACCGTGAACAGCTGGTCCTCGCTGGTCAGCGACCGCGAGTCGGTGCCCTTCTTCAGGTAGGGCCCGTACCGGCCGTTCTGCGCGGTGATCTCCGCGCCGGTCTCCGGGTCCTTGCCGACCACGCGCGGCAGCGAGAGCAGCCTCAGCGCGTCGTCCAGCGTGACCGTGTCCAGCGACATCGACTTGAACAGCGAGCCGGTGCGCGGCTTCGGCGCCTTCTTGGTGCCCTCGGGCGCCTCGGGCAGCACCTCGGTCACGTACGGGCCGAACCGGCCCTCCTTGGCCACGATCTCGTGCCCGGTGACCGGGTCGTTGCCCAGCGAGCGGCCTTCCTGCGGCGTGGCGAACAGCTTGTCCGCGATCTCGCGGTTCAGCTCGTCCGGCGGCAGGTCGTCGGGCAGGTTCGCCCGCTGCGCGCTGGTCGTGCCGTCCTCGCCCTCGACCTCGCGCTCCAGGTACGGCCCGTAGCGGCCGACCCGGACGTAGACCGTGCGGCCCTCCACGTCGGGGAACAGCGGGATCGAGTTGACCTCGCGGGCGTCGATCGCCTCGACGCTCGACCCGACCAGCTTCTTCAGCCCGCCGGAGCGGCCGACCGACGACTCGGGGCCGACGTTGCCGCCGAAGTAGAACCCGGACAGCCACGTGGTCCGCTCCTGCCGGCCCGCGGCGATGCCGTCGAGCTCGTCCTCCAGCGCGGCGGTGAAGTCGTAGTCGACGAGCCGGCCGAAGTGCTGCTCCAGCAGCCCGACCACGGCGAACGCCACCCACGACGGGACCAGGGCGGAGCCCTTCTTCCACACGTAGCCGCGGTCCTGGACGGTGCTGATGATCGAGGCGTAGGTGGAGGGCCGGCCGATGCCGAGCTCCTCCATCGTCTTGATCAGGCTCGCCTCGGTGAAGCGCGGCGGCGGCGAGGTCGAGTGGCCGTCCGCGGACAGCTCGGCGGCCAGCAGCGCCTGGTCCTTGACCAGCTGCGGGAGCCGCGACTCGGCGTCGTCGGACTCGCCGCCCGCCTCCGAGTCGACCGTCTCCACGTAGGCCTTCAGGAAGCCCGCGAAGGTGATCGTGCGGCCGGACGCGGCGAAGGTGACGTCCTCGCCGCCCGCCGTGGTCCCGGAGATGCGGACCGACGTGGTGTTGCCCCGCGCGTCGGCCATCTGGGAGGCGATCGTGCGCTGCCAGATCAGCTCGTAGAGCTTGAACTCGTCGGACTCCAGCTCCCGGGCCACCTGGCCGGGGGTGCGGAACACCTCGCCGGCCGGGCGGATCGCCTCGTGGGCCTCCTGCGCGTTCTTGACCTTGCGCGTGTACTGGCGCGGCTCCTTGGACACGAACTGCGAGCCGTACAGCTCGGTGGCCTGCGCGCGGGCCGCCGCGATCGCGGTCTCCGACAGCGTCGTGCTGTCGGTGCGCATGTAGGTGATGTAGCCGTTCTCGTACAGCTTCTGCGCGGTGCGCATGGTGCGGTCCGCGGAGAAGCGCAGCTTGCGGCCCGCCTCCTGCTGCAACGTGGAGGTCATGAACGGCGCGTACGGCTTGCGCGTGTACGGCTTCTCCTCGACCGAGGAGACCGTCATCGAGGCGTTGACCAGGCCGTCCGCGATGGCCCTCGCGTGCGCCTCGTCCAGCACGCGGACGTCGGCACCCGCCTTGAGCCTGCCGTCCGGGCCGAAGTCGCGGCCCGCGGCCAGGCGCGTGCCGTCGACCGCGATCAGCCGGGCGCCGAACGTGCGGGGCGCGGCGTCCTCGCCCGCGTCCATGGTCGCCGAGACGTCCCAGTACGAGGCGGTGACGAACTTCATCCGCTCGCGCTCGCGCTCGACCACGATCCGGGTCGCCACGGACTGGACGCGGCCCGCCGAGAGCTTCGGCATGACCTTCTTCCAGAGCACCGGGCTGACCTCGTAGCCGTAGAGGCGGTCGAGGATGCGGCGGGTCTCCTGGGCGTCGACCAGGTCCTGGTCCAGGTCGCGCGGGTTCGCGGCGGCGGCGAGGATCGCGGGCTCGGTGATCTCGTGGAACACCATCCGCCGGACCGGGACCTTCGGCTTCAGCGTGTCGAGCAGGTGCCAGGCGATGGCCTCGCCCTCGCGGTCGCCGTCTGTCGCGAGGTAGAGCTCGTCGACGTCCTTGAGCAGCTCTTTCAGCTCGGAGACGGTCGACTTCTTGTCCGGCGTGACGACGTAGAGCGGCTCGAAGCCGTGGTCGACGTCGACCCCGAGGCGGGCCCACGGCATGCCCTTGTACTTCGCGGGCACGTCGGCCGCGCCGCGGGGCAGGTCGCGGATGTGCCCCTTGGATGACTCCACGACGAAGTCGCTGCCGAGGTACGACGCGATCTTCCGCGCCTTCGCGGGCGACTCGACGATCACCAACCGCCGGTTGCCGCTCGCTGATCCCCCGTTTGTCTTCCTCGCCCGTGTCGATCCAGCCACGCCGTCCCGCTCTCTTCGAACACTGTGTCCCGACCCGCCAGTGTGCACTGTCCTTCGTCGCCGCTGGGCAGCCCTGGTCGGGACAGGGTGACACAACTGTGCCGGATCCTCCGCCAGGAGGACGCGCTACGCGGCCGGCCAGGTGCGTTCCGCGACGCCCCTGGGCGCGCGTCCGACCAGCTCGGCGAGCCGTTCGAGCCGCCGTCTGCCGACGACGCGCAACGCCGGTCCCCCGGCTTTCCCGGTCAAGAGTGTCGAGGGCAGGCCCGACGTGGCCAATGCTTTTCGCAACGCTTCGTGCGTGTCGGGCGCCTCGGGGTCGAGGCCGAGGAGGTACCCGGAGCCGGACTCGACCCACCGGCCGGACGTGAGCGCCCACAGCCGCAGGGCCGCGCCGTCGAGCGTGAAATCGGGCGGGACGACCTTGCGGTCGCCGTCGAACCACTGCGCCGCCAACCCGGCCAGGTCGGTGCGGAAAGCCGTCGTGACCTGCCACGCCTCGATGACCACGGGTTCGGCTGTCACGGTCTCGGTCTCGCCCTCGGCAGCTTCCGCTTCCGGCTCCGGCGCGGGCTCGGGTTCCGGCTCGGCGGCTGCCGGTCCGCGCCGGCCCGACCCGATCACGACGGGCGCGAACCCGTCCGGCTCGTCGTCGACCAGCTCGTCCAGGGGCTCGCCCAGGTCGTCGAGAGGTTCGACCAGCTCGTCGAACGGGTCGTCGGGGACTGGTTCGTCAGGAACGGGCTCGTCCGGGGCTACCTCGTCCGGGGCTACCTCGTCCGGATCGGGCTCGGCCGCGGCGGCCTCGGTCCCGGCCGGCTCGTCCACCCCTGACTCGTCCACCCCTGGTCCGGCCGCTTCGGGCTCGTCCTCGGTGGCCCCGGCCGCGACCTGCACCGTCCGCACGAGTTCCACCCGGGCCTGCACGCCCCGCTCGGCCAGCGCCGCCACCACCGCGGCGGCCCGGTCCCGGGTGTCGAGACCCACCGACACCCGGGCCGCACGTCCGCGGGCGAAGCCCAGCGCCCGGCCGGGCCCGCACAGCAGGCCCGCCAGGTCACCGACGCAAGGCTGTCTCGCCTCGGCCGAGTAGAAGGACAATTGCCCCACGAAGACGCAGCGTAGAACACACGTTCGACCACGGCCAGTCTCCGAAGGGCTGAACCACGTACCCCAATGGCCTCACGCGTCCCAGCGGTGTCAGCTGCCGAGGCTCTTCAGCGTCTCGGCCATCGCCACGCACTCCGGCGCCTCCTTGAACGCCTGGCCGAGCTTCGGGTCCTCCTGCAGCTTCTTGATCTGTTCCTGCAGCTTGGACGGGTCCGCCTGGTCGCCGCCCAGCTGCTCCAGCTTGGTGGCGAACTCCGGGTCGGCCGGGTCCAGCGCCGCCAGCTCGGTGTTGACCTCGGTCAGCGTCTTGCCCGAATCGGTGAAGAACTTGACCAGCTCGTCGTGCAGCTCCTGGCTCTCGGGCGACGGCGCGCCGAGGTCCTCGAGCTTCGCGCCCGCCTCGGTCAGCGACTTGCCCGCCTTGGAGCTGTAGTCGAGCAGCGCGGTCTTCTGCACGGCCGGGTCCTCGGCGCCGCCCTCGAACATCGTCTTCAGCAGGGTCAGCACGCCCTCGATGGTGGGCGCGATGCCCTCGCAGAACGTGCCGGTCCACACGATCGGGTCAGCGGTGGCCGCCGCGGTCGTGGTGGTCGTGGTGGTCGCGGTCGAACCGGACGACGAGGACGAGCCGCCACCCCCGCACGCGGACGTGACGAGGACTGCGGCGAACACGCCGGCGAGCGCGACACGGTGCTTCACGGAAATGCCCCCCAAATCGGGTGAAAAAGGTGAGGGGGCAACCTACTACGAGGTCGGCGTGACGGCTTCCGACGGCCTCAGCGTCCGCAGGTCCTGGCAGGCCGGCGCCTTCTCGGCCGCCGAGGACAGCTCCGGCGACGCCTCCAGCTGCTTCAGCGGCGCGACGAAATCATCCAGCCGGGTGATGGCCTCCCCGGCGGCCTGCAACCCGCCGACCGGGTCGTTGGCGTCCGCCGCCTCGATGGCCGCCTTCGCGTCGCTGAAGTTCTTCGCGATGTCGGTGAACGTCGCCGCCATCTGCTCGACCTGCTGGTCACCGCCCGCCACCGGCGAGGGGCCCACGTCGCGCAGCTTGGTCGCGGTCTGGGTGAACGCGTCGGCCATCTGGCCCATGTACGCGCCCATGTCGGCCTTCAGCTTCGCCGGGTCGTTCGCGTCCAGCTGCGGCGGTGTCTTCGGCACCGTGGCGAACGACGCCGCCGCCGTGCACACCTTGTCCATGTACGCCACCGCCGCCGCGTCGGACGGAGCCGCGGACGACGACGTGGGCGCGGTGGAGTCACCCCCGGACCCGCACCCGGCAACCGCCACGACCAGGGTGGTCGCGGCGACCAGCGGCAGAAGTCTCATCAGGGTGCTCCCCATCGTTGCGTGCAACTCCGATCCCGGGCGACACCGAACAGTGTGCCCCCATCCGGGCGCGCCCACCCGGCCTACCCGGACGTGGGAGGGCGGGGTGCCCCCGACTGCGGCACCCCGCCCTCCCACTCGCACGTCACGCGGAGGTGGTGACCTCCGCCGGGGTGTCCGAGATCGCCGTGCCGCGCCGCTTGGACACGACCACGGCGCCCACGATGACCACGACCGCCACGATCGCGATCGCGTACCGGATGCCGGCCGACTCGCCGGAGCCGACGGAGAACCCGACGATCGCGGGCGCGATCAGCACCGAGACCAGGTTCATCACCTTGATCAGCGGGTTGATGGCCGGACCGGCGGTGTCCTTGAACGGGTCGCCGACGGTGTCACCGATGACGGTCGCGGCGTGGGCGTCGGAGCCCTTGCCGCCGTGGTTGCCGTCCTCGACCAGCTTCTTCGCGTTGTCCCAGGCGCCACCGGAGTTGGCCAGGAACACCGCCATCAGCGTGCCGGTGGCGATCGCGCCGGCCAGGTAGCCGGCCAGCGGGCCGACGCCGAGGCCGAAGCCGACCGCGATCGGCGCCAGCACCGCGAGCAGGCCGGGGGTGGCCAGCTCGCGCAGCGAGTCCTTCGTGCAGATGTCGACGACCTTGCCGTACTCCGGCTTGACCGTGCCGTCCATGATCCCGGGGTTGTCGCGGAACTGGCGGCGCACCTCGAACACGATCGCGCCGGCCGCGCGGGTCACCGCGTTGACCGCGAGACCGGAGAACATGAACACCACGGCCGCGCCGATGATGAGGCCGACCAGCACGTTCGGGCTGAACACCACGTTGGTGAACGACACCGGCACCTCGCCGAGGCCCACCTGCACGTCCCGCAGCGCCTGCTCGATCGCGTCCTTGTAGGAGCCGAACAGCGCGGTCGCCGCCAGCACGGCGGTGGCGATCGCGATGCCCTTGGTGATGGCCTTGGTGGTGTTGCCCACCGCGTCGAGCTCGGTGAGGATCTGCGCGCCCTCGCCGTCCACGTCGCCGGACATCTCCGCGATGCCCTGCGCGTTGTCGGAGACCGGGCCGAAGGTGTCCATGGCCACGATGACGCCGACCGTGGTCAGCAGGCCGCAGCCGGCCAGCGCGACCGCGAACAGCGACACGACCACCGAGCCGGACAGCAGGAACGCGCCGTAGACCGCGCCGCCGATGACCAGCGCGGTGTAGACCGCCGACTCGAAGCCGACCGAGATGCCGGACAGGATGACGGTCGCCGCGCCGGTGAGCGAGGTGCGGCCCACCTCCTTGACGGGCTTGTGCTCGGTGCCGGTGAAGTAGCCGGTCAGCCACAGGATGACGCCCGCCAGCACGATGCCGATGATCACCGCGACGGCGGCGATCAGGGCCGGGTTGCCCGGCGTGCCCGCGATCTCCTCCGACACGCCCGCGAGGCCCGCGAACGAGCTGGGCAGGAACACGAACGCCGCCACCGTGCACAGCACCGCCGAGACGACCGCCGAGATGTAGAACGAGCGGTTGATCGCGGTGAGGCCGTTCTCGCCGGTGCGGGCACTGGTGATGTAGACGCCGATGACCGCCGTGAGCACGCCGATCGCGGGCACGATCAGCGGGAACAGCAGGCCCTTCGCGCCGAACGCGGCCGTGCCGAGGATCAGCGACGCGACCAGGGTGACGGCGTAGGACTCGAACAGGTCCGCCGCCATGCCGGCGCAGTCGCCGACGTTGTCGCCCACGTTGTCGGCGATGGTCGCGGCGTTGCGCGGGTCGTCCTCGGGGATGCCCTGCTCGACCTTGCCGACCAGGTCCGCGCCGACGTCGGCGGCCTTGGTGAAGATGCCGCCGCCGACCCGCATGAACATGGCGAGCAGGGCGGCGCCGAAGCCGAAGCCCTCCAGCACCCTGGGCGCCTGGCCGACGTAGACGAACACGACCAGGGCCGCGCCGAACAGGCCCAGGCCGACGGTGAACATGCCGACCACGCCGCCGGTGCGGAACGCGATCCGCATGGCCTTCTCCCGGCCGCCGGTCTCCTTGGCCGCGGCGGCGACGCGCACGTTCGCGCGGGTCGACAGCCACATGCCGAGGTAGCCGATGACGGCGGAGAAGCCGGCGCCGACGAGGAAGAACAGCGACCTGCCGATCCGTTCGCCGATGTCCTCGGCAGGAAGCGCGAACAGCAGCACGAACACGATCACGACGAAGATGCCGAGCGTTCGGAACTGCCGGTTGAGGTAGGCCGCTGCGCCCTCTTGGACCGCCTTGGCGATGTCCTGCATCTTGGAGGTGCCCTGGCCCGCGGCCAGCACCTCCCGGAGCAGCACGTAGCCCACGGCCAGGGCAGCCAGGGCGACCACGGCGACCACGGCGACGAGGCCGCGATCACCTCCGGAGAGCTCGAGGCCCTCCGCGAGGAATTGCCGGGACATCCGTCCTCCTGGTGAGTTTTCCAAGCCCAATGTCAGGGCCACCCCGCTGGTGTGAGGCGGGTCACTCACGCGACTGTCAGCCCCGACACAACGTGATGCACCCCTCATTGGATGCGATAGCGGCGGAGTCTATTCATAGTGCGCAACCAGGCAACAACGCGTCCCGATCCGTACACACACCGTTATCCGCAGAGGTGGGGTTCGGATGTCCCCCGGGTGTGCGAAGCTGCGCCCCGTGGCGAACCAGGGACGTCGTTTGCTGGACCGTGTCCTCGCCGGGGTACCCGCGGGCGAATCGCCGTTGACGCACACCGAAGAGCAGCCCCCGCGTCCCGCGCAACCCGTCGAGTGGCCGTCGTGGGCAGCCGAACCGGTGGTGTCGGCGCTGGTGGAACGGGGTGTGGCCCAGCCGTGGCGGCACCAGGCGCAAGCGGCGGAGCACGCGTGGTCCGGATCGCACGTCGTGGTGGCGACGGGCACCGCGTCGGGCAAATCGCTGGCGTACCAATTGCCGGTCCTGAGCGCGTTGACAGTTGATCCGAAGGCAACAGCTCTGTACCTCTCGCCCACGAAGGCGTTGGGCGCGGACCAGTTGAGATCGGTGAGCGGTTTGGGCGTGCCGGGCGTGCGCGCGGCGTCGTTCGACGGCGACACGCCGATGGCGGAACGCGATTGGGTGCGGGCGCACGCCAACTGGGTGTTCAGCAACCCGGACATGCTGCACCGCGGCGTGCTGCCCAACCACGCCCGGTGGATCAGGTTCCTGCGCCGGCTGTCGTACGTGGTGGTCGACGAATGTCACACGTACAGGGGAGTTTTCGGTTCCCACGTGGCGTTGCTGCTGCGGCGGTTGCGGCGGGTCGCGCAGCGGTACGGCGCGGATCCCGTGTTCGTGCTGGCGTCGGCGACGGTGGCCGATCCGGCGGCGTCGGCGGCGGCGCTGCTCGGCGCGCCGTGCGAGGCGGTGACCGAGGACGGGTCGCCGCGCGCGGGGCGGACGGTGGCGTTGTGGGAGCCGCCGCTGCTGGACGACCTGGAGGGCGAGAACGGGGCGCCGGTGCGGCGTTCGGCGGGCGCGGAGACGGCGCGGATCCTGGCCGACCTGGTCGTGGAGGGCGCGCGGTCGTTGGCGTTCGTGCGGTCGCGGGTGGGCGCGGAGCTGACCGCGTTGGGCGCGCGGCGGGTGTTGTCGGAGGTCGACCCGTCGTTGGCCGAGCGGGTGGCCGCCTACCGGGGCGGGTACCTGCCGGAGGAGCGGCGGGCGCTGGAGCGTGCCGTGTCGTCGGGCGAGCTGCTCGGCGTGGCGACGACGAACGCGTTGGAGCTCGGCGTCGACATCGTCGGGTTGGACGCCGTGGTGGTGGCCGGTTTCCCGGGCACGCTGGCGTCGTTCTGGCAGCAGGCCGGGCGGGCGGGGCGGACCGAGGACGCCGACGCGCTGGTGGTGTTCGTGGCGCGGGACGACCCGTTGGACACCTACCTGGTGCACAACCCGTCGGCGGTGCTGGACAAGCCGGTCGAGGCGACGGTGCTGGACCCCGCGAACCCGTACGTGCTGGAGCCGCAGCTGGCGTGCGCGGCGGCGGAGCTGCCGCTGACGCCGGAGTCGCTGGAGTCCTTCGGCGGTGACGCGGCACTGGCCGTGGTGGAGGACATGGTGGCGCGGCGGGTGCTGCGGCGGCGGCCGAACGGCTGGTACTGGACCTCGCACGACCGGCCGCACTCGTCCGTGGACATCCGCGGGTCCGGCGGCGAGCAGGTCGTGGTGGTGGAGGCCGACTCGGGGCGGATGCTCGGCACGGTCGACCCCGGTTCGGCGTGCTGGCAGGTGCACTCCGGCGCCGTCTACCTGCACCAGGGCGAGTCGTACGTGGTGGACGAGCTGGACCTGGACAGCGGTCTGGCGATGGTGCACGCGGAGAAGCCGGACTGGACGACGACCGCGCGCGACACCAAGGACATCTCGGTGGTCCGGGTGCTGGAGAAGCGCTCGTTCGACGGGGTGACGGTGTGCCTCGGCGAGGTCGAGGTGACCTCGCAGGTCGTCGGTTACCTGCGGAAACTGCCGTCCGGGCAGGTGGTCGACTCGGTGCCGCTGTCGCTGCCCGCGCAGACCTTGGTGACACGGGCGGTCTGGTACACGGTGTCCGCGGAGTTGTTGGGCAGTGCGCCGGGGGGCGCCGGTCTGGCTCCGGCGCGCGTCCCCGGCGCACTGCACGCCGCCGAACACGCGGCGATCGGCCTGCTACCGCTCTTCGCGACCTGTGACCGCTGGGACATCGGCGGAGTCTCGACCGCGCTGCACCAGGACACCGGGGAGGCGACGGTGTTCGTGCACGACGGTCATCCCGGGGGAGCCGGGTTCGCCGACCGCGGGTTCAACGCGGTAGTCCCGTGGTTGGTCGCTACTAGGGAGGCCATCGCGGCTTGCGCGTGCCCGGCCGGGTGCCCGTCCTGCGTGCAGTCGCCGAAGTGCGGGAATGGCAACGATCCGCTGGACAAGGCGGGCGGGGTGGCCGTGCTGGACGTCGTGCTCGGGGTCGTCGGGGAGAGCCGCCACGACGTCCGGCACGGCCGAGTCGATCAGGACCGGTCGGCGGCGACCAGGCCGTAGGCGCTGGTGCGGTCGGCGGCCTGGAGCAGGGCGTCGCGGACCACGTCCACGTGCGGCAGGTGCCACGCGCAGATCTGCGGCTTGACGCGCCAGTGCACGACGCCGACGTGGCCCGTGCTCGGCGGCAGCGGGACGTACTCGCCCTGGCCGTAGTGCTTGACGTCCGGGTCCGTGACCGGCGTGCCGCCGGAGGCGACCAGGAACATCCAACGGCCTTCCGGGGTCGCCACGATCGGCACCGGGACGCCGGCGGCCCGCAGCTCGACCGCGGCGCGGCGGCCGAGGTCGGCGCTCACCTCGACGGCGTCCACGCCGTGGCCGGTGGCCAGCAGGATGCTGTAGGAGTGGCCCGCCCACCAGGTGGCGACCTGCTCCGCCTTGGTGCCGATGCGCTCCTGCCAGTCGCGGTGCACCGGGACCGGCCCGAGGTCCTCGACGCCGTCGCGCCCGGCCCACCGCTCACCCGCCGGATAGGTGCCCGGCAGCACAGGCCACCCGTGCCACGCGAGGTTGACCGCCTCTGCGCGCAGCTCGATGCGGAAGGCCCCGCGCCAGCTATCCGACCACTCCATCTTTCGTTCGCCTCCTGCGTCCTGCGTCCACGACACCGTGTCGCGCGTCGTTCGACACCGTGTCGGTGCCACCACTTGAACTAACGCCATGACCGGGGGTTTTGGTAACCGCCTGTCGACAACTGGTCGTTGTGGCACGGCGAACGCGGCGGCCGGGGGCGTGGAGCAGAACGGCCTGCGAGCCGTCCGCCCGCCGCGAAGCCGCGAATCTGCGGTCGTGTGAGTCCGCTCACCGCCGACGGACGACCGTTCGTCGTGTCGGGTACGGGTTACGGTTCGGCCGGACCTGCACGGGCCCGGGCACTGGGCGCGCCGAACACCGTGGGCTCGCCGGTGACGCGGACACTCACCTCCCACCCCTCCACCAGGCACGAGGCCAACCGCCCACCCATCCGTTCGACGACCCACTCGGCCCGGCCGCAGGCGTGCGCCACCCCACCGGCCAACTGCCCGGCCGCCGCCAACGCCCCGAGGTCGGCCGCCGCACCCAACCGGTGCCTGCCCACCACGGCCTCACCGACGTGCACGCCGACCACCACGAGCCCAAACCACACCGCCCCCACCGCGACCGCCATGACGGACGCCGCCCCACGGTCATCACCAACCACCCACCCCTCCCCTCCTTGTCTGTCCCTACTTCCGGCCCTTCGCCCTGCTCCGACCCCTGCGCTCCGGCCCCTGCCCTCCCCGCCCTTTCCTGTCCCGCCGGCCCTTCCTGCCAGCCCGCCCCCTTCCTACCCGGCATCTCCCCGATCGCCGCGACCGACGCGGGCCTCAGCGGCTCACCGGCCGCCGCGACCACCGCCGCCCGAGCCGTCCGCCGACTCCCGCGACCCGAGCCGTCCTTCGACTACTCCGGCTCGACTACCCAGCTCGGCTACCCAGGCTGGACCACCCCCGGCTCGACCACCGCGTACGCACGTGCCCGCAGTTCGACACCCAGCCGCGAGACCGCGACCTCCACCGTTGCCGTGTCCCCCTCCCTCCTCACCTCCCACCGCGCCCCTTCCGGCGCGATCGCCCCGACCACTGCGTCGACCCGCGCGGAATCGCCCCGGGCGACCAGCCGAGCCGCCTCCCGTGCCGCATCCGTGCACCGGAGCTGAGCCACGACCGCCATCACCGCGCCGACTCCCAGCACCAGCACGGCGACCAACCCGCACACCGCCACCGCCGCTTCGACGGTCACCCCGCCCCGGTCATCGCCCAGCACCTCCCGCCTCACGCGTCCACCGTGAACGCCCGCTGCACCAAGGCCCGGAGCAGCCCTTCCACCCAGTCCCCGCTCATCAGCGAGTACAGGAGCAGGGCGATCGCCGTGGCGGCAAGCGTGCCGATCGCGTACTCCACCGTCGACATCCCGCTGTCGCCCAACACGTTCCGCCTGCCGGCCACCATCTCCCAC
This sequence comes from Actinosynnema sp. NPDC049800, assembly GCF_040656635.1. Taxonomy (NCBI): domain Bacteria; kingdom Bacillati; phylum Actinomycetota; class Actinomycetes; order Pseudonocardiales; family Pseudonocardiaceae; genus Actinosynnema; species Actinosynnema sp. NPDC049800. The sequence continues at coordinate 44,087 of NZ_JBFAMT010000046.1, read as the reverse complement.
TCTCCTTCAGCTCCACTGTGGACAGTTACCAGTCGTCGCTCACGCCGGCGACGACGCCGATCACCACCGGCACGACGCCCAGGCACAGGAACGCGGGCAGGAAGCACAGCGCCAGCGGTCCCGCCACGAGCACCGCGGCGCGTTGCGCACGGGCCTCGGCCTGGTCGGACACCCTCGCCCGCGCCTCCGCGGCCAGGTCCGCCGCCGCCCCGGCCAGCGCCGCGCCCGACCGGGCCGTCCGGCGTGCCGCTCGCGCCAGCGGCGCGGTGTCCGGGTGGGCGAGCGCCTTGGCCCACGCGTGCACCGGGTCCGCGCCCAACGTCAGCAGGTCGACCACCTCGCGGAGGCGTTCGGCCGGCCCCGGAGGGACGGCCGGCAGCACGGCCCGCACCGCGCCGGCCACCGGCAGGCCCGCCCGCAAGGCGGCGGCCAGCAGGTCCCACGTCGCCGCCGCGGCGAACGGGTCCGGCGGCCTGGCCTTCGGCACGGGTTTTCGCCTGGTCCTCGGTCGCAGCCGCGCCGCGGCTCTCGTCGGCGCGGGGAAGGCGATCACCGCCAGGGCGAGCAGCAGCAGGCTCATGCGATCACCTGCCTGGTCAACCGACCGCTCCACCGCAGCCCGGCGCAGATCAGGGCAACCCCGGCCACCAGCAGCACCTGTCCCGGCGCAGTGCCGGACAGGACGGCCAACGGTCCCGCGCCGCCGAGTTCGCCCAGCACCACGCCGAGGAGCGGCAGCCCGGCCAGCACCGCCGCGCCGGCCCGCGGACCGGCCATACGGGCGTGGACCTGCCCCGCGAACGCGGTGCGCCGGTCGAGGTCCCGCCGGACCGCGTCCAGCACGTCGGCCAACGGCACGCCGTGCACCGCCGACAGCCGCCACGCCCTGGCCAGGTGGGTGGCGTCGGGGAAGTCGGCCAGCGCCGCCTCGACCTCGCCACCACGTGCCGACGTCGCCGCGATGGCCCGCAGGACGTCGGTCGCCGGCGGCTGTGCGTCCTCCGCCGCGCCGATCGCCGCCTTGGCCGGGTGAGCGCCCGACCGCAGTTCCGCGACGAACGCCTTCAGCCCGTCGGCGAGCGCGACGGACGCCGCCATCCGGTCGCGCTGCCGGATCGCCTCCCGGTACGTCCGCCACACGGTCGCGGCCAGCAACGCGCCCGCGATCGCGCCACCTGCTCCCACCGGCATCCCCAGCGCGATCCCCACCAGGACCACCAGCACCCGATTGGGCCTCCACGACTTCCACCGCCCCGCGGGCCGAGGCCCGGCGAGCCGCCGTCGCGCCCGGGCCGACGGCAGCACCACCAACGCGGCGGCCAGCAACAGCAGGCTCATGACGCCCTCACCAGGCCCTTGAGCACCGCGCCGGCTTCCTGCCAACCCCCGTCACGCCGCCACGCGGGTCGGACGACGAGGTGACCGGACCGCCGTTCCAGCACACCGATCTCGGCCAGGTACCGCGTGCCGTCGCCCGCCCGGCGCATGTGCAGCACGACCTTCACCGCGGCGGCCAGTTGGCTGTGCAAGGCGTGCCGGTCGAGCCCACCGAGCGCGGCCAAGGCCTCCAGCCGCGCGGGGACTTCGGCCGGCGAGTTGGCGTGCAACGTCCCCGCGCCGCCGTCGTGCCCGGTGTTCAGCGACGACAGCAGCTCGCACACCTCCGCGCCCCGCACCTCCCCGACCACGATCCGGTCGGGCCGCATCCGCAACGCCTGCCGGACGAGGTCGCGCATCGTCACCTCGCCCGCGCCCTCGACGTTCGGGCCGCGTGCCAGCAGGCGGACGACCTGCGGGTGGTGGGGCTGGAGTTCTCCTGCGTCTTCGACGCACACGACCCGTTCGTCGTGCGGCACGCACCCCAACAAGGCGGCGAGGAGCGTCGTCTTCCCCGAACCCGTGCCGCCGACGACCAGGAAGGCCTGCCGGGCAACCACGATCGCCCGCAGCAGGTCGGCCGCCATCCGGTCGAACGTGCCGCAAGCCTCCAAGGTCTCCAGGTCGTGCACCGCCGGGCGGAGGACCCGCAACGACAGGCAGGTGAACGGTGAGATCGGCGGCAGGACCGCGTGCAACCGCACCGAGCCGGGCAACCACCCGTCGACACAGGGCGCGGCGTCGTCCAACCGCCGCCCGGCCGCCACCGCGAGCCGCTGCGCGAGCCGACGAACGGCCGCCTCGTCGGGAAAGGCGACGTCGGTGCGCCGCAACCCGCCGACCCCGTCGACCCACACCTCATCCGGCCGGGTGACGAGGACGTCGGTCGTGTCCGGGTCCCGCAACAGCGGCTCCAGCGGCCCGGCACCGACGAACTCCTGCCGCAGCACCGAAAGCGCCCGCTGGACGTCCTCGTCACCGAGCACCCCGCCGGCCTCACCACGCACGGCCGCCGCGACGGCCGCCGACGTGAGGTCACCGCGCCCGCTGGCCAGCCGCAGGCGAACCCGCTCAACCAGATCGTTCACAACCACCCTCCCTCAAAGCTCCACGACGACCTCCCAGAACCTCCCGAGCCGCCTCGACCAACCCCGGCCGGCCGTCGCCCGGCTCGCCCAGGAACGACGCGGACAGCTCGGCGAGCACCAGCTCCGACAGCGACACGGGCCGACAACTCCGAAATCCCACGGGCGGCCGGTACGCGGGATGCCGCCGCACAGTGGGCCCGCGGTCACAGGTCACCGCCCACCGCCAATCCATCGCCGATCCACCCGGGGCCAACCGCGCCACGACCGACATCCGCACGACGACCGCTGTCCGCGCCCATCCCGCGACCTCTTCCCCAAGGCGGGCGAGGAACGGCCGGATCGTGCCGATGAGGTGGGTGGGCGAGGTCGCGGAACGGGTCGTTTCCGCCGGCGGTCGGCGTTCGCGGAGGGACGGCGAGGTGCAGATCGCCGCCGCCGGCCGGAACGCTCGGCCCGACTGCGGCCAACAGGGTTTGGCATCGCGCTCCAGGCATCCGGAGCGGAACAGCCCCGGTTGCGTGGCGCGACAACCGATGCGCCGGGCCGCGAGCATGCGGTCGTCGTTCGCCGGCGATTGGACCGCGGTCATGGTCGCGGCCGCGGTAGCTGTCGTGGTCGCGGTCAAGATCGCGGTTGTGGTTGTGGGCGAGTGGGTTCTGGTTAGTGCGCATGGAGGGCTGCCAGGACTGTTCGGGCGGCCTTGGCCAGTGGGCCGCGCGTGGTTTCGGGGAAGTGGCCGTTGTCCAGGGCCCTGGCCAGCCGCGGCTCCGGACGCATGGTGGTCAGCAGCGGAACGCCTATCGCCGCCACCACCTGCGCCGTGGTGAGACCGCCCGGGGCCGGGCCGCGGACCACCGCCTTCAGCCGCACGCCCCGCGCACCGGCCCGGTCGACCACGGTCTTGGCCGCCATGCACGCCTTGACGTCCGCCGGCACCACCAGCACCGCCAAGTCGGCCCGGTCGAGGGCGGCGCAGGCGGCCTCGGTCAGTTGGCGCGGCACGTCGCACACCACCGTGCCACCGGCACGCCTGCCCGCCTCGACCACCGCCACCACGGCGTCCGGCTCCGGTCCCGGCCCCGTCCGGCCGCACGACAGCACGGTCAGGCTCCCGTGCCTGCCCGAACGGCCCGGCAGCGCCGTGCGCAGCGCCGCCGCCGGCACGCGGCCACCCGTCAGCCGCAACGTGGGCCACCGCAGCCCTTCCTGCCGCTCCGCGCCCAACGTCAGGTCCAGGCCGCCACCCAACGGGTCGCAGTCGACGAGCAGGCCGTGGCCGCCGGCCGCCAGCACGGCCTGACCCACCGCCACCGCCAGCACCGACGCCCCGGCGCCACCGCGGGCGCCCAGGATCGCCAGCACCTTCCCCTCACCGACCGGCGCACCCTCGGCGGCATCGGCCAGCACCGCCCGCAGCCGCTCCTGGTCGGCGGGCAGCTCCAACACCTGCTCCGCGCCCAGGGCCAGGGCACGCCGCCACACCTCGGCGCCCGGCGGACCGGCGCCGACGACGTGGACCCCCGATCTGCGCGGGAACCCGCCGCACGCGACGACGGCCTCGAAGTCGAGCACCACCGCCGCCGCGCCGTGCCAACGCCCGCGCAACGCCGTCACGTCGACCACGCGCTCCACCTCGCAGCCGACGACCGCCGCCGCGTTGAGCACCTCGTCCACCAGGCCCGCATCGGTCACCAGTGCCACCGGTCGCTTCATCCCGCTCTCCCCGTTCTCCGTGGTGGATCTACGGGTTCCACGGTGTCGAGCGGTGAGGAAGGACACAACGTCACATGATCAACATGTGGACAACCGGACTGCCTGTGGACAACTCGGAGCGCCGCGAACGGCCGCGCCCGGCCGAACGACAGCCGTCACGGCACCCGGACGAAAGATCGGAGGCTGATGCAAGAAGCGGCACGAGCGCGCGGAGGTCCAGCGCGGAGCACCGGCGAAACCGACCCCGGACATGGGACGACCCCCGCCAGGGGGGAGGGACGGGGGTCGTCATTGGTTCAGTCCCGGGGGGTCGGACTGAACCCGTCCGGTCGAGCCGGACCCGTCTACTGTATCCCCACAGGACAGGGTCTTGCGTGTCTTCCGTCAGAGGGAGACCAAATTTCGATGGACCGCACACCTACTTCGTAAAGTGACGAAGCACTGGCGGCGGCCCGCCACCCCCTCCCCGCTTAAGCTTGACCGGTGACCGAGCACGCCACCGAAGGCAGTCGAGTCGCCGCGTTCTTCGACCTGGACAAGACCGTCATCGCCAAGTCGAGCACGCTGGCGTTCAGCCGGCCCTTCTTCCAAGAGGGCCTGATCAACCGGCGTGCGGTGCTCAAGAGCGCCTACGCGCAGTTCGTCTTCATGCTGGCCGGCGCGGACGCCGACCAGATGGACCGGATGCGCTCGCACATCACCGCGCTCTGCGAGGGCTGGGACGTCGAGCAGGTGCGCTCGATCGTCGAGGAGACGCTGCACGACATCGTCGACCCCCTCGTCTACAAGGAGGCCACGCAGCTCATCACCGACCACAAGGGCGAAGGGCACGACGTGGTCGTCGTCTCCGCTTCGGGCGAGGAGCTGGTCGCGCCCATCTCCACCATGGTCGGCGCGACGCACAGCGTCGGCACGCGGATGGTCGTCGCGGAGGGCCGCTACTCCGGCGAGGTCGACTTCTACTGCGCGGGCGAGAACAAGGCGATCGCCGTCAAGCAGCTCGCCGAGCAGCACGACTACGACCTGAGCAGCTGCTACGCCTACTCCGACTCCATCACCGACCTGCCGCTGCTGGAGGCCGTCGGCCACCCCACGGTGGTCAACCCGGACCGCGCGCTGCGGCGGATCGCGACCCAGCGGGGCTGGCCGGTGCTGACGTTCTCCGACCCCGTGTCGCTGCGCGCCCGCATCCCCCGCCCGTCCGGCACCGCGGTCGCCGTGACCGCGATCGGGTTGGGCGCGGCGACGGCCGCGGGCGTGGCCTGGTACGGCCTGCGCAGGCGGCGCCGGAGCTAGTTCACCCCGCCGTGCCCCGGTCAGCGGTACCAGTGGTCCCGAGCGCGTCGGAATCACTGTCACAAAAGCCTTTCCGCTACTGAACGTCGCTTGAACGGTGCACCCCATCGAGCCCTTGCTGTGACGCCGGACACGCACTACAAAGGAAGTGCGGACCTCGGGTCGGCCAGGGACGAAGCGGAAGAGAAGCGGCGTCCACCCCGGCAGAGCTCCGTGCGCGGACTTCGAGACACCCACGCGCAGCACGCCGCGGGAGGCTTGTCGTCTAGGGCCTGCGTACCGGGACGCCGGACGCCGAGGCCAGGTTGGTACGACACGAGTTGCACGCTTGGTAACTCAGAAGCCCGCGCTGACGACGGTGGGGCCCCTCTGCTGAGGGGCCCCACCGTCTTTTCGCGCCCGGACACCGAAACAGTGCCCGAACGAGTGAAGCGCGAACCCCCTGGTTCTGTCGGTCCCCCTCCGCACAATGGCCACGCAGCGCAACCCGTTGACCCACCACTGTGACGTGGGTAACTTGCCAAACGCACCACTGAGTGGTGGAAAGTTCCCAGAGGGGAGGCCGCAGTGCTCCGTCCGCTCGTCGCCGTCGCCGTGGCCGCGGCTTCCGCAGTGACCTCACCGGCGGCGCCGCCGGCGCACGCCTCGCCGGACCAGGCGCAGCACATCACCGCGATGGTCCGCGGCATGTCGCTGGAGCAGAAGGTCGGCCAGTTGTTCGTCACCTACCTGCACGGCCAGTCGCCGGACGAGGCGCACCCCGGCAACCTGCGCGACCTCGGCGTCGCCACCCCGGCCGAGGTGGTGGCCAAGTTCCAGCCGGGCGGTGTCGTCTACTTCAACAACTCCAGCTACGACAACATCGACACCCCGCGCCAGATCGCCACCCTCTCCAACGGCCTGCAACGGGCGAGCCGGGTCCCGCTGGCCATCGCCACGGACCAGGAGATGGGCATCGTCACCCGCATCGGCGCGCCCGCCACCCAGTTCCCAGGCAACATGGCCCTCGGCGCGGGCCGCAGCGCCGAGAACGCCGAGCACGCCGCCCGCATCACCGCACGCGAGCTGCGCGCCATGGGCATCACCCAGAACTTCGCGCCGGACGCGGACGTCAACTCCAACCCGGCGAACCCGGTCATCGGGGTGCGCTCCTACTCGAGCGACCCGGCGCTGGCGGCCGAGCTGACCGCCGCCCAGGTGCGCGGCTACCAGGGCCGCTTCCTGGCCAAGCACACCGTCAGCGCGACTGCCAAGCACTTCCCCGGCCACGGCGACACCGACACCGACAGCCACACGACGCTGCCGAAGGTCGACCGCACGGAGGCCGAGTGGACCGAGGTGGACGCGCCGCCGTTCCGGGCCGCCATCGCCGCGGGCGTCGACTCGGTCATGACCGCGCACATCCAGATGCCGAAGATCGACCCGTCGGGCGAGCCGGCGACGTTGTCCAAGCCCTCGCTGGACCTGCTGCGCGAGAACCTCGGCTACGACGGCGTGGTCATCACCGACTCGCTGGCCATGGCGGGGGTGCGGCAGCTGCACGACGACGCCGAGATCCCCGTGCTGGCCCTGAAGGCCGGCGTCGACCAGCTCCTCATGCCCGTCGACCTCGAGCTCGCGGTGAACAGCGTGCTGGCGGCCGTGCGCAGCGGCGAGATCACCGAGCAGCGCGTGGACCGGAGCGTGCTGCGGATCCTGCGGATGAAGTTCCTGCGCGGCATGCTCACCGGCCCGCTCGTCGACGTGGACAAGGTCGACTCGGCGGTCGGCCCGGCCGAGCACCTCGCCGCCGCCAGGGCGATCACCGACCGGACCGTCACCGCCGTGCGCAACGACGCGGGCGTCCTGCCCCTGCGCGCGAAGCCCACCGCCGCCCTGGTCACGGGCTGGGGCGAGACGACGACCCGCACCCTGGCGGGCGTGCTCGGCGGCACGGCGCTCCCCACCGGCAGCGCGCCGACCCAGGCCCAGATCACGGCCGCCGTCCAAGCCGCGGCCGACGCCGACGCGGTCGTCGTGCTCACCAACGCGCTGTCGCGCCAACCGGCGCAGCAGACCCTGCTGACGCGGCTCCTGGCCACCGGCAAACCCGTGATCGCGGTCGCCGTGCAGAACCCGTACGACGTGGCGCACACGGCCGCGCCGACCTGGCTGGCGACCTACTCCTACGGCGCGGTGTCGATGGAGGCGCTGGCCAGGGTGATCACCGGTGAGGTGGGCCCGGTCGGCAAGCTGCCGGTCGCGGTGCCCGGACCGACCCCGTACCCCTTCGGCCACGGCATGGAGTGGTGACATGGACCGCAGGCACTTCCTCGCCGCGGGCGCCGGCGCCCTCGCCGTCCCGGCGCTCAGCGCCTTCGACAGCGCCCCCGAGCACCCCGACCGGCCGCGGCTGATCAAGACCGGCGCCGAGCAGCTGGCCGAGGACGGCTGGCGGCGGTTCGCGGGCCGCAAGGTCGGCGTGGTCACCAACCCGACCGGCGTGCTGCGCGACCACACCCACATCGTCGACTCGATGGTGGCCGCCGGGCTCAGGCCGCACGCCGCGTTCGGCCCCGAGCACGGCTTCCGCGGCACGGCGCAGGCAGGCGGCTCGGAGGGGAACTACCTCGACCCGCGCACCGGCATCCCGGTCTACGACACCTACGGCGCGAGCACCGCCAAGATCGCCGAGATGATCACCAAGGCGGGCGTCGACACGCTCGTGTTCGACATCGCCGACATCGGCGCGCGCTTCTACACCTACATCTGGACGATGTACGCCGTCATGCAGGCCGCCGCCGCCACCGGGGTGGCGTTCGTCGTGCTCGACCGCCCCAACCCGGTCGGCGGCACGGCCCGCGGCCCGCAGCTCGACCCGGCCTACGCCACGTTCGTCGGCCGCAAGCCGATCGCCCAGCAGCACGGCATGACGATCGGCGAGCTGGCGCGGCTGTTCGACGGCGAGTTCCTGCCGACCGACGGCGGCCGGGTGAGCAGCCTCGAAGTGGTCGACGTCAAGGGCTGGAAGCGGGACGACCTGCACTCCGGCATCCCGTGGGTCCCGCCGAGCCCGAACGTCCCCACGCACGACACCGCGCTGGTCTACCCCGGCACGTGCCTGTTCGAGGGGCTCGTGTTCTCCGAGGGCCGCGGCACCACCCGCCCGTTCGAGACGATCGGCGCGCCGGGCCTGGACTGGCGGTGGGCCGAGGACCTGAACGCGCTGGGGCTGCCCGGCGTCCGGTTCCGCGAGACCTACTTCACGCCCACGTTCAACAAGTTCGCCAACAAGCTCTGCGGCGGTGTCGTCCTGCACCTCACCGACCCGCACCGGTTCGACGCGCCGCGCACCGCCGTCGCCATGATCGTCACCGCGAAGGCCCGCTACCCCCAGGTCTTCGCGTGGCGGCCGGACCTCTACATCGACAAGCTCAGCGGCTCGGACCGGCTGCGCCGCATGGTCGACGCGGGCGCGGGCACCGACGAGGTGGTCGGGGCCTGGGCCGACGAACTGGCCGCGTTCGACCGCACCCGCCAGCCGTACCTGCGCTACCGGTAGAGGGAGACAGCGATGCGCATCCCCGCCCTGCTGATCGCGACCACGATGGCCGTGTCCGTCACGCTGCCGGCGCACGCCGAGGGCCGTGAGGCCCGCTTCGACCAGCCGCACGAAGGCTGGTCGAGCGCCGTGCTGAGAACGGGTACCCCGGACCGCGTGGGACTCGACCAGGCCCCGCTGGACGCCGCCCTGGCGCAGATCGAGCGCTACACCGTCCCGGACGCGACCGGCCACCCGCTGTTCGCGGGCGCCGTCACGCTGTTCGCGCACGACGGCGTGGTCGTCACGCACGAGCCGACGGGCTGGGCGGTCCGCTACAGCGACGCCGCCGGCACCGAGCTGCCCGAGTCGCAACGGGTGCCGATGGCCCAGGACACGATCTTCGACCTGGCCTCGATCTCCAAGCTGTTCACCTCGATCGTGGTGATGCGCCAGCACGAGCTGGGCCGCTTCGGCCTGGACGACCCGGTCGCGAGCCACCTGCCGGAGTTCGGCGTCAACGGCAAGGACAAGATCACGGTCCGGCAGCTGCTGACCCACACCTCGGGCCTGGTGGCGTGGCTGCCGCTGTGGTCGCAGTACCCGGACATCCCGTCCCGGCTCAAGGCCGTGATGGACACGACGCCCCGCAGCACCCCCGGCACCACCTACCTGTACTCGGACCTGAACCTGATCACGCTCGGCGTGCTGGTCGAGAAGTGGTCGGGCAAGAAGCTCGACCAGCTCGTCCACGACGACATCACGCGCCCGCTGGGCCTGGTGGACACCGGCTACAACCCGCCGGCGGCCAAGCTGGACCGGATCGCGGCCACCGAGTACCAGGCGGGCCGGGGCATCATCCGCGGCACCGTGCACGACGAGAACGCCTGGTCGCTGGGCGGCGTCGCGGGCCACGCGGGCATGTTCTCCACGGCGCGCGAACTGGCCGTGCTCGGCCAGGCGATCCTCAACGGCGGCGCGCACGCGGGCGGCCGGATCCTGCGCGAGGACACCGTCGAGCTGATGCTCACCGACTTCAACCAGGCCTTCCCCGGCAACTCGCACGGCCTCGGCTTCGAACTGGACCAGCGCTGGTACATGGGCGCGCTGACGTCGCCGAGGGCCGCCGGGCACACCGGCTACACGGGCACCACGCTGGTGCTGGACCCGTTGTCGCGGTCGATCGCGATCCTGCTGACCAACCGCGTGCACCCGAGCCGCAACTGGGGCTCGATCAACCCGGCCCGGCGCGTGGCGGCCAACGGCCTGGCGCAGGCCCTGGCGGTGCGCCCGCGGCACGGCACGGCGTGGACGCCGGAGACGGCCGGCGGCACGTTGACCACGCGTGACCTCCCGCGGCGCTCCGATCGGCAGAAGCTGTCGTTCTGGGCGTTCGTCGACCTCGACCCGGGCGACCAGGTCGTGGTGGAGGCGACCGACGACGGGTCGGCCTGGCGTGAGGTCCGGGTGCTGGCCGGCTACGGGCAGCGGCGCTGGCAGAAGGTCGAGGTCGACACGGAGTCGGCGACGAAGTTCCGCTGGCGGTACGTGCGCGGCACGGGCTACGGCGGGCGCGGCGTGTACGTGGACGCCGTCCGCGTCACCGACGAACGGGGAGTGGCGCTGGACGCGGAGCGCGAACCAGCGGCGATGAGCCTCGAAGGGTGGCGGACCGCGGACCGTTAGTGACATTCGGTCCGCCCGATCCCGCCAAGCGGTGAGATTGGGTCACGGTTGGGGTGAGTTACCCCCACCCCGCGTTGACCGTACGTTGAGCGGTTAGTAAGTTTCCCACGTGTCCACCGAAAGTACCGCCGACTCCAGTCCTCTGGTCAAGATCCGTTCACTCCTGCCCGGCCTGGCCCGGGCGGAGCAGCGGGTCGCCAAGGTCGTGCTGGACAACCCGGCGACCGTCGCACACCGCAGCATCACCGAGGTCGCCGAGGCCGCGGGCACCAGCGAGACAACGGTGACCCGGTTCTGCAAGGCCATCGGCGTCGGCGGGTACCCGGAGCTGCGCATAGCGCTGGCCGCCGACACGGCCCGCACGTCCATGCGCCCCGACCGCGACCTCGGCGGCGACATCGGCCCCGGCGACGACATGCGCCAGGTCGTGGGCAAGGTGGCGTTCGCGGACGCGCGCGCGGTCGAGGAGACGGCCGAGCAGCTGAACGTGGAGACGCTCGAAGCGGTGGTCGCGGCGGTCGCGGGCGCGGGCCGGGTCGACGTCTACGGGTTCGGGGCGAGCGCGTTCGTCGCGTTCGACCTCCAGCAGAAGCTGCACCGCATAGGGCGTACCTGCTTCGCCTGGAACGACACGCACATCGCGCTCACGTCGGCGGCTGTGCTCACCGAGGCCGACGTGGCGGTCGGGATCTCGCACACCGGCTCCACGTCCGAGACCGTCGAGGCGCTGCGGGTGGCCAAGGAGCACGGCGCGACCACGGTGGCGCTGACGAACTTCCCGCGCTCGCCGATCAGCGAGGTCTCCGACCACGTGCTGACCACGGCGGCGCGCGAGACCACGTTCCGCTCGGGCGCGATGGCCAGCCGGATCGCCCAGCTCACCGTGATCGACTGCCTGTTCATCGGTGTCGCGCAACGGCACGTGGACAGCGCCAAGTCGGCGCTCGAGGCGACGTACGACGCGGTGTCGGGGCACCGCCTCGGCGCCCGACCGGACGGCAGGCGACGTCGGGAGTCCGGTAAATGACCCCGCCCCCGGACGGTGTCGCGGTCCGCGTGGACTCACCCACCGAGGCCAGGAACCCGCGGACGCAGGACATCGACCGGCTCTCCACGCTGGACGTGCTCCGCCTGATCAACAGCGAGGACCACCTGGTCCCCGACGCCGTGGCAGCCGTGCTGCCCGAGCTGGCGCGGGCGGCGGACCTCGCCGTGGGCGCCCTGCGCGGCGGTGGCCGCGTGCACTACGTCGGCGCGGGCACCTCGGGCCGGCTGGCCACGCTCGACGCCGCCGAGCTGGTGCCGACGTTCAACGCGCCGCCGGACTGGTTCGTCGCCCACCACGCGGGCGGCCGGGACGCCCTGGTCAACGCCGTGGAGGACGTCGAGGACCAGGGGTCCGACGGCGCCGCCGAGATCCGCAAGCACGCGGCGGCGGGCGACCTGGTCGTCGGCGTCACGGCGTCCGGCCGCACGCCGTTCGTGATGGCCGCGCTGGAGGAGGCGCGCTCGCTCGGCGCGCACACCGTGCTGGTGTCCAACAACCCGACCGCGCCCGCCCCGGTCGACGTGGACGTGCTGATCGCGGTCGACACCGGCCCGGAGGCGATCGCGGGGTCCACCCGGATGAAGGCGGGCACGTCGCAGAAGCTGGTGCTGACGTCGTTCTCGACCGCGGTGATGGTCCGGCTCGGCCGCACGTACTCGAACCTGATGGTGTCGATGCGCGCGACCAACGCCAAGCTGCGCGGCCGCACGGTGCGCATCCTGCGCGAGGCGACGGGCCTGGGCGAGCAGGAGTGCACGACGGCGTTGGCCGACTCGGGCGGCGACCTGAAGGTCGCGTTGGTGCACCTGTTGTCCGGTGTGCCCGCCGCGCGCGCTGCGGAGGCGTTGGAACGCACCCAGGGGCACGTCCGGATGGCGCTCAGCCAGCTAGCACCGGGCGCCACGGGATAGGCGTCGACAGCACCATCGCGCTGGACGTCTCGCCGTAGCCGCCCAGCCGCACCAGCAACCGCTCCAACTCGCTGATCGACGTGGTCACCACCTTGACCACCGAGCAGATGTCGCCGGTCAGCCGCACCACCTCCACCACCTCGGGGCAGTCGTCGAGCAGCTCCGGGTGCACCGTGATGCACCGGGGTCCGTAGCACTTCATCCGCACCAGGGCGACCACCGACCGTCCCACCGCCGTCGGGTCGACGGTCGCGCGGTACCCCGTGATGACGCCCGCGTTCTCCAGCCGCCGCACGCGTTGCGCGACCGTCGGGGGCGACACGTGCACGCGCCGTGCCAGCTCGTTGTACGACAGCCGCGCGTCCTCCTGCAGGGCCTCCAGCAGGGCCCAGTCCACGCCGTCCAGCTCGATGCTCACAACCGCAAAGCTACTCCGGCGAACGCCTTCCGTTCGTAAGAACTTTCCGCTGCAACACTGTTCGTCACCCATTCAACTACCCCGAACGCGCGGTCATGATGGAAGGCATGACTTGCCCCGTCTCACCCAAACTCGACTTCGGCGGCACGACGCCCTACGAGGACTACGTGCACGCCTCCGTGCTGCACTCGCTGCAGCAGCAGTGGTCCAAGGACCCGCGTGAGATGTCGTTCCTGGTGATCACGCAGGTCATGGAGCTGTACTTCGGCCTGCTGTGCTTCGAGTGGCGGCAGGCCAAGTCCGAACTGCGCGCCGACGACCTGCGTGCGGCGGTCCGCACGCTGCGCCGCAGCGACCTGCACATGCAGGCGCTCAACGCGGCGTGGCGGCCGATCGCCCGGATGACGCCCGCCGAGTTCAACTCCTTCCGCGACGCCCTCGGCGAGGGCTCCGGCTTCCAGTCGGGCCGGTACCGCGAGGTGGAGTTCCTGCTCGGCGAGAAGTCGCGGTCGATGCTCGTGCCGCACCGGGCCGTGCCGCAGCAGCACGACGCGCTCGAACGGCTGCTGCACGAGCCGAGCCTGTACGACGACGTGCTCGCCGCCCTGAGCCGCCAGGGGCTGCCGATCCCGGCGGAAGTGCTGGAGCGTGACGTCAGCGGGCCGTACGAGCCGAACGCCCAGGTGGAGGCCGTGTGGGCGGACATCTACCGCGGCGGGTCGCGTGACCTGCTCGAACTCGGCGAGGCGTTGACCGACATCGCCGAGGAGTTCGCCCGCTGGCGCTACGACCACCTGCTGGCCACCCGACGTTCGATGGGCGCGAAAACCGGGACCGGCGGCTCCGCGGGGGTTGCGTGGTTGGAGAAGCGCACGCAACGCTCCGTGTTCCCCGAACTGTGGACGGCCAGGAGCTACGTATGAACGACCGGTTGGCGCACATCCGCGACTTGTTCGACCTCGACGACGACGTGGTGTACCTGGACGGGAACTCCCTGGGCGCACCGCCGAAGGCCGTCGCCGAACGCGTGCAGGAGGTCGTGCGCGAGCAGTGGGGTCGGCGGCTGATCCGCAGTTGGTCCGAGGGCTGGTGGGAGGCGCCGGAGCGGGTCGGCAACCGCGTCGGCCGGCTGGTCGGGGCCAAGCCCGGGCAGGTCGTCGTGGCCGACTCGACCAGCGTGAACCTGTTCAAGGCGCTGATGGCGGCGGTGCGCAACACCGACCGCATGGAGATCGTGGTGGACGCGGGGACGTTCCCGACCGACGGGTACATCGCCCGGTCGGTGGCGGAGCTGACCGGCCTGGCGTTGCGGCCGGCGCCGCCGGAGGAGCTGGACCTGCGGGACACGACGGCGGTCGTGCTGCTCAACCACGTCGACTACCGCACGGGTCGGCTGCTGGACATGGCGAAGCTGACCGAGCAGGCGCACGCGGTGGGCGCGAAGGTCGTGTGGGACCTGTGCCACAGCGCGGGCGTGCTGCCGATCGAGCTGGACGCGTTGGACGTCGACCTGGCCGTGGGGTGCACGTACAAGTTCCTCAACGGCGGGCCGGGCTCGCCCGCGTTCCTCTACGTGCCGAAGCACGCGCAGGCGACGTTCGAGCAGCCGTTGACGGGGTGGACGGGCCACGAGGTGCCGTTCGCGATGTCGCCGGAGTACACGCCGGACCCGGGCGTCTCGCGGGCGCGCGTCGGCACGCCGGACATCATCTCGATGCTCGCCCTGGACGCCGCGCTGGACGTGTGGGACCACGTGGACCTGCGTGACGTCCGCGCCAAGGGCCTGGCCCTGACCGCGCACTTCCGGTCGCTGGTCGAAGACCTGCCGGGCATCGAGGTGATCACGCCGGCCGACGACTGGCGCGGCCACCAGATCAGCCTGCGCCACCCCGAGGCCGAGCGGATCATGGGCGAGCTGGTCGAGCGCCAGGTCATCGGCGACCACCGCCCGCCAGACCTGCTGCGCTTCGGCTTCGCCCCGCTCTACAACACCTTCACCGACGCCGACCGCGCCGCGGCCACCCTGAAAGAACTGCTCTGACCCGCGGGTTCGGCAGCCGGACACGTGCCGATATCGAGCACGCAGTCCTCCCCTAGCATCGGCGGATGCGTGTCGGTGTGTACGTGGACGGTTACAACCTGTATTACGGCGGGCGTAAGCACTGTGGTCGGGGTACAGCCGGTTGGCGTTGGTTGGACGTCCGGGCGCTGGTCGAGACCTTGTTGGCGGAGAAGGCGGTCGACTGGCCGTCAGCCTCGCTCGAACGGATCGTGTACCGCACCGCTCGCATCAGCGCCGCGCACAACGCGTCGGGATCCCAGGACCAGGACGTCTACCTCAAGGCTCTGCTCGCCGCAGGTAGCGTGGACCACATCGAGTACGGCAACTACATCAGCAAGGTCGTCAAGAGGCCGTTGGCCGTGGAGAAGGGCGGTGGCGGGAAGAGCAGGCACCACCCCGTCCTGGTTGCACCAACCTGGCCGATCATGGTCCAGGACGGGGGCGCACCGGTGACCGACGCGGTGTTCATGGCCTCGGTGGCGACGTTCGAGGAGAAGGGCTCGGACGTCAACGTCGCCGCACACCTCCTGGTCGACGTCTCACGTCCGTGGTGGACGCGGTCATCGTGATCAGCAACGACAGCGATCTCCGGATGCCCGTCCACGAGGCGTGGAACCGCGTGCCCGTAGGTCTGGTCAACCCCGGCGGCGGCTACACCGCGGGTGCCCTGTCCATGAACGCGGGCACTGGGTTGGGCAGTGGGAACCACTGGTGGCGAACCCTGAACAGCGGCGATTACACCGGCCACCAGCTCCCGGACCCGGCCGGCCGCTACACCCGGCCACCGGGCTGGTGACGTCCGCTTTCGGCGGCAGCGGCGTTTGATAAGCCGACGGGGACCGGATAGCCTGGATCCATACCCGCCCGGTCCCTCGTGGGCCGGGTTTTTCCTTGCCCGGACGCACCGGCCTAAGCGGAGGCGGCGTCCGCGATGCTCCGCGCTTCGCGGGCGCCGGCGGTCAGGGCCTCGCACCAGAACAGCAGCCAGCGGGTGATGCCGTCCGGATCGCCGGTCGAGTAGCCGTGCAGGGCGGAGGCGTAGTCGTTCTGCCGGCGCAGGCAGAAGACCTCCGGCACGCCCAGCGACTTCGGGTCCAGGCCCGTGGCGATCGACGCCAGCCGGGACGCCGCACGCGCCACCACGCCGTTCGCCGTGTCGAACGGCGCCAGCGACATCAGCTCACCGTGCACCACGGCCACCAGCAGCGGACCGGGCGCGGACGTGCCGCCGGTGACGAGCTGCGACAGCAGCCCGAGGCGTTCCGAGACGCCCGCCGCCGCACGGGGACGTCCCAGCTCACCGCCCAGGTCCGCCCCCGCCAGCACGTGCAACCGCGCCAACGCCTGCAACGGCGCCCGCTGCCACGTCGGCAGCACCACGCCCAGCGACTCGGCCACCCGCAGCGCACCCGCCAGCACGGGGTCCGACACCGACCCGTCCGACGGGATGGCGGTCGGCCCGCCGTCCAACGCCGCCGACGCACGGGCGGCGCGCACGGACGCCTCGGCCGCGGTGGTCGCCCACCCGCGCAGGTTCACCCGGTGCCGGTGCACCTGGAACACGGCGTCACGAGCACCGGCGACGGCGTCGGCCACACCGGGCAGGTCCAGCAGCGGAGCAAGCGGATCGGTCACGCCGGAGCACACTACCCGCCGGTAAGTGGCCCTTCACAACAAGCCGGAAATGGATATTCCAAGTAGCCACTAGCCGACCTAGCGTCCACGCCATGAACTGGTACGACCGCCCCGTCCTCACCGGCCGCCACGTCCGCCTCGAACCGCTCAGCCCCGACCACGCCGAGGGCCTGCACGAGGCGGGCAAGGACCCCGACGTCTGGACGTGGCTCAGCACGCCCCAGCCGACGACGGTCGAGGACACCCGCGCCTACGTCGAGCGCAGCCTCGCCGACCCCACCCGACTGGTCTGGGCGCAGATCGACCCGCGGACGAACGATGTCGCCGGCACCACGTCGTACTACGAGATCGACCCGAAGAACCGCGGCCTCTACATCGGCCACACGTGGATCGGCACGCGCTGGCAGCGCACCGCCCTCAACACGAACGCCAAGTTCCTGCTCCTGCGCCGCGCCTTCGAGGACCTGGGCGCGCTCCGCGTCGGCTGGCACACCGACCTGCGCAACGAGCGCTCGCAGAGGGCCATCGAACGCCTCGGCGCGACCCGCGAGGGCGTCCTCCGCGTGCACCGCATCAGGCCGGACGGCACCCTGCGCGACACGGTCGTGTACTCGATGACCTCGGACGAGTGGCCGGCCCTGAAGGCCAGGCTCACGACGTGACGTGGGTCACGAGACGTGCCGCTGGTCGCAACCCAGGTGTCGTTCGGCGGAATCGCGGTGGTCACCGGGCCTGCCACGGGTTACACAGTTACCCACGCGTTTCGAATCGGCCACAATTGGTCTGAACCTTTTGGGTGCGCAGTGAGCTGAATCGCACTACGGTCAGTGCGCACCCCACGGATTCAGGAGGTCCGCCCGCCATGACAGAGCCGCAAGTCGCCCTGGACAACCTGTCGACGGAGACCAGGACGTTCCCGCCGAGCGAGGACTTCGCCGCGCAGGCCAACGCCACCTCCGCGCTGTACGAGGAGGCGGACGCCGACCGCGAGGCGTTCTGGGCGAAGCAGGCCGAGCGGCTGTCCTGGGACACGAAGTGGGACCGCGTCCTCGACTGGTCGAACGCGCCGTTCGCGAAGTGGTTCGTCGGCGGCAAGCTCAACGTCGCCTACAACTGCGTCGACCGGCACGTCGAGTCCGGCCACGGCGACCAGGTCGCCATCCACTGGGAGGGCGAGCCCGGCGACAGCCGCGCCATCACCTACGCCGACCTGCAGCGCGAGGTCTCCAAGGCCGCCAACGCGCTGGTCGAGCTGGGCGTGGGCGCGGAGGACCGGGTCGCCATCTACATGCCGATGGTCCCCGAGGCGATCTTCGCCATGCTCGCCTGCGCACGGCTCGGCGCGATGCACAGCGTGGTGTTCGGCGGCTTCTCCGCCGAGGCGCTGCGCACCCGCATCGAGGACTCGCAGGCCAAGCTGGTGATCACCACCGACGGCCAGTACCGGCGCGGCAACCCGGCGGCGCTCAAGCCCGCCGTGGACGAGGCCGTGGCCAAGGCCGCGAGCGTCGAGCACGTCCTGGTGGTCAAGCGCACGAACTCCGACGTCGAGTGGACCGAGGGCCGCGACGTCTGGTGGCACGACGTCGTCGACCGCCAGTCCGACCAGCACACGCCGGAGGCGTTCGACTCCGAGCACCCGCTGTTCATCCTCTACACGTCGGGCACCACGGGCCGCCCCAAGGGCATCCTGCACACCTCCGGCGGCTACCTGACCCAGGCGTCGTACACGCACTACAACGTGTTCGACCTCAAGCCGGACACCGACGTCTACTGGTGCACCGCCGACATCGGCTGGGTCACCGGGCACAGCTACATCGTGTACGGCCCGCTGTCCAACCGCGTCACGCAGGTCGTCTACGAGGGCACGCCCAACACCCCGCACGAGGGCCGCCACTGGGAGATCGTGCAGAAGTACGGCGTGTCGATCTACTACACCGCGCCGACGCTGATCCGCACGTTCATGAAGTGGGGCGCCGACATCCCCGCCGAGTACGACCTGTCCAGCCTCCGCGTGCTGGGCAGCGTCGGCGAGCCGATCAACCCCGAGGCGTGGATCTGGTACCGGGAGACCATCGGCGCGGGGAAGACGCCCGTCGTGGACACCTGGTGGCAGACCGAGACCGGCGCGATCATGATCTCGCCGCTGCCCGGCGCGACGTCCGCCAAGCCCGGTTCGGCGCAGCGCCCGCTGCCCGGCATCGGCGCGAAGGTCGTCGACGACCAGGGCAACGAGGTGCCGCACGGTGGCGGCGGCTACCTGGTGCTCGACCAGCCGTGGCCGGGCATGCTGCGCGGCATCTGGGGCGACGAGGAGCGCTACCGCGACACGTACTGGTCGCGGTTCGCCGAGCAGGGCTTCTACTTCGCCGGCGACGGCGCGAAGTACGACGACGACGGCGACATCTGGCTGCTGGGCCGGGTGGACGACGTGATGAACGTGTCCGGGCACCGCATCTCCACCACCGAGGTCGAGTCCGCGCTGGTCTCGCACCCGACGGTGGCCGAGGCGGCGGTGGTCGGCGCGACCGACCCGACCACGGGCCAGGGCATCGTGGCGTTCGTGATCCTGCGCGGCGGCGTGGCCGAGGGCTCCGACGGCGCCGAGGCGATCAAGGCGCTGCGCGACCACGTGGCCAAGGAGATCGGCCCGATCGCGAAGCCGCGGCAGATCATGGTCGTGCCGGAGCTGCCGAAGACCCGCTCGGGCAAGATCATGCGCCGCCTGCTGCGCGACGTGGCGGAGAACCGGCAGGTCGGCGACGTGACCACGCTCGCGGACTCGTCGGTGATGGACCTGATCTCCAGCGGTCTGAAGTCGGGCGCCCAGGAGGACTGAGCAGGGCAGGACCGAGCACTGAGGTCGAGCACAGGAGGGGTCCGCCGGTTCGTCGGCGGGCCCCTCCGTGGGTTAGGGTCGGTCCCGGTGAGCCGGGAAGCCTGGTCGGCACGAGGATGAGTCGTTGCCGAACCACCGGAGTCGATCTTGAACCGCATTCGCCCCACCGCCGTCGAGTTCGCGCGCTACCTGCGCACGGAGACCGTCGGCGGCATGATCCTCCTCGCCGCCACCGCCGTGGCGCTGATCTGGGCGAACACGCCGATCTCCGGTTCCTACACGGCGTTGCGGGACTTCCACCTCGGACCCGAGTCGCTGCACCTGAGCCTGAGCGTCGGCGACTGGGCCAAGGACGGCCTGCTCGCGATCTTCTTCTTCGTCGCCGGGCTCGAGCTCAAGCGCGAGCTCGTGATCGGCGAGTTGAACGACTTCAAGTCGGCGATCCTGCCCGTGGTGGCCGCCATCGGCGGCATGGTCGTGCCCGCGTTGATCGCGCTGGGCGTCGGCTGGGGTGAGCCCGGCGTCGAACGGGCGTGGGCGATCCCGGTGGCCACGGACATCGCGTTCGCGCTCGGCGTGCTGGCGATCACCGCGTCCGGCCTGCCGAACGGCCTGCGGCTGTTCCTGCTCAGCCTGGCCGTGGTGGACGACCTCGGCGCGATCATCCTCATCGCGGTGCTGTTCACCGCGTCGTTCAACCTGGTCGCGGCGGCGACCGCGGTCGCGCTGCTGGCGCTGTACGCGTTCCTGCAGCACAAGCGGGTGACGACGCCGTGGCTGTACGTCCCGATCGCGGTGGGCACGTGGGTCGCCGTGCACGCGGCGGGCGTGCACGCCACCATCGCGGGCGTCGCGCTGGCCCTGCTGACCCGCGTGCGCAAGGACCGCTACGAGCACGAGGCGCCGGCGCTGCGGCTGGAGCACCGGTTGCAGCCGTGGTCGGCGGCCGTGGCGGTGCCGCTGTTCGCGCTGTTCGCGGCCGGCGTGCCGGTGAACGGCGAGGCGTTGGGCTCGTTGTTCGCCAGCCCGCTGGCGTGGGGCGTCATGCTCGGCCTGGTGGTGGGCAAGGTGGTCGGCATCGTGGGCGCGTCGGCGTTGGCGGTGCTGTTCAAGGCCGCCCGGTGGCCGAGCGGCGCGGGACCGCGGGACATCGTCGCGGTGGCCATGCTCGGCGGGGTCGGGTTCACCGTGAGCCTGTTGATCGCGGACCTGGCGCTGGAGGGCCCGGCGGCCGAGCAGGCCAAGGCGGCGGTGCTGCTGGCGTCGTTGACGGCGTCGTTGCTCGCGGCGGTCCTGTTGGTCCGGCGCAGCCGGGTGCACCAGCGCGCCGACGAGGACGAGTACGACGACGAGTAAACCGCAGTCGTTCAGCCGGTCGGGCGGCCTCGGTCCCGCGTGCATGGCACGATGAGCCGGTGACCAGCGCTCGGGAGAACACCAACGGCAGCGGCCTGCCACCTGTTCCGTCGATCCCGTTGACCGCGGAGAGCGCGGTGAAGATCGCGGAGGAAACGTCCATCGGCGGCCTGGTGCGCGACGCCACGGCCCACCTGTCCACGTTGGTCAGGGCGGAGGTCGAGCTCGCCAAGTCCGAGGTCGCGGGCGAGGTCAAGAAGGGCCTCAAGGGCAGCGTCTACTTCATCATCGCGCTGACGGTGCTGCTGTTCAGCTCGTTCTTCCTCTTCTTCTTCGGCGCCGAGCTGCTGGACGTGTGGCTGCCGCGCTGGTCGGCGTTCCTCATCGTGTTCGGGCTGATGCTCGTCACCGCGGTGCTGTTCGCGCTGCTGGGGTACCGGAAGGTGAAGAAGCTGCGGGCGCCGCAGCGGACCATCGACTCGGCCAAGGACACCGTCGCGGCACTCCGGCACCGCGGCGAGGGCCGCTGAGCCGCGCCGTGCGGCTGCCGCCGGACCCGTCGACCGCTCGGGTGCCCGGCCCGTGGACGCACCGCGACGTGTCCGCGAACGGCATCCGCCTGCACGTCGCCGAGCTGGGCGAGGGCCCGCTCGTGCTGCTGCTGCACGGTTTCCCGGAGTTCTGGTGGACGTGGCGGCACCAGCTCGTCTCGATCGCCGAGGCGGGCTACCGCGCCGTGGCCGTCGACCTGCGCGGCTACGGCGACTCCGACAAACCACCGCGCGGCTACGACGGGTTCACGCTCGCCGGTGACGTCGCGGGCCTGGTGAAGGCGCTCGGCGAACCGCGGGCGCACCTCGTCGGCCACGCGTGGGGCGGCATGCTGGCGTGGACGGTCGCCGCCATGCACTCCCGGCTGGTCTACTCGGTGACGGCCGTGTCCGCGCCGCACCCGCTGGCGCTGCGCCGCGCGATCCGCCGCCACCCGCGCCGCCAGGGCCGGGCGAGCGCGCACCTGTTCCGCTTCCAGCTCCCGGTCTACCCGGAGCGGTGGCTGACCAGGGACCGCGGTGCGGCCGTCGCCGGGATGCTCGGCGCGTGGGGCGGTCCGAAGTGGAGGGTGTCGCCCGAGTTCGACGAGGTGGCGCGCCGCAACCGCGAGGCGGTCCTGGTGCCCGGCGTCGCGCACAGCTCCATGGAGTACCACCGCTGGGCCGTGCGGTCCCAGCTGCGCAGCGACGGCCGCCGCTTCGCCGAGGCGGTGGACCGCAGGCTGGACGTGCCCGTCCTCCAGCTGCACGGCGCGCTCGACCCGGTGGTGCTGGAGCAGACCGCGGCCGACTCGGGGCTGTGGACGGGCGGCCGCTCCGCGTACGCCGTGCTGCCGGACGTGGGCCACTTCCCGCACCAGGAGGCGCCGGACACCACCAGCCGGCACATCACCGACTTCCTCGCGAAGGTCTAGTCACGACGCGCAGGTCTGCGTGGACACCCGGCGCACCATCGTCGGCGCCTTCGCCACTTCCTCCGCGACCTCGTCCGCCGTCAGCACGAACCCGGTCTCCTGGTCGTCCACGGCCGCGCCGAACACCACGCCCATCACCCGGCCCTGCGGGTCGACCAACGGCCCGCCGGAGTTGCCGCTGCGCACCGTCGCCCGCACCGTGTACACGTCCCGCGTCACGGTCTGCGCGTCGTAGATGTCCGGCCCGCGCAGCATCCTGATCCGCTCGCGCACCCGCGCCTCGGACGCCGTGTACGGCCCGTCCAGCGGGTAGCCGAGCACGATCCCGTCCTCGCCCGGCGCGATCTCGTCGGTGCGGAACGGCAGCGGCGTCGCCTCCAAGTCCGGCACCGCCAGGATCGCGATGTCGGTCTGCGCGTCGTAGTGCACGACGGTGGCGTCGAACTCGCCGATGCCGACCTCGACGGTCACGTCCGTCGTGCCCGCGACCACGTGCGCGTTCGTCATGACCCGCTCCGGCGAGATGACGAAACCCGTCCCCTCCAACGCCCGCGAGCACGACGGCGCGCGCCCGCGCACCTTCAGCACGCTGGGCTCCAGCTTCCGCACGATCGGGTTCGCGCCCAGCGCCGGGTCCGGCGGACCCACCTCCCGCAACGGCGTCCGGTCGAACGGGTCCATCGCGGCCGGGAAACCGGACACGTCGAACAGGTTCTGCAGGTCGTCGGCCAACGTGCGCGCGGCCTGCGGCATGGTGTCGTCGACCGTGGACAGGATCACCGACTGGTTGAGCGACTTCACCAACGACGGCAGGCCCGCGACCATGGTCAGCGGCAGCGCGATCATCCACGCCACCACGAACACCACCGCGCCCTGCACGATCGCGCCCAGCGCGTTGTCCACGCCGCGCAACGGGGTGGAGTTGACCTTCGACTTGATGCTGCGGCCGATGTAGACGCCCAGCGTCTCGCCCAACGCCACCAGCAGCACCACGATGCCGACCGCGAACACGACCTTGGTCACCACGCTGTCGACCCGGGAGACGACCAGCGGCGCGAGCTGCGTGCCCAGCACCAGGCCGATCAGCACCCCGACGAACGCGGGCAGCGCCACGACCATGCCCTGCCGCGCGCCGGAGACCGCGGCGAAGGCGGCCAGCGCCAGCACGAGCAGGTCGACCCAGTTCACGAGACCTCCACCGCGCGCAGGGCCAGGTCGAGATCGCGCACGTCCGCGCGGTCCCACGGCCGTTCCCACCCGCCCAGTGCGAGCAGGCCGTCGAGCAGGCCGGCGGTGAAGCCCCACACCAGCATGCCGGGCGCGGCGAACGCCGGACCGATGTACCCGGACGGGTGGCTCACCCGGAACCGGTTCGCCGGGTCCGCCAGGTGCGCGATCGGCACCCGCGCCACGGCCGCGGTCTCGGCCGGGTCGACGGGCGCGACCGGCGACGGCTCGTCCCAGTGCGCCAGCACCGGCGTGACGACGAACCCGGACACCGGCACGTACAACTGCGGCAACGTCGCCACCGGCCGCACGCCCTCGCGCAGCACGCCGGTCTCCTCGAACGCCTCGCGCAGCGCCGTGTCCACCGGGCCGTCGTCGGTCGGGTCGGCCGCGCCGCCGGGGAACGCGACCTGCCCGGGGTGCGAGCCGAGCGTGTCGGCACGCCGCAGCAGCAGCACGTCGGGACCGCCCGGACCCTCGCCGAACAGCATGAGCACGGCGGCGGGACGTCCGGTGCCGTCGGGCGGCGGCTTGATCCGGGTGAACGCGCGGGCGTCGATCTCGGCGGTCGCCTTGACCAGCCCGCCCATCCACTCGGGCACGTCGTCCGGGTCGACCAGGGCCGTCATCCGACCACCTCGCGCACCTGCTCGACCGACGTGAAGGTGACGGGATCGGTGACCTGGGTCAGCGAGCCGTCCGCGCCGACGACGTAGTTCATCGGCAACGTCCGCGGCACGCGGGCGGCCTTGCGCACCGCGTCGGGCGGGTCGACCACCGACGGCAGGTGCACGCCGAGTTTCGCCAACAGCTCCAGACCGTCAGCCTCCTTGCTCTCCACCAGGACCGCGACCACCGCCGCCGCGCCGGGCTCCCGCGCGTAGGCGTCGAGGACCTTGAGCTCCTCCTGACAGGGAACGCACCAGGTGGCCCAGAAGTTCACCACAGTCCGGCCCGTCACGGTGGACGCCACGTCGACCGGCCGTCCGTCGCCCAGGCACGTGACCGTCACACCTCGCAGGACCCCGGGCCCTTGAGCGTCCGCCGGGCCTTGCGGGCACGGCCGGAGCGCGGCCTGGGCGCGCGCCGCGTCCAGGTCCGTCGTCCGCTCGGTCCGGGTCGGGATCGCGGCCTGGTCGACCGGGTCCGGTGAGCGGGGCCACAGCGCGACCACGCCCGCCACCGCCAGCACCAGGACGACGGCGGCCCACCGCGCTGCCGAGCTCACGCCAGCTTCTCCCCCGCACGCACGCGTTCGGCGAGTTCGATCAGGTGCGGCGCTTCCTCGCCCTTGACCAGCTTCTGCGCCTTGACCGGGTCGACCTGGCCGATGCCGTAGGACGGGCACTGCGGCGCGAGCAGGCACGCACCGCACGCGGGGGTTCGGGCGTGGCAGACGCGGCGGCCGTGGAAGATCGTGCGGTGCGAGAGCAAGGTCCACTCCTTGCGCTCGACCAGCGCGCCGATCGCGTGCTCGACCTTGACCGGGTCCTCCTCCCGGGTCCAGCCCCAGCGGCGGACGAGCCGGCCGAAGTGCGTGTCGACCGTGATCCCGGGCACACCGAACGCGTCGCCCAGCACCACGTTCGCGGTCTTGCGGCCGACGCCGGGCAACGTCACCAGGTCCTGGAGCCGGCCGGGCACCTCGCCGCCGAACCGCTCCACGAGCGCCGAACCGAGGCCGATCAGCGACGTCGCCTTGTTGCGGTAGAACCCGGTCGGCTTGATCAGCTCCTCGAGCTCGGCGCGGTCGGCGGAGGCGTAGTCGGCCGCCGTCCGGTACCGCTTGAACAGCGCGGGCGTGACCAGGTTCACGCGCACGTCCGTCGTCTGCGCCGAGAGCACCACGGCCACCAGCAGTTCCAGCGGTTCGGTGAAGTCCAACTCGCAGTGCGCGTCGGGGTAACCCTCACCGAGGACCCGCACCATGCGACGCGCCCGGCGGACCAGCCCCAGCCGCGTCTCCGGCTGCTTCACCGCGCTCTTCGCCATGCGGACGAGATTACTGGCCGGCGCCGTGCGCACGGCGGCTCGGTCGTCGGCGGAGCCCCGCCGGGTCTCCCGGGGTTCCCGCGTGGTCTCCGGGAAGACCCACCCTCGCGGGGGATACGGGCCGGCGGGCGGCGTCCGGTTTGACGCGCGACGATCGTGGGCAGGCAACCATCGGCCGACCGCACACGTCCTTTGAACGTCTGAAGGACCTCGAACCGACACGCCGGAATGACCCCCCTTGACCGCGCGCCGAACCGGATGCGCAAGGATCGGAGCCATCATGACTGCCTGGTTCGTCATCGCCGTTCCGATCGTGATCATGTTCTTCGCGCTCTTCATGGAGCGCGTCGAAGCTCGTCTGCGGCACGTCGCCGTGCAGGAGGACGAGGTCGAGGAGTTCCTGGAGTCGGCGCGCCCCGACGAGGTCAGGGCGCTCTACGGGCACGGCATCGGCCGCGCGCTGGAGCTGTTCCGGCTGCGCAGGCTGGGCGGTCGTGCCAGGAACCTGCGTCAGCGGCGCACCCGCCGCTAAGCGGGAAGGACCGGCGAGGCCCACGGGGTCAACCCCCCGCGGGCCTTATCGGGCTGTCCGGGCTGCGATGGGCGGCGCGCCGAAAGGCGATCCCGACCACAGCCCTTAGACTGCACTCAGTGATCGGCGGCAGGCGCTGATCCGCCAGAAGGCGGAACGCGCTCAACCATGCCGCCGCGTCTCGACAGGAGGGACGAGGTGGACGAGACCCTGGCCCGCGCGGGCATTTTCCAGGGGGTTGAACAGGCCGCAGCGGAGGCGCTGGCGCAGACCCTGGAGTCTGTTGAATTCCCGCGTGGCCACGTGATCTTCGCGGAAGGCGAGCCGGGAGACCGGCTCTACATCATCCAGTCCGGCAAGGTGAAGATCGGCCGCAAGTCGCCGGACGGCCGGGAGAACCTCTTGGGGATCTTCGGACCGTCCGACATGTTCGGCGAGCTGTCGATCTTCGACCCGGGTCCGCGCACGTCCACCGCGACCACGGTGACCGAAGTGCGCGCGGTCAGCATGGACCGCCCAGCGCTGCGGCAGTGGATCACCAACCGGCCGGAGATCGCCGAGCAGTTGCTGAGGGCCCTGGCCCGCAGGCTGCGCCGGACGAACTCCATGCTGGCCGACCTGATCTTCACCGACGTGCCCGGCCGGGTCGCCAAGGCGTTGCTGCAGCTCGCGCAGCGCTTCGGCAGCCAGGAGGCCGGACTGCTGCGGGTCACCCACGACCTGACGCAGGAGGAGATCGCCCAGTTCGTGGGCGCCTCGCGCGAGACGGTGAACAAGGCGCTGGCCGACTTCGCCCACCGCGGTTGGCTGCGACTGGAAGGCAAGAGCGTGCTGATCCTGGACCCGGAGCGCCTGGCCCGCCGCGCCCGCTGAACAGCACCGGAGAGAACAACAAGACCGGGCGCCGCCCCCGACGCGGCGCACCGGTCTTGTTGCCGCACGGCCCATCCCCCGACAGACCGCGCCTTCCACACCTCCGGCACCCGCAGGCCCCGACCCTCGTGGCGCCGGAAGGAGGCTTGGTTACCCGCTGCTACCGCAGTCGAAACGGCACGACGGCAGCTTGGCGGTGATTTGGTGGTGGCTGCTTCCACGATCGCATGCCACCTCCCCCGCAACTCAAGCCCGTTCACCCTCAAGGACCCTCTGTTCAGCGGTTTCTCCGGGTGGTTTCACCCGGTCATCCCATTGTTGTAACCGAACTGCAACCCACTCCCAGCCGATGGACGGTTCAAGACCATCCGGCGCACCCGCGATGACCAGGTGATGGATCACACCGCGCGATGACTGGTACGGGCGTACCAGTGCGGGGCATACTGGTACACATGTCCCACTCTGCCCGCCTCTCCGACTACCGAGCTGCCCTCACCACCCCGGGAATGCGCGGCCCCGTGGTCGCGTCCCTGCTCGCCCGCCTGCCGATCGCGATGGTCGGTCTGTCGCTGCTGCTCTACGTGCAGCGCGAGACCGGCTCGTTCGCCGCGGCCGGTCTGGTGTCGGCGTCGTCGTTGGTGGGTGTCGCGGTCGGGTCGATCGTGCAGGGCAGGTTGATGGACCGGCACGGGCCGACCCGCCCGCTGCTCGGCGCCGTGTCGCTGTTCGCGGTGTTCGTGGCGTTGGCGATCGGCGCGGTCGAGGCCGGCGCCACGTTGGCCGTGCTGGTGCCGGTGGCGTTCCTGGTGGGGATCACCGAGCCGATGGTCGGCTCCGCGTCCCGCGCCCTGTGGTCGCACGTGCTGCCGGCCGGGCCCACGCGGCTGGCCGGGTACGCCTACGAGGCGATCAGCATGGAGGTCTTCTTCATCCTGGGTCCCGGTCTCGCCGGGCTGCTGGTCACGGCGCCGTGGGCGGGGACCGGCGTGGTGATCGGCGCGGCGTCGATGGCGGTCGGCGCGCTGTGGTTCGCGTTGAACCCGACGGTGCGCGGTGTCCGTCCGGCGCCGATGAGCCGGAACCTGCTCGGCGCGCTGGCCTCACCCGGCATGCGCACGGTCGCGTTGGCGGCGTTGGGCTTCGGCGTGACGATCGGGTTCATCGAGGTGGCCGTGCCTGCGGCCGCGGCGCAGGCCGGTCACGTCGGCATGGGCGGGCTGCTGCTCAGCCTGTGGTCGGTGAGCTCGGTGCTGTTCGGCATCCTGTACTCGATGAAGCCGTTCCCGCGGGCGATGCACCTGCGGCTGCCGGTGCTGCTCGGCGGGTTCGCGCTGCTGTCGCTGCTGCTCGCCGTGCCGACGACGTTGATCGGCCTGGGTGCGGCGCTGTTCGTGGTCGGCACCCTGATCACGCCGCAGGCCACCACCCACTCGGCGGCGATCGAGCAGGTCGCGCCCGCCGGGACGGCCACCGAGGCGTTCGGCTGGGTGGTGACGGCGGTGACGGTCGGGTTGGCGATCGGCCAGTCGGCGAGCGGTCAGCTGGTCGAGGTCTACGGCACCGGCGTGGCGTTCGTCGCGGCGGCGGGCGCCGGTCTGGTGATCGCGGCTTTGGTGTGGATCTTCCGCGGCACGGTGGCCGCCGGCGTGCCGCTGCGCCAGGACGAACTGGCCCTGGTCTCGCGCTGACCGCCCGCGTCCCCCGCCGACGCACCGGCCACAGCCTCCCGCCGATCGCCCGGGCCCCCCGCCGACGCACCCCCAACCGTCCGCCGGCCTCCCCAGGCCTTCGTCTCCCCGTCTCCCCATCACCGGGGCCGGAATTGTCGGTGGTCGGGTCTAGCTTCACCGCATGGACCTGACCGCCACCACCGCCGACCTGGCCTCCGCCGCCGCCGATGTCGCCCGCCTCCTGCCGACCAGGGTCTACGACCCGGTGCTGGCCGGTTTGGTGCTGCGCGCGTCCGGCGGCGGCGTCGAGCTGGCGGGCAGCGACCGCGAACACGCCGTCCGCCTGACCCGTGCCGCGACCGTGCACACCGATGGCGCCGCCGTGGTCGTCCCGGCCCGTCCGCTCGCCGAGACCCTCCGCAGCCTGGAAGACCCGCAGGTCAGACTCGTCGTCGAGGGATCGCGCCTGGCCGTGCGCACCTCGACGGCCCGCTTCGCCCTGCCACTGCTGGACCTCGCGTCCCACCCGGGCATCCCCCCGCTGCCGCCCGCCGTGGGCGTCATCCCGGCCCTCACCCTGACCGCCGCCCTGACCCCGGTGTCGTCGGCCGCGTCGAAGGACGACGCCCTGCCGATGTTCACCGGGGTGCGGATGCACAGCGCGCCGGGAGGGCGGCTGGAGCTGATCGCGACGGACCGCTATCGCATGGCGTTCGCTTCGCTACCGTGGGCGCCGACGGGTGAGCTGGACGTGCTGGCGCCGGCGGTGGTGCTGGCCGAGGCGTCCCGGCAGCCGGACCGCGAGGCGGAGGTGGCGGTGCACGCCGACGCGGACCGCATCGCCTTGTCGTGGGCGGGCGGGAGCGTGAGCACGGCGCTGCTGGCGGCCCCGTTCCCCGACGATCGAGTGCGGAAGCTGTTGGAGGCGGTCATCGACAGCACGGTGTTGGTGGAGGCCGATGTGCTGGCCGGTGCGGTGCGCCGCGCCGTCCCGTACGCCGGGCCGCACGGTTCGGTCACCATCCAGGTGGACGACGGGGAGCTGCGCGTGCGCGGCAGCGACCCGCAGAGCGGCGAGTCCGAGGAGTCGATCAAAGCCACCATCGACGGCAACCGCGTGACCAAGACCTTCCAGGCCAAGTACCTGGCAGACGCCCTGCGCGCCTTCAGCGGCCGCCGAGTCGAACTCCGAATCCAGGACGGCCTCCGCTCCACCGTCCTGACGAGCCAAGCGGGACCGGACGGAGTAGAACTGACCTACCTGGTCGTCCCCCTCCGAACCGTCTCCTAAGCCACCCCTGGACTCCATCGAGTGAACATCGCCCAAAAATGTACGGAAACACCGTTACCGCACCTCGGTTGAAAACCAGCGGAACGCCTCGACCACCCCCGACTCACCACCACCCCAACCCACCCACCACCCGGCAGCCCCACAGCCGAACCACCCCCGCCCCACTGACCACCCAGTAGCCCCACAGCCCCACAGCCCCACAGCCCCGCAGCCCGCAGCCCGCAGCCCGCAGCCGAGCCGCCTACCGCACGGCAGCACCCCAGGCCCACATGGCGTCCAGCACCTCACGCAACGCGTGCCCACGAGACGTCAGCGAGTACCGCACCCGGCTGGGCCACCCCGGCTCCCGCACCCGCACCACGACGCCGCACTCGACGAGCTGCCCGAGCCGATCGCTGAGCACCTTGTCCGACAACGCCGGCAGGGCAGCGGCCAAGTCACCGAACGTCCGCTCACCCGCGAACAACTCCCGCACCACCAACGTCGTCCACCGACCGCGCAACGCCCGCAACGTCACCTCCACCGGGCAGTCGGGCACCGGGTGATCGACCTCGCCGTGCGGCTCGCCCTCCCAGGCGCTGGCCCTGGTCCGGGCCGCGGCCTCGGCGATGGCGGCGCGGTCGGCAATGGCGTCAGCGGCCGCGGGTGCGATTGCGGGCGCGGTTGCGGTGGCCTCTGCAGCCGAAGCGGCAGCGATGGCACGGTCGGCGGCAGGGGCGATCGCTGCGAGGTTGGCGGCGATGGCACGGTCGGCGGCGGCGGGGTCGGCGGCGGCGGGGTCGGCGGCGGCGGGTTTCGCGATGGCGTCAACGGCCGCGATCGGGTGAGCGGCGGCGACCGCCGGGTCGGCGAGGCCGGGAGTGGCGGCGGCCGCTGGGGCGGCGAGGCCGGGAGCGGCGGCGGCAGACGTGGCGGGCGCGCGGTCGGCGGCGGCAGGGTCGGCGAGGCCGGGAGCGGCGGCGGCAGACGTGGCGGGCGCACGGTCGGCGGCGGCACGGTGGGTGGTGGTTGTGGTGGCGTTGGAGCGAGGCCCGGTGCTCACCGTTTGGTTGGTCACGCGACGTCCTCCTAGCGTCACCCGCATGATCGCTCGTACCCCAGAAGAGTTGCCCCCGCTGTTCGCCCAAGCCTTCAACGCCGGCGACCCCAGCGGGCTTTACGAGCCCGGGGCGCAGCCCGCCGAGCTCGACGGACACCTCGCACTCACCGAAAAGATGACCGTCGTCACCCGAAAGGTAATCACGAGGAACGACCTGGCCCTGCTCATCGTCGACTGGCGCATCGGCGACATCACCGGCACGGCGACCGACGTCGCCCGCCGAGGCCCCGACGGCGCCTGGCGCTACGCGATCGACAACCCGTCAGGCATCGCGTAGGTACTCCAACTGCGCCCGCACCGACCACTCCGCCGCCGGCCACAGCGAACGATCCACCTCCGCGTACACCACCTCCACCACCTCACGCGCCGTCGGAGCACCGCCCAACGCCGCCACCGCCGCCCGAACCTGCGCCAACCGCTGCTCCCGGTGCACCAAGTACCCACCGGCGGCAGCCACCACGTCCGGCAACTCCGGCCCGTGGCCCGGCAACCCGATCGTGCCCACCGGAAGAGTGGTCAGCAGCCGCAACGACTCCAGGTAGTCACCAAGTCGCCCATCCGGATGGGCGACCACGGTCGTCCCCCGACCCAGCACCGTGTCCCCGGTCAACACGGCATCGTCCAGCAGGAAGCACACCGAGTCAGCCGTGTGCCCCGGCGTGGGCAACACCCGGATCGACAACCCGGCCGCCGAGATCACGTCACCCTCCGCCAACCCCTCCCCACCCAACCGGAACGCCGGGTCCACCGACCTCACCGGCGCATCCACCAGTCGCCCGAACGAACGTGCCCCATCCGAATGATCGGGATGACCGTGCGTCAGCAGCACCACCTCCACCGGCGCTTCCAACGCGATCCGCCCCAAATGCACGTCATCCGCCGGCCCGGGATCGACCACCACGCACGACGCCGACCCGGGCGCGCGCAACACCCAGGTGTTCGTCCCCTCCAACGTCATCACACCGGGGTTCTCCGCCAGCAACACCGCCGCCGTGGGCGTGACCTGCCGCAACACCCCATAAGCCAACCCGCTCACGGCACGACCACCCGGAACACCGACCCCTCCCGCACCAACTTCGGAATCACCTTCGACACCGTCCGGGGCGCGTCCAGCACCGCCGCCACCGACCCCAACTCGTCCAACTCCGTCAACGTCACCCAAGTGGGCGGCATCAACGCCCGCCGCCCGCCCTTCCAGTCCGCCAGGGCCTCCGCGGGCCGCTGCCAAGCCGCGTCCGAAGCCTCCGTCGTCACCCCGTCGGCACTCTGCCCCTCCGGCAGCACGGCCACGAAGAAGTACGTGTCGTACCGCCGAGGCTCCTCCACCGGCGTCAACCAGTTCGCCCACGGCCGCAGCAGATCCGCCCGCAGCACCAACCCCTCCGCGGCCAG
Source organism: Actinosynnema sp. NPDC049800 (assembly GCF_040656635.1). Classification (NCBI taxonomy): domain Bacteria; kingdom Bacillati; phylum Actinomycetota; class Actinomycetes; order Pseudonocardiales; family Pseudonocardiaceae; genus Actinosynnema; species Actinosynnema sp. NPDC049800. Next base: position 11,597 of record NZ_JBFAMT010000046.1, on the reverse strand, counting down.
GAACTGCGCCAACGACAACTCCCGCCCCACCAACGCCGCACGCGCCGCGGCGTAAGCAGCCGTGTCGGCCACCACCGACGACGACGAAGGCCCGGCCAACAACACCCCGGACTCCTCGAACGTCTCCCGCACCGCCGCGCACACCAAAGCCGTGGCCAGTTCGACGGAACACCCGAACCGCGACGCCCACCACGACGGCGGCGGCCCGCTCCACCCCACCGAGGTGTCCGCGTCACGCCGGTCGACCCCGCCACCGGGGAACACGGTCATCCCGCCCGCGAACGCCATCCCGGCCACCCGCCGCAGCAGGAACGCCTCCAGCCCCGCCGCGCCGTCACGCACCAGCACCACGGTCGCCGCGTCACGGGGCTCCACCGGGGGCCCGCTGAAGTCCGGGGGCACCGCGGAGGCCGGCAACACGAGTTCATCGGGGAGTTCGCGCACGACCCGAGCCTACGAGGATCATCCGCGTGTGGACACCACGCGCAAAGGCTGCCTCCTCAACGTCCTGCTGTTCGTCACGGGCGCGATCCTCGGCACGGCCCTGACGGCGACCGCCGCCGTGCTCCTCTTCCTCCCCGGCAGCACCACGACCAGCACGAACGAGGGCTCGCCGAACGTCTACGTCAAAGAGCGCTCCAGCCTGGTCGGCGGCACGCACCACGAGGTGTGGCTCGGCCGCACACCCGACTACGGCCACGTGGTGGAGATCCCGAACGGCTGGGACACCACGCCCGAGGTCGAACGCCGCCCGGACGGCGTGGAGCTGACCTTCGACCACGGCGGCCGGATCTTCGTCCCGGAATCGAGTTACGTCGGCGGCCGATGAAAGGCAGGATGGGCCAAGTGGACGAACAGCTGCGCGTAGGACTCGTCGGTGCCGGCCCGTGGGCGACCATGGTGCACGCGCCGGGCATCGCCGACCACCCGGGCACCCGCCTGACCACCATCTGGGCCCGCCGTGAAGAGGCGGCCACCGAACTCGCCCTGGCGCACGGCGCGGCCGTCGCCAAGACCCCCGACGAGCTCATCGCCGACGTGGACGCGGTCGCGTTCGCCGTCCCGCCGGGCGTCCAGGCCGAGATCGCGATCAAGGCGGCCGAGCAGGGCAAGCACCTCGTCCTGGAGAAGCCGATCGCGGCCAGTCTCGCCGACGCCGAACGCCTCGCCGACGCCGTCAAGGCCAACGGCGTCGCCTCCCTGGTCGTCCTCACCAAGCGCTACGCCCCCGAGACCCGGGAACAGCTGGCCCAGCTCGAGCAGCAGGGCGGCTGGGTGGGCGGCAGCGCGCGCTGGCTCACCGGAGCGCTCCTCGGCGGCCCGTTCTCGCACTCGCCGTGGCGGCACGAGCGCGGCCCGCTGGACGACATCGGCCCGCACGCGTTCGACCTGCTCGACGCCACCCTGGGCACGATCACCGACGTCATCGCGGCCAACCGGTCCGAGCACGGCCTGTGGCAGATCGTCTTCCAGCACGAGGGCGGCGCGACCAGCGTGGCCACGATGACCATGACGTTGCCGCTCAACCCGAGCATCGCCGAGGTGATCGTCTACGGCGAGCACGGGCACCGCGTGCTGGCCGACCGCGGCACGACCGCGCAACAGGCCTTCACGAACCTGCTGGACGACTTCGTGGCCATGATCGACAGCGGCACGACCGAGCACCCGCTGGACGTCCGCCGCGGCCTGCACCTGCAGCGGATCATCGACCTGGCGCGGAGGAAGGCCGAGGCGTGAAGCAGCTCGGCCCTGCCGCCCCCTCACCGGGGACGACAGGGCCGAGCTGTGGAACCTCTAGCCGGGGTACTTGCCGTTCGTCGGCTTCGGCGTCCCGTTGACGAACTCGGGGCCACCGGGCCACGACTGCTGCTCCCGCTGCGCCAGCTCCTCGTGCAGCTGCTGCAACAACGCCCGTTCCCGGTCGCTGAGCTTGGCGTCCACGGTCGGCGGCAGCTGCACGGCGGCGGGCGCCTGCCCCTCCGCCAACGCGGCCTGCAACGCGGCCAGGTCGTCCGGCCCGAGCTCCGTGGTGACCTCGGCCCGCGACAGCGGGTGGTCGTCCGGGAACGCGAACATCGGCATCGGCGGCCGTTCGTCGACCACGGGCGGCGGCTCGACGGGCGCCTCCTCGACGCGCACGTCCAGCACCTCGTCCGGGTGAACGTCGACCACGTGCACCTCGTCGTCAAGGCGAACGTCGTCAACGCGGACATCGTCGACGCGAACGTCCTCGACGTGGGCGTCCTCGACGTGGGCGTCCTCGACGCGCGCTTCCTCGACGCGGACGTCCTCGACCGGCTCGCGCACCGGCAACCGCTTCACCGGCTTGGGTGGGAACGGCTGCACGCCCTCGTAGGACTCGACGCGCGCCCGACGTGACTTGGAGCCGTTCTGGGGTTCGACAGGCACCGGTTCCGGCTCGACGACCGGTGCCTGGCCCCGGACTTCACCGTCGAACCACGCGGCCGAGTCCGGTGGTGGCTGTGGGCTCGTGGACCCCGACGGGAAGAACACCTCGCGCGCCGTGGTGACGGCCGCCGCGTGGTACTCGCCGAGTTGCGTGCCCACGGACAGCACCTCGACCGCCGCGCGGATGCCCGCCTTGCGCAGCACGGTGTCCACCCGGTAGGCGGTGGCGGGCGCGAAACCCGCCGGGCCGATGTCCACCAGGACGACCCGCTGGGGCAGCGGTCCGGGCGTCGCGCCGGCCGGGCTGGACCGCCACGTGGCACGCACGCCGCGCACGTCCGGCAGCACCGACACGGTCTTGCCCAGCACGTCGCCCAGGCCCTCGGCCGGGTCGGACTCCACGCTGAACCGGTGCTTGACCACCGGCACGCGCTCCACCGCGAACAGCCTGTCCGCCAGCGTCCGGTCCGACCGGACCTCGCCCAGCAGCAAGCCGATCTCGTGGCGTTCCTCCGGCGACACCGGGATGCGGCCGGCCAGCAGGCAGCCGACGACGAGCTCCACGGCTCTGTCCAGCTCGGCGACCGCCAGCAGCTCCCGAGCCTGGGTCAACGCGTCGTCGTCGACGCGTCCGGCCAACGCCAACAGGAGGTCGTGTAAACGGACGGGGAGTCCCACTCCGTCGTTCGTCACGCCTGTTCTCCTTCCGGCCCGCGCGGGAGCGCCGAGCTCTATACGGGCACCAAGTGCCCGTCGGCGTCAGCGCCGGCGCACACCAGCTCCGATGCCGCCAACGCCGCCCTGTGGTAGGGCGGCAGGTCCAGTCCGGCGGGCAGGACCTCAACACAGGGGTCGTGCTCGCCGAGCGCCCGCAGCACCCGCTGGAGCTCACCGGTCAGCCGGGCTTCGCCGGTCGAGGCGGTGACCAGGATCACCCTCCTGGGTCCGCCCTCGCCCAGCCGCCACGAGGACCGGACTTCGCCGACCCCGAGGCGTCCCCGCAAGGTCGCTCCGAGCACCACGGTCGCGGAATCACCCATCGACACCCGATCGGGTGATTCCGGGGAGAAGGTGTAGCCGGATTCGGGCAGTTCGTCCAGCCCTTTGACAGAACTGATCGTGGACCGGTCGGCCCCGTGCGGCACGAGGGCGTCGGCCAGCAGGCGCTGCTCGTAGTCGGTCAGACCGATCCTGTCGTGCAGCAACGTGCGCGGAAGGGCTCTCGCGAGCACCGCGACGGCGTCCGTGGCGGCCCAGTCCCGGAACCTCCAGAGGAGGTCGTCCGGCAGCCGACCGGCCAGCCTCAGCAACAGCTCGTGGCACGTGTCCGACATCTCACTCCCCGATCTCGACGATCAGTTCCACCTCGACCGGCGCGCCCAGCGGCAACTCGGCGACGCCGACCGCGGCCCGCGCGTGCCGCCCGGCTTCGCCGAACACCTCGGCGAGCAGGTCGGAGGCGCCGTTGATCACGGCGGGCTGGCCGGTGAAGCCGTCGGCGGAGGCGACGAACCCGACCAGTTTGACGACGCGCACGACCTTGTCGAGGCCGACCAGCGCGTCGACGGCGGCCAGCGCGTTCAGCGCGCAGGTGCGGGCGTGCGCCTTGGCCTCTTCGGGGCTGATGTCGCCGCCGACCTTGCCGGTGGCGGCGAGCGAGCCCTTGACGAACGGCAGCTGCCCGGACGTGAAGACCAGCTGCCCGGTGCGGGCGGCGGGCACGTAGGAGGCGACCGGAGCCGCGACCTCGGGCAGTTCGACACCCAACTCGGCCAGACGTGCCGTCCAGCTCATGCCTTGGGCCGCTTCAGGTAGGCGACGTGCTGCTCGCCGCTCGGGTTCGGCAGCACGGTGACCAGCTCCCAACCGTCGGCACCCCACTGGTCCAGGATCGCCTTGGTGGCGTGGATCAACAGCGGGACCGTCGCGTACTCCCACTTCTGCATGAGCGGCAGCCTAGCGGGGTGTCGAATGGGGGCACCCGTCCGAGTACCCCCATTCGTGTCACGCCGTGCTCAGACCCGAGACCGCTTCACATCGGCCAGGAACGCGGAGAAGGCCCGCACGCCGAACTCCAACGTCCCGCCGTCCCGGTTCTTGGTGTCCCGCACCCCGGCGACCTGCTCACCGATCGCCAACTCGACGCACTGCGCAGCGGAGGCGCTCCGGCTGCTCTTCCGCCATCTTCGGTCGGTCACGAATCTCCTAGTGTGTCCCGCACTTCCTTGATGAGGCCCACGGAGTCCTCGGCCGTGAGCGCGAGGCGTGCCGCGTCGTCCCACACAGCCGACAGCACCTCGGCATCTTCATCTTCCACCGCCGCGAGGCCGGTCAGTGCCTCCACATAGGCCGTGATGGGCTCGTCCGACTCGGCGAAGTCCAGCAGGTGCAGCCCGCCGGCCTGCGCCTCGTACGCCCCACGGCTGTACGGCAGGACTTGGATGGTCACGTTCGGCAGGTCGGCCACGGCGACGAGGTGGTCCAACTGCCCGCGCATCACCTCGGCCCCGCCCACCAACCGCCGGAGCGCCGCTTCGTCGACCAGCGCGTGGAACTCCAACGGCTTCTCGCGGGACAACAGCTCCTGCCGCTCAGACCTCTCGGCGGCGGCGTGCGCGTCCCAACTGTCGCCGATGATCCGCCTGGAGGTGGCCCGCGCGACCGCCTCGGCGTAGCCGGCCGTCTGGAGCAGGCCCGTGATCAACGCCGGGTCGAGCGAGCGTTCCCGCACCGCCTCCAGCTCGTCCATCCGGAACCGCTTGTAGCCGCTGGGCAGGTCGCGGGCGTGCTCGATCGCGTACGGGTCGACGTCGGCTACCTCCCAGAGCTGGAGCGCGCGTGTCTTCTCCTCCGGCGTCGCCCCGATGACGTCGAGGACCATCGCCAGCGTGGGCCAGCGCGCCAGGGCGTCGCCGGAGAGCATCCGGACGATCGTCGGCCGGGACACCCTTGAGGCCTTGACCACCTCGTCCACCTTGAGGCCGGACCGCTCCAGGATCGGCCGGATGTGGCGTCCGAGCCTGCGCTTGCCCCGCGTCGAGCCAATAGCCATTCGATCACCCTAACCACTCTCGGTGACAACGTATCGCCCGAACTTCACTCGTTCGATTCGACCGACTTGAACAAATCAAACTGTACTCTCAAACCATGGATGACGAAGACGTGGTCGCGGAGGCGCCGAGGCTGTTCGCGATCGTCCAGGAGGACGCCGAGGACGGGTGGGTCGCGGCGTGGGGCCTGGACTTCGGGGACGGCACGGCGGAGGTGACGGGTCCGGAGGGCGGTCCGGGCCTGCGGATCTCGACCACGAGCGCGGAGCGGGCGCTCTGGTACTTCGCGATCGACAGGACGGCGCGGGCGCGCCTGGTGTGGGTGGAAGGGGAGGAGGTGGTGCCGGAGCCCCAAAGCGTGACGTGACTGGGCCATCACGCGGCGCTAGCGTTGATCACGTGGAAACGTGGCGGATCGTCGCCACCAGCGCGTTCCTGCTGGGCGGGCTGGTGATGATCCTGGTCGGGATGGCGCAGGCGCGCGATCGCAAGGGCGCCAAGCGGCCCGACGTGATGCGGGCGTTGCTGATCGGGGCGGTGGTCGTCGCGGTCGTGGCGGTGCTGATCGCGTACGTGCTGCCGTCGGTCCTGGCGTGGGGCGTCGTGGCGGCGACCGCCATCGCGGTGGTGTTCGTCACCATGTGGGACTAACCGTGACAGGCGGCGTGGCCAGCGGTTCTCAGGGCGGCGCGCATAGGCTGATCTGGTGAACGGCTGGACCGACGAACTCGCCCGTGCGCGACTGCACGTGGTGACGGGCAAGGGCGGGACCGGCAAGACCACGGTCGCCGCCGCGCTCGCGCTGGCGCTGGCCACCGGCGGACGGCGCGTGCTGCTGGTGGAGGTGGAGAACCGGCAGGGCATCGCGCAGCTGTTCGACCGCCCGCCGCTGCCGTACTCCGAGGAGCGGATCGCGTCGGCGCCCGGTGGCGGGGAGGTGCGTGCGCTCGCGGTGGACCCCGAGGCGGCGCTGCTCGAGTACCTCGACATGTTCTACAACCTCGGCTTCGCCGGCCGGACGTTGAAGAAGATGGGCGCGATCGAGTTCGCCACCACGCTCGCCCCGGGCCTGCGGGACGTGCTGCTCACCGGCAAGGTCAAGGAGTGCGTGCGCCGCGCGGGCAAGACCGGACGGCACGAGTACGACGCCGTCGTGCTCGACGCGCCGCCGACCGGTCGGGTAGTCCGGTTCCTGGACGTCACCAGGGCCATGGCCGACCTCGCCAAGGTGGGGCCGATCAAGGGCCAGAGCGACGGCGTGGTCAACCTGCTGCACTCCGGTGACACGGCGGTGCACCTGGTCGCGCTGCTCGAGGAGATGCCGGTGCGGGAGACGTTGGACGCGGTGGCCGAGCTGGACGCCGCGGACCTGCGGCCGGGCGCGGTGTTCGTGAACCGGGTCAGCGCGCCGCGGCTGCCCGCGCGGTCGGTCGCGTCGGCGTCCGAGGGGCGGGTCGACGCCGGGCGGGTGCGCACCGGGCTGGAGGCGGCGGGTCTCGACGTGGACGCCGACGTGCTGGACGGGCTGGTCGAGCAGGCCGTGGAGCACGCGTTGCGGGTCCGCATGGAGGAACGGGCGAAGGAGAAGCTGGCCGAGGCGGACCTGCCGACGCTGGAACTGCCGGAGGTGACCGACGGGGTGGACGTGGCCGCGCTCTACGAGCTGGCCGAGGTGCTGGTCGGGCGGGGTGTGCGGTGAACCGGCTCGACGTGGACGCGTTGCTGGACGACCCGGCGACCCGGGTGCTGGTGTGCTGCGGGTCCGGTGGCGTCGGCAAGACGACCACGGCGGCGGCGCTGGCCATCCGTGCCGCCGAACGCGGCAGGCGGGCCGTCGTGCTGACCATCGACCCGGCGCGCAGGCTGGCGCAGTCGCTCGGCCTCGGCGAGCTGGACAACCAGCCGCGACGCGTCGAGGTGGAGGGCGTCAAGGGCGAGCTGCACGCGATGATGCTGGACATGCGTCGCACGTTCGACGACATGGTGTGGCAGCACGCCGGTCGTGAGCGGGCCGAGCAGATCCTGGCGAACCCGTTCTACCAGACGATTTCCACGTCGTTCTCCGGCACGCAGGAGTACATGGCGATGGAGAAGCTGGGCCAGCTGGTCGAGCGCGACGAGTGGGACCTGGTCGTCGTGGACACGCCGCCGAGCCGGTCGGCGCTGGACTTCCTGGACGCGCCGCAGCGGTTGTCGACGGTGCTGGACGGCAAGCTGATCCGGATGCTGTCGGCGCCCGCCCGGGCGGGCGGGCGCGGCATCCGCAAGATCGTGGGCGCGGGCTTCGGCCTGTTCACCAAAGCCGTGTCCACCATCGTCGGCGGCCAACTCCTGCAGGACGCCTCGACGTTCGTGCAGGCGTTCGACAGCATGTTCGGTGGCTTCCGGCAACGCGCCAAGGCCACCTATGAGCTGCTGCGATCACCCGGAACCGGATTCTTGGTGGTCGCGGCGGCCGAACCGGACGCGTTGCGCGAGGCCAGCTACTTCGTGGAGCGGTTGAGCGCGGAACGGATGCCGTTGACCGGCCTGGTCGCGAACCGGACGCACCCGGTGCTGGCCCCCTTGCCGGCACCAGGCGCGTTGGCGGCGGCGGACCGGCTCGAGCGCACTGGGGACGCTCCGCTGGCTGCCGCGGTGTTGCGGGTGCACGCGGATCGCGTGGCCGTCGCCGATCGGGAGAAGCGACTGCTCGCGCGGTTCACCCGTGCGCACCCCGGTGTTCCGCTGATCGGGGTACCCGCGCTGCCTACCGACGTGCACGACCTGGACGGTCTGCACGAGATCGGTCGGCGGTTGGCGGGCGAGTAGTGGAGCCCGGCCGGTCAGCCGACCGCGGACTCCTCGTGGTGCTCCTGACGTGCGGTGTCGAGGAGCTCGTGCCATGAGGTGACGTCCGGGCGACGCCGCAGCAACGCCCGCCGTTCACGCTCGGTCATGCCGCCCCAGACGCCGAATTCGATCCGGTTGTCCAGGGCCTCGGCGAGGCACTCGGTGCGCACCGGGCATCCCAGGCACACCACCTTCGCCTTGCGCTGCTCCGCGCCGCGCACGAAGAGCTGGTCCGGCTCTTCGTCACGGCACGAGGCCTTGATCCGCCAATCCCCCTGCACCTGCTGCATATCCCCCACCTCAGTTCACACAGTGCCCAGACGTTCTAAATCCGCCACACCCCTGCCGCGGATGCCGTAGGCTCACCATCGAGTGGTCATGCCGTTGGCTGCTGTCTTGGACAGTGACGGACTGTAGAGCCTTCCGGTTCCACCTCCAACCCTGGGTTGCCCACCTGTTACCTGTCTTGAGTACGAGTACTCATCCTGCGTAATCAACTGTGCGCGAATCCGATCACCTCTTCAGGTGCCGCGTACGCTGACCTGCATGCGAGCCAGGAACGGCGTGCTGAAACTGCTCGGACTGTGTCTGCTGGCCGGGGTGCTGCTGGCAGGCATGTTGTTCCCTGTCGTCGGCTCGCTGGGGATGGTGTCGAACAGAGCCAGCGACACCGTCGACAGCATCTCCGCCGACCTGGTCACCACCGACCCGCCGTTGATCTCCACGATCACCGACAAGGACGGCGCGCCGATCGCGTACCTGTACGACCAGTACCGCGTGCTCGTCGAGCCCGACATGATCTCGCCGACGATGAAGGCCGCGCTGGTCTCGGTCGAGGACCGGCGGTTCTACGAGCACCAGGGCGTGGACTGGCGGGGCACGATCCGGGCCGGGCTGACGAACCAGTTCAGCGGCTCGGTCACGCAGGGTGCGTCCACGCTCACGCAGCAGTACGTGAAGAACTACCTCGTGCACGTCGTCGCGCGCAACAACCAGGTCGAGCAGCAGAAGGCGCAGGAGCAGACGGTCGCGCGCAAGGCCCGCGAGTGGCGCATCTCGTTGCAGCTGGAGAGCCAGCTCGGCAAGGAGGAGATCCTCGCCCGGTACCTGAACGTGGTGCCGTTCGGCTCGACGATCTACGGCATCGCCGCGGCGTCGCAGGCGTACTTCAACACGACGGCGGACAAGTTGACCGTGCCGCAGGCGGCGATGCTCGCGGGCATGGTCAACAGCCCGTCCGCGCTGAACCCGGAGGTGTTCCCGGAGAAGGCGCTGGAGCGGCGCAACCAGGTGATCGACAAGATGGTCGAGAACGACAAGCTGTCGCGTGACGCCGCCGAGGCCGCGAAGGCCGAGCCGCTCGGCCTGGCGACGCCGGTGCGGACGCCGCCCAACGGGTGCGTCGGGGCCGGGCCGGAGCACGGGTTCTTCTGCTCGTACGCGTTGAACTACTTGGCGCGCAACGGTTTCAGCGAGGAGCAGCTGAAGACCGGCGGCTACACGATCCGGACCACTTTGGACCGCACGATCACCGATCACGCGAAGCGCGCGGCGGAGGGCCAGGTCGCGAAGTCGACCGACGGCATCGCGAACACGGTGGCGGTCGTGCGGCCGGGCAAGGAGCGGCACGAGGTCGTGGCGCTGGTGGCGAACCGTGATTACGGGTTGAAGGCCGACCAGTTCCAGACGCAGTTCGACCTGCCGTCCGGGGTGGAGAACAAGTTCGGGGCCGGGTCGGTCTACAAGGTGTTCACGGCCGCGGCGGCGTTGGAGAAGGGCATGGGCATCGAGAGCACGATGGCCACGCCGAACTCGTACGTGTCGCGGGTGTTCAAGGGTGGTGGGGACAAGTGCCCGCCGGCCCCGGAGCCTGCCACGCGGTGGTACTGCCTGGGCAACGCGTCGTCGACGTACCCGCCGCAGATGTCGTTGCAGACGGCGTTGCAGACCTCGCCGAACACGGGGTTCGTGATCCTGGAAGAGCAGCTGGGCATGGACCCGGTGGTGGACATGGCGTCGCGGTTGGGGATGCGCGAGACGATGGCGACGAACATCGCGGGCGTGCGGCCGGACCCGAAGGCGAAGAGCAAGGAGCTGCGGGTCTCGCAGACCGAGTTCTACAAGTCCAACGGCGGCAACGCTTCGTTCACGTTGAGCCCGGCGCCGGTGAGCACGTTGGAGCTGGCGAACGTGGCGGCGACGATCATGAGCGGCGGCGTGTGGTGCCCGCCGTCCCCGATCGCCCAGATCGTGGACCGCTCCGGCCAGCCCGTGCCGGTCAACGAGGCGCCGTGCGAGCAGGTCGTGGCCGAGCCGTTGGCGAACGGCTTGGCCGTGGGGATGTCGAAGGACGACCAGGGCAGCGGAACCGCCGCCGCCGCGGCGCGGCAGTTCAAGTGGACCCGGCCGATGCTGGGCAAGACGGGGACGACGGAGGACTACAAGTCGGCCGCGTTCATCGGCGCGACGCCGGACTTCGCCGGTGCCGTGCAGACGTTCAACGACGGCGTGGAACCGCGCGGGATCTGCGTCAACGGCGGCCCGCCTCGCTTGTGCGGCAAGGGTGACATCTACGGCGGCACCGTGCCCGCGCGGACGTGGTTCGACACGATGACGAAGGTCCACGAAGGACTGCCGGTGCGCGGCATGCCGGCCGTCGAGGAGCGCTACCTGAAGGGCGGCAGCGAGATCCGCGTGCCCGACGTCGTCGGCCGGAACGTCAACGACGCCACCAGGATCCTCGAACAGGCCGGCTACAAGGTCTCCGCGCAGAACCGCAACTCCGACCAGCCGAAGGGCCAAGTGGTCAGCCAAACACCGCGCGGCAGCGCCCTGAAGGGCACCGTGATCACCCTTCTGGTGTCCACGGGCTACGTCCCCCCGCCGCAGGCGAGCGACCCACCGCCGACCAGCGAATCCCCCGACCCGGGCCAAGGCCAACCGGGCCGCCCAGGCGACCCCGGCCGCCCCACGGGCCCGCCACAAATCACCATCCCCACCGACCCACCACGCCGCTAACCCCCCGCGCCGCCAACCCACACCCCCGCGCCCCGGACGGCCGGACTCCTCACCCCGCCTGCTCCGGCGTCGGCGGTTCGGGCGCTGGCGAGTGCGGCGAGTGCGGCGCGTCTGCCGCCGGAAGCGCTCGTCGGGTCGTTGGCCCGGTGTCGTCGCCGTGGTGTCGTCGCCGTGGTGGTGGGGCGGTGGCCGTGGTGGCGGTGGCCGTGGTGGCGGCGGCCGTGGTGGCGGCGGCCGTGGTGGCGGCGGCCGTGGTGGCGGCGGCCGTGGTGGCGGCGGCCGTGGTGG